>NZ_LFCV01000065.1 GCF_001037465.1 Xenorhabdus khoisanae
TACTTTGAATGGTCATCTTTACTCTTTATCTCTCTCTATAGCTACTTTTGACGGATCATATTTTCATACACAGGCTGAAGTAGAATATGAAGGTTGCATAAAAAATAATAATATCCCTGATTATAAAACTATTAAGTTATTGCTTGAGGAAACTATCAGTTCAATTTTTATTATATCTGATTTGAAATTTACACACCTTACTAAATTAGATGAAATTCATGCATTGTTAATTAATAGCCAAAGAGAAAAAATGTCATGAAAAGAAAGAAATATATAATACAAAATATAGATGGCCCAGAGTCTGAATTTTCTGCTCTATCTGTTTCTAATGTTTTATCTGTGTTAAATGGTGAGGTAGTGCAAGTTAGTAGGTGTACTTACTTACGAATAATTCAGAAACTTGTTGATGGAGTGTGCTTTTTGTGTACGCATGGTGGTTATGGTGAAAATGGAATGCTTCAGAATGCAATGAAGGAAATTGGTGTGATGCATACACATTCGAATCCTGAGGCTGCTTTTGTTATGAGCTCAAAGCATCTGACTAAAAAACATTATCTTAGACTTGGTATACCTACTCCAGACTGGATATATCGTGGCCATCTCTATGGAGATAATGCCCAAAAAATTTCTTGTTTCGTTCATAAACCAGATGATGGAGGGAGTAAGAATGGTATCTTTGTAAGTGTAAATGGCAATCTGCACCACAACGAAATAGGCGAACAGCTAATTCAAGGTGACATCGAGGTATCAATTGTTGTTTATGGTAGTAATAATCCTATTTGTTTCCCTCCTCTATTAAGAGAAAGAAATATTAATAATATAGGTGTATTGAGAGAAACTAATACAAAGTTAGACCATGACCTATTAAAAAAGTGTTCTTATTATGCCAAGATTTTTCATATTTCTTTAGGAGCTAGAGGGTTAAGTAAGACTGATTTTGTTATAAATCCAGAAGGCTCTATCTATGCACTTGAAACCGATTCGCAACCAGGGCTTGCTCTAAACCAAGCGTCCGCACGGCAAGCAAACGCCTATGGCTTAAGTTACGATAAATTCATTGAGGGTATATTAAATGATCGAGAAAAGTAAATGTCTTGCACTTTTTGGTGGAGAAAAAATTGTCCAAGATCATTCTTCTCTTAGAATTAAATGGCCTATTGTAAGCGAAGAAGATAAAGAAGCTGTTATTAAATCATTTGATGATTATGATTTTTCAGGAAGAGGTTCTGAAGAGGTTTATCTTTTAGAAAAAGAAATGGCTAACTTTTTTGGTATGCCATATGCCACAGCCCTCAACAGTGGAACAGCTGCTCTACATGCTGCTTTAGTTTCATTAGATATTAATGAGGACGATGAAGTAATTGTACCTAACCTTACTTTTATCGCAACAGCTCTTGCTGTTGTACATAATAAATCAATCCCTGTTTTTGCGGATGTTGACCCTTATACTTACAATATCACAGCTGATAATATAGAAGCTGTGATTACTCCAAAAACGAAAGCTGTTGTTATTGTTCATATGCACGGCATTCCCGCTGACATGGACCCCATAATTGATATTTGTAAGAAATATCATTTATATATGATAGAAGATGTAGCTCAGGCACCAGGCGCTACGTATAAAGGAAAACTTGTTGGTAGTTTTGGGGATGCCTCAACATTCAGCTTAATGTCGCAAAAAAATCTTGCAACTTGCGGTGAATGTGGCATGTTACTTAATAAAACAATCGTTCAAAAAAATAAAGCTGAAATGCTAAGGATCTATGGTGAGGTTATAAAAAGCAATGAAACAAGAGTTTATAATTCTATTACCTTTGGATGGAATTATACTCTGAACCCTATCCAGGCATCAATGGCTAGAACCCAGCTAAGATCTTTTACCTCTTTAACAAATAGAATCCGTATAGCTGGTGAATTTCTTAATAAAACCCTCTCGAAATTTGATTGGTTAACACCTCCCTATAATAATGAAGATTTTAGGTCAGTTTTTCATTTTTACCGAATAATGCTAGACCCTACGAGGATAGGTTATGCAGACAGAGGAAGGTTTCGTATGGCAGTACAGCATGCATTGAATGCCGAAGGACTTAATGTAAGACACTACCAGACTGTGCCTGTTTCTGAACAACCTGTATTCAAAAATAAAATACGTGGTCTTAATTTGCCACCAAAAGAAAACTTTCCTTGTACATTACATATTATTAGATCTTCCCTAATTATAGGGGCAATAGGTTCAACTCCATCTTACCTTTTATGTGATGGAACATCACAACTTTATTTTCGGGGGATTGAAAAAATAAATAATAATATGGACCTTCTATTAAGTTATGCATCAAGCTTGGATTATCGTGAACCTTGGGAAGACGTTCCTGTAATATCTGATAGTTTTGGTGCGGAATATATCAATGCCTCTATATAAGGTAGATACAATTGCATAAGGAGAAAAACTATGTTCATTGGTTTTACAGGTTTAGATGGAGCAGGTAAGTCTACACAATCTGCGAAGTTATCACAATTTCTTAGATCCTTAGACAGACAGTGCTACGTAAGTGAATCCAAAGATGACTTGGTAGCTCAAACTTCACAGGCTATTGCTAAGAAATATGGTAAAACGCATCGTAGCTATTTTGGAGCTTATGCTTTCGAACTTTCAAAAGCTTTTAGTTCCGTTCGTTTTCATTTTTCGGTTATACAACCTATGTTAATACAAGGTATTGATATAATTGATCCTAGGACAAATAATTGTCGTTTGCAATTAGCTCGTTCACATGGTTGTGAAAACATAGACAAGGTCTCAGAAATTTATAACCTTATTCAGCCTTATGATCTGTTATTTTTCATTAAAATTGATCCTTTGATTGCTTATGAAAGAATTAATAAAAGAGGTACCGATTGCGAGGTCTTGGAAGAGCTTATATCTTTCAATAATCAACTTGAAGAAAAAACTCCTGATTTCGCTATAGCTATTGATGGCAATCAAGAAGCTGATATTATTTTTGATAATATAAGAGAAAGGGTTTTAGATGCTATAGCAATCCAAGACAAACGGGTCTAATTTAACTCCAATATTGGATTTTGAGTACGTTTAGCCGGGATTGACTGTTCTGTTTGATCTCAATAAGTATATATGAGTAAAATATATCCAACACATGATTCTCTTTTTCCAAGGTAAACCTTCAGAAATGATGATATCTCCATCAGTACTAAAATAGACTGTTGATAAATTAAGTTGCCCGAACAAAGAAAATTTCACGCGTAACCCTTGGATTGGCTACCTTGTTCCCACTGGTTTTTGTTTATTCACTGGTGTGAATATTGATATCGTGTTTTTTGATTAATCCACGTAGCTGGTGATAAGTCAGATTGAGCTTATCAGCCGCTTTCTTCTGACTGAATTGACTTTCTGCCAATGCCTGCATGATCAAAATCCTTTCACTATCATTTTGCCATTGTCTTAAATCAAGGGGTAATTGGGGAAGGGAGTAATCGGTCGGCTCACCAGCAATAGATCGAGATCGCGCATTAACAGGTTTTTCAACACGTCCTTGTGATGATGAAAATGGGTTGATAATGATAGTGTTTAATTCATTCTGATTATCGCCGTGTCGATAAATGGAGCGTTCTATCACGTTCTTTAATTCTCGGACGTTGCCGGGCCAATGATAAGAAAGTAGCTGCTGCTTGGCTTCGTCAGTAAATCCGGGGAAAAAGGTCAGGTTCAATTCACGACACATCTGAATCGCAAAATTTTGTGCCAGTAACATAATATCCTGTTGTCGTTGACGTAGTGGCGGGATTTGAACCACGTCGAATGCCAGTCTATCAAGCAAGTCAGCCCTGAACTTTCCACGGGCAGCCATGGCAGGTAAATCTTCATTGGTTGCACATATCAGACGTACATCGACTTGTAAGGACTTATTGCCGCCTACGCGTTCCAAATGACCATATTCAATGACGCGCAGCAATTTTTCCTGTACCTGCATGGGGGCGGTAGCCAGTTCGTCAAGAAATAACGTTCCACCGTCTGCCCGTTCAAAGCGCCCCTGATGTTTTGCATGAGCGCCGGTGAATGCGCCGGCTTCATGACCAAAAAGTTCTGAATCAAGCAGATTTTCATTGAGCGCAGCACAATTCAGAGAAATGAAGGGGTCTTGCCAACGCGGAGAAAGATAATGCAAACGACGGGCGATTAACTCCTTGCCTGTTCCTCGTTCGCCGAGAACCAAAACAGGCTTATTCAACTTTGCTAGTGCAGAGACTTGTTCCAAAATTTCAATAAAACAGTTTGCTTCACCTAATAGGTTATCAATAAACTGAGACATGGTATTTTTCGCCACTAGTTAGTCAATTTAACCACATTAAATTATTGCCATAAAAAGTCAAAGAAAAATTATTTTATTTATTTCAATAAGATATCAAAGATATAAAGTTGGCATGTATCTTGTATTTATACCTAAGTAATTTGCACCTAAGTAATTTGCATCTAAGTAAATTGTATTCAAGTAATTAAATAAATGCCTTACCGTGTATCTTGTATCCGCTTTAACAGTACACAGGCATAACATACATACATTCTAATGAAAGAGGTTTATGACTATGGGTATTTTTTCTCGCTTTGCTGATATCGTTAACGCCAACATTTCTTCTCTGCTGGATAAAGCGGAAGATCCGCAAAAAATGATCCGTTTGATGATTCAGGAAATGGAAGATACGTTGGTGGAAATTCGTTCAACCTCAGCGCGTACACTGGCAGAGAAAAAACAGCTTTTGCGCCGTATTAGCAATGGTGAAAACCAAATTGAGGGTTGGCAGGAAAAAGCTGAACTGGCGTTGAGTAAAGGTAAAGAAGATCTGGCTCGTGCGGCGTTGATTGAAAAACAGAAAGTTAACAGCCTGGTTGAAGTATTAACAAACGAACTGTCTATTTTAGATGAAACTCTTGAACGCATTAAGGGTGAAGTGACGGAGCTGGAAAATAAATTGACAGAAGCGCGTGCAAGACAACAATCATTAACTTTGCGTCATCAGGCAGCGGCATCTTCCCGCGAAGTACGCCGTCAGCTAGATAGTGGTAAAATAGATGAGGCAATGGCGCGATTCGAGCAGTTTGAGCGCCGGATAGATCACATGGAAGCCGAAGCGGAATCCGTTGGGTTGGGCAAACAAAAATCACTCGAACAGCAATTTGCAGAATTGAAAGCAGATGATGAAATCAGTGCGCAACTTGCGGCCCTGAAGGCTAAAATGAATCTCAAAGATCCACAATGATGACATATGTCATGCACAACTTATGTTATGCACAACTAAGGAAAGATAATGGGCTATATATTTCTGGGGATCCCACTGATCATCTTCGTGCTTTTTGTTTTACCCATTTGGTTGTGGCTGCATTATAGCAACCAGAATCGAGGTCAGTTAGGGAGCAGCGAGGTTCAGCGTTTAGAGCAATTGACAGAGAACGCCCGGCGTATGCAGGAGCGGATCAAAACGCTGGAAGATATCCTTGATGCCGAGCATCCAAGCTGGAGACAGTCATAATGTCGAATACATACCGCCGGAAACTCTATCGCTTGCCAGATCAGGGGATGGTAAAAGGGGTTTGTGCCGGGCTGGCAGATTATTTTAACGTGCCAGTTCCGCTTATCCGTACCATCACAGTACTGTCGCTGTTCTTTGGATTATTTGGCATAACTGTATTGGCTTATATTATCTTGACCTTTGTAATGGATCCCGCGCCTGCGGGATATTCGGCGGAGGAAAAAGATAGGGGGCCATCAGCACAGAAAATGTTGGATGAAGTAGATTACCAACTGAGGGCAAGTGAAACTCGCTTGCGTCAGATGGAACGTTATATTACTTCAGACACTTATAGTGTACGCAGTCGTTTTCGCCAACTTTAGACCGTGAACAATGTCAGGCTATAAATTTAGAATACTAAATTTAAATACCCTAAAATTTTATATAGAAAAATATGGGTTCTGGTCAGTAACATCGGAAATAGTATCAATCTATTGATAATAATTGTCATTGTGCCGATGTTACAGACCGGATGAAACAGAATCACGGTATCCCCTATTAGGAGAAACATGAAACGGTTGCAAAACGAACTATCAGCGCTTGTTAATCGTGGAATGGACCGCCATTTGCGACTGGCGGTAACAGGATTAAGTCGCAGTGGAAAAACCGCCTTTATTACTTCTTTAGTAAACCAGTTACTGCATGTTCATAGTGGAGCCAGATTGCCGCTATTTTCTGCTGTGCGTGACGGGCGTTTGCTGGGTGTAAAACGGGTACCACAGCGAGATTTTGGAATTCCCCGCTTTGCCTATGATGAAAACATTGCCGCATTGCACGACACACCACCGTATTGGCCAATACCAACGCGTGGCGTGAGCGAGATTCGCTTGGCTCTGCGTTATCGCTCTAAAGATTCTCTCTTTCGTTATCTAAAGGAAACCTCCACCCTTTATCTGGAAATTGTCGACTATCCGGGAGAATGGTTACTGGATTTACCCATGCTGGAACAAAATTATCTGGCGTGGTCACGGCATATGAATGGATTGCTCAAAGGGGAAAGAGCGAATTGGGCTAAACCGTGGTTGGAATTATGCAAACAATGTGATCCATTGGCCCCTGCCGATGAAAATTTGCTTGCCAGAATCGCTCAGGCTTATACCGATTATCTGCATCAATGCAAACAACAGGGGCTGCATTTTATTCAGCCAGGGCGGTTTATCTTACCGGGGGATTTAGCGGGAGCGCCCGCGCTGCAATTTTTCCCATGGCCGGATATCGACAGAATTGGAGAACCTCAATTAGCCAAGGCGGATAAACAGACTAACATTGGTATGTTGCGGGAGCGCTTTGCTTATTATTGTGATCATATCGTCAAAGGTTTCTATAAAGAGCATTTTCTCCGCTTTGATCGGCAAATTGTTCTGGTGGATTGTTTACAGCCTTTGAACAGTGGCCCACAAGCCTTTAACGATATGCGGCTTGCATTGACACAGCTTATGCAGAGTTTCCATTATGGTAAACGAACCTTGTTTCGTCGCTTATTCTCCCCTTGTATCGATAAATTGATGTTTGCTGCCAGCAAAGCTGATCATATTACAGCGGATCAACATGCCAACCTTGTTTCTCTTTTACAGCAATTGGTTCAGGAAGCCTGGCAAAACGCGGCGTTTGAAGGGATCAGTATGGATTGTGTGGGGCTTGCATCCGTTCAGGCAACAGAAAGTGGTATTGTCATTCATGATGGTGAAAAAATTCCTGCCATTAAAGGCAACCGCTTGTCAGATGATAAACCAATGACGTTCTTTCCGGGAGAAGTGCCACAGCGTTTGCCGAACAGCGACTTTTGGCAAAAACAGGGGTTCAATTTTGAATCATTCAGACCAAAACAAGTCAATGTTGATACGCCGTTACCTCATATTCGCATGGACAGCGCAATGGAATTTTTACTGGGAGACAAATTAACATGACCGAACCTTTGAAACCGAGAATGGATTTTGATGATCTTGCACCAACATCGTCAGAGTCATCTCTGAAATCAAAAAAAGAATTCAATGGGCAGGAAAAGGAATTCTATCCGGTTATGCCTGAACTGGACGCAGAGGAACAAGAGGGGGAATTTGAAGGTGCTGTCAATCAGGCACTGAAACCAAAACGGAGTTTGTGGCGAAAAATTTTTTCCGGCGCAATATTGCTGTTAGGCGTCAGTGTGATTGCACAGTTTATTCAGTGGATATATCAATCATGGCAGCAAAATGATTGGATTGCACTGGGGGTTGCCGCAGCGGGTGGCCTGATTATTTTTGCGGGAATAGGCACAGTGATAAGAGAGTGGCGGCGTCTCTATCACTTACGCCAGCGTACCGAAGAGCGAGATACTGCGAAGGTGCTATTGCAAAGCCATGGTATTGGCAAAGGGCGTCAATTTTGCGAAAAACTGGCAGAGCAGGCCGGAATTGAGCAACAGCACCCGGCATTACAGCGTTGGCAGGCAGCTGTGCATGAAACACACAATGACCGTGAAATAGTCATGTTATACAGCAAATTGGTTCAGCCTGTCTTAGATGTGCAAGCGAAGAAAGAGATCAGTCGTTCTGCGGCGGAATCTGCCTTAATGATTGCTGTCAGCCCGCTGGCTATTGTCGATATGGCCTTTATTGCGTGGCGAAATATTCGTTTGATTAATCGCATAGCGGCGCTGTATGGGATCGAATTAGGTTATTTCAGCCGCATTCGTCTGTTCCGGTTAGTCCTGCTGAATATTGCCTTTGCGGGAGCGTCAGAATTAGTGAGGGAAGTGGGCATGGACTGGTTGTCCCAGGACATTGCTGCCCGTCTTTCGGCGCGTGCTGCTCAGGGAATTGGCGCGGGCCTGCTGACTGCACGTCTGGGTATCAAAGCAATGGAACTGTGTCGTCCTTTGCCATGGATTGATGGCGACAAGCCGAAACTGGGGGATTTTCGTCACCAATTACTGACCCAGCTTAAAAGCACATTACCGACGACAAAAACCAAAAAGACCGAGAACAATACAGCCGCCAAAATACAGTAGCCAAATAGTGGCTACTGTCATTCCAGATTGACAACTTATTTTATCGTAAACTTTTACTGACAGGGCTTCATCTATTGCACAGTAACGGGTAACATTTCAGAAGGTTATGAACATCGTGTAAATAAGGTCAGAATAATGCGATTAGAAGTTACTTGTCAGGATCGGATTGGGTTAACTCGTGAGTTACTTGATTTACTGGTTTTAAGAAATATTGACCTGAAAGGAATTGAGATTTCTCCTGCTCGTCGTATTTACCTTAATTTTACTCAGATTGATTTCAACACCTTTCGTTTATTGATGGCGGAAATTCGCCGCATCAGCGGGGTGATTGATGTTCGGACGGTCGCCTTTATGCCGTCAGAAAAAGAGCATAGGGCGATGTGGACACTGTTGGAATCGGTTCCTGAACCAATCTTTTCTATTGATATGAAAGGAAACATCGAGCTGGCTAATCCCGCCTCACTGGTATTATTTGGCCTCAGCAAAGAAAAGATCAGCCCAAAAAACATCAGTCATCTGATTAACAATTACAATTTCCTCCGCTGGCTCGAAAGTGAGCATCACCAACCTCATTCGGCACATTTATCCATCAAAGGGCAGAACTATGAGATGGATATTGTTCCTATGCAGTTAACAGATGAAAATCAGGTCGTCAGGTGTGTAGGCGCTGTGATTATGTTGCGCGCTGAAACACGCCACTCAGAAAGAAAGATTGAATCATCGCTCAAACGATTAACGGTGAATGATGATTGTGCTTTTGAGCAAATTATTGCCGTCAGTCCTAAAATGGTTCATGTCATTGAGCAGGCACGTAAAATGGCAATGCTTGATGCCCCATTGCTGCTTATTGGAGAAACGGGAACCGGAAAAGATGAATTTGCTAAAGCCTGTCATTTGCGGAGTGCCAGAGGAAAACAGCCTTTTCTTGGGTTAAATTGTGCTTCTATGCCAGACGATGTTGTCGAAAGTGAGCTATTTGGTTATGCGGCGGGAGCCTACCCAAATGCGATGGAAGGCAAAAAAGGTTTCTTTGAGCAGGCTAATGGCGGTACGGTTTTGTTGGATGAGATCGGTGAAATGTCGCCACAAATGCAGAATAAATTACTGCGTTTCTTGAACGATGGAACATTCCGCCGTGTTGGTGAAGACAATGAAGTTAAGGTTAACGTCCGGATTATATGCGCCACTCAGAAGAATTTGGTTGAGTTAGTGCAAAAAGGGGTGTTTCGTGAAGATCTCTATTATCGGCTGAATGTTTTAACTATTACATTGCCTCCCTTACGGGAGCGTCGGGCGGATATTATGCCGCTGACAGATTACTTTGTTACGCGTTTTGCACAAGAGCAGGGTTTAACCAAGCCTAAATTTTCTTCTGATCTGGAGCCATTTTTGTCTGGTTATCACTGGCCGGGGAACGTCAGGCAACTGCGGAATGTTATCTATCATGCGTTGACTCAGCTTGAGACGAATAAACTATGCCCGCAGGATATTCAGTTGCCCGAATTAGAATCAGAGATGGCATTTAATGAAGATGTACTGGTGGGGTCTTTGGATGAAATCAGCAAGCGTTTCGAACGTTCCGTATTGACGCGCCTTTATCGTCATTATCCCAGCACGCGCAAATTGGCAAAACGGCTTGGCGTTTCTCATACTGCGATAGCGAATAAACTACGTGAATATGAATTGAGTGGAAAGAAACGTGCCTCTGAACATGAAGAAGATGAATAATTATTGATTTTAACACTCCGCCAGAGATTATCTCTGGCGGAGGTGTTTTGATTTTTTGATAAAAAATCTTCTCTCGTCATCTTCTCTCATATTGTATGATGCCAAAATACCTATGTTCCCAGCTTCAAGGATTTCTCACTTTTTCCTTATGTAACTTTTTTACAATTAAAAGATCCGCAAAAATAGGACTGGGTTTTTCTGACTTGTCTGTCATTTTAAAAAGATATTTAGTACATTATATATTTATAACGGCCATTTATAATATGCCATTTATCTTTATTCATTGCAGGCTCTAACACCATAACATCACCTGTTGTTTTTAGGAATCCCAAATCAGAATAAGCCTTTTCAGCTCTGGGTAATGCATCACATTGTAATTTCCCCTCTTTTCCTAAGTCTAATGATTCATTTACCGCATATTCCATTAGTAAATATCCAAAATTACGAGTTAGATAGTGCACAGCAAAATGAACAATTAAGGGAATATTACTTTTTGTAGAAAGTTGTAATATTCCTATAGGATTAGAGAAGTAGTAAGCAATAAAAAACGTATCTTCGTCACGAGAGCGATTAATTGACTTGTTTATTAACGTGAATATCGTTTTTGCACTTTGATACCTATAAAAATTTTTCGCTATTTCTTCTTTTTCTTCATTTTCTTCTTTTGTTAATGATTTTTTATGTTGTTCTAACACCAATCCATGATTCTTTAATATACTATTCAGGTTAAGAACCTCCGAGTGAGAAGTTTCTCCAATATTTTTATTCTTCCTTTCATTTTCCCTATTACCATTAAAAAAATCATGCGGAAATTGGTCTCCACTCATTCTATGTAATATTGTGTTTACGGCATAGGATGCTTCTTGATAATTTCCTTTCTTGATGTGCACAAATTTCCTGATATCCCTAAGATCTCGAAGTTCAGCATCAACAGACCTCATATCCAAAGTAGATTTAGTTTCCCGTAATGGATTTGATAAAAAATCATGATGATGATTAACACTCAACGATCTTTTTCTATATACCATGGTTAGACTCCCTTAAATTACACAATCATTATTGATATCTGCATCTTGAAATCCACAGGGAATAGATTGTCAGTATTCTGATAGCGTACCAAAATCAGATAATGTCGGGGACAAAGATGGTTCTATAGCAGATGATTTTATCAGCGCTGTTAATTCTGACGTGGTCATTGGTCGTTCAGAAGGTTGAATGGCTAAAGCGCGATCGATAGCATGTAGAAATGAGAGTGAATAACCAGCAGGTTTCCGTTCGGCCAGAGGTTGATAATTATCTTCAAGATTACGCACAATACTGACTGGCGGGGGAGTTCCGACAATTAAAGTATGGAGTACCGCACCTATCGCATAGATATCTGTCCAGAGGCCTTGCTGTCCTTCTTCATTGGCTGTGTATTGTTCGATAGGCGTAAAACCTGATCTTATGGTGACTTCAAGTTCATCAGACAGTCGTTCGTTCAGTTTTCTGGTTGAGCCTAAATCGAGTAGCACCGGTGCTCCATTTTCTTGAATCAAGATATTATCCAAAGAAATATCACAGTGCAGATAACCCGCTTGGTGAAGCGTATTAAGTGCATCAAGCAAAGGATACAAAATGTTGCAGAGCCAGCGTTGATTAATAATTTCCGGTTGTGTTGCTTGCAATACCTTTAACGTCTTTCCGCTGTAAAAAGGCGTTGCAATGTAGGCAGTGCGGTTTTTTTGCCAGAAATGAAGAAAAAATGGTAAGCATGGGTGGTTGAAACAACTCATAAAATGAGCTTCACGCATAAAATGAGTCAGCCCAATGTGAAATCTTTTTCTGAAATCTTCTCTACGTAGTTTTAACGTTAAATTTTGCTCACGCATTACCAGAGAAGCAGGCATATATTCTTTGATCGCAATGCTTCGTTTTAGTCGGTGATCCCAGGCACGATACACGATCCCGAACCCGCCATTGCCAATAACGTTTTCGATCTCAAATTCGTTCAAGCAGTATCCAACAGGTAGTGCATGTAAGGATAGATGACTGCCACTGGTGTAGTTATTATAAAAATTCAGCATAATAAATAGTCTCCTGCTCACAAGCCTAATTCGTGAATTGACATTGAAACTCGCCTTGTTCGAGAGATACTTGTAGCTGATGATATTGTTGATCATTAGCAGTGGCAGAAAGAATATGCTGACTAATTTGTGGTAGCAAGGTGTTGGTCAGAATGGCATCCACCATGCGGCCTCCTGATTCGATTTCTGTACATCGTTCGACGATATGCTTAACCAGGGCATTATCGAATGTGGCTATAATGCCATGATTTTCCAGTAAGCGTTTTTTAATACGATTTAATTGCAGATGAACGATATTTGCCATCACTTCATCGCTCAATGGATAGTAAGGTATAACCATTAAGCGCCCCAGCAAAGCGGCAGGAAATACTTGTAACAGCGGTTTTCGCAAAGCTGTGCTGAGTTTTTCCGGGTCTGGAATGGTGGCTGATTGCAAACACAGCGTGCTAACTAAATCAGCGCCAACATTGGATGTCAGGATAATGATGGTATTGCGAAAATCAATGTGGCGACCTTCGCCATCTTCCATCCAACCTTTATCAAAGACCTGAAAGAAAATTTCGTGAACATCGGGGTGGGCTTTTTCAATCTCATCCAACAATACCACGCTGTAGGGACGGCGGCGGACTGCTTCGGTCAATACGCCACCTTCACCATAACCTACGTAACCGGGAGGAGCGCCTTTCAATGTGGATACGGTGTGTGCCTCCTGAAATTCACTCATATTGATGGTGATTAGGTTCTGCTCGCCACCATATAACGTTTCTGCCAGTGCCAACGCGGTTTCGGTCTTGCCGACACCGGATGGGCCGCATAACATGAATACACCTACCGGTTTATTGGGATCATCTAATCTGGCTCGTGAAGTACGCACCCGTTTTGCGATTAATTCTAAGGCGTGGTACTGGCCAATGACACGTTGGTTGAGTGTATCAGCTAAATGTAATACAGCCTCGATTTCGTCTTTTACCATACGGCTGAGAGGAATGCCCGTCCAATCCGATACAACGGCAGAAACGACATTACTGTCTACGGTAGCGAAGATAAGCGGGATATCTCCTTGCAAAATTTTCAATTGCTGCTGTAGTTCTGTCAGCTCAGTATGGAGAGCATCGATATCATCATTGTGCTGCTGTTCATGAAACTGAGTGTGTAGATGAATAATTTGATCAATCAGGGCAAGTTCTTGTTGCCAGCGATTTTCCAGTTGGCTCCGTTTTTCTTCCAGTACAGAGAGTTTCTCGCGGATAGTTTCTGACCGTTGCTGATCCCCAACACCGACTTTTGATTCCCGTTCAGCGATTTCCAGTTCAATTTTCAAGGCATCAATTTGATGGCGGCAGTTTTCTAACTGCGGGGGTTCAGCATGTTGGCTGATTGCAACTCTGGCACAAGCGGTATCCAACAAAGCTATCGCTTTATCAGGTAACTGGCGAGCAGGAATATAGCGATGAGAGAGACGTACCGCAGCCTCAACCGCTTCATCCAATAAAAGGACATGATGATGTTTCTCCAGTGTATTTATCAGGCTGCGTAGCATCAGCAATGCTTTGGTTTCATCCGGCTCATGAACCTGAACAACTTGAAAACGGCGCGTAAGGGCGGGATCTTTTTCGATATACTTTTTGTATTCTGACCATGTGGTCGCGCCAAGAGTCCGTAATTGACCCCGTGCCAATGCGGGTTTTAATAAATTGGCGGCATCACCGGTTCCTTGTTGTCCGCCGGCACCGATCAGAGTATGAATTTCATCAATAAACAGAATAATGGGAATCGGGCTGGATTGTACTTCTTCAATCACTTTCCGTAAGCGGGACTCGAACTCACCTCTGACCCCTGCACCAGCCTGCAACATACCAATATCCAATAGCCAAAGCCGCACGTTTTGTAGAGGAGGGGGGACTTCATTTGTTGTAATCCGCAATGCCAGCCCCTCAATGACAGCCGTCTTGCCAACACCGGCTTCTCCTGTCAGCAGGGGATTATTCTGACGTCGCCGCATCAGAATATCGATAATTTGACGGATCTCTTCATCGCGGCCCGATACAGGGTCAATATCACCATTACGGGCGCGGGCAGTCAGTTCCTGCCCGTATTTTTGCAACGCACTGTCAGTCGATGGTTGTACCGTTGTTTGCGTATTATCGGGTGATAATTCGGTACTCTCTTGTGTTTCATTACTGCTACCGCAGATAGCGTTGAAATTATCCACCAAAGTATCTGTATTGATTCGATCAAACTGCGGGGAAATGGCTTTCAATGTATTGCGCAGATTGAACGTTTTTAACATACCAATCAGCCAATGTGCACTGCGGATCTTGTCAACACCAAATTTCAGTGAACCATATACCCAGGCGCGTTCTACAGCGCTGTCAATGTGTTCGGAGAGATCGGAAATCGTGCTCGCGCCGCGTGGCAGGCGATCCAGTGCTGCAATAATATCCTTTGTCAGGCTAGGCTCATCCAGTGCAAAGTAACGGATAATGAGTTGCAGGTCACTGTTTTGCAGTTGCATGAGTTGATGTAGCCAATGCACCAGTTCGACATAAGGATTACTGCGTAGTTTGCAAAATGTTGTGGCATTTTCCAGCGAAGTGAATAACAAACGATTAAGTTTACCAAAGAGAACAGAACGACTGATTTCTGACATAAATATAACCCGCAATAATAGTTGTTGTTTATGGGAGCAGTTAACCAGAGGTAAAAGTTAACCAGGGGCAAAAGTTAACCAGAGGTAAATAGATTAGAATTCGTTCCGGGGGGATTCTGGGTTATAGATTAAATCATCATAGTGAGCTGATTGGGTAACTTGTCCAATCCAGCTATTCAGGCCCAATTTTATTGTTTTTGACAGACGCATTTCTGTTATGGCTGATTTATCAAGGACTAGCCTGATATCCCATACATATTCAATACCCAGATATTGATATACCCAATCACGTAATTGCTGCGCTTTAGGTTGTCCGGGCAGAAACATGTCATATTCTGATTTGGTTAATGGTCCCAGCTCAATGCGGAATTTATGTTGAATATCGTATGCTGCGATGCCCAGAAAGGCAGATTTGCCTAAACTGGGCATATGACGTCCCGCTTTCAACCGGGCCTGATCCTGAGTGTCTATTTTCAGCCATTGTGGAATATTTTGGATGATTCTGACAGGGACTTTGAAATAAAAGAGCAGAATTTTTTCCAACCCTTCCGCACTATGCCCTTGGCGGGAAAGATGACCCGCCAGCGAGTAACGAGCGTGGCTTTTGATAGTGTCATTGATAGTGTTACTACTGAGAGCATCAAGCTCCTGCTGGGCGGGTAATCCCGTACCTATCAGACAGGCCAAATAATGGCAGAATTTCTGATTATCCTGCCTGTCCAAAGATGAAACTGGTTGTGCGTTGGCCCAGGCCCGATAGAACAGGAGTGTGAGTCGATGATGGAATAAATTGGCAAAGGAACTTAACGTTGAATCGTGATAATTATACTCCCGTGAATAGGCATATTCGGTTAAATGCAGGGGTAATGGTCCATTGGGACCAAATAACCCGAAACTGTAAATGAGAATGTCATACAATTTCGAATTTTCCCGCTGTTGAACGTCTGAAATCGTCGAAGGAGCGAATACCATTGAAGCTTTTTGTCCCAGACGCAGAGGTTCATAGCGTGGTAACGGAGCCGTTCCCAGCCGATAATATTCTCCAGATTGGGCATCTATTCGACGCAGAGTCTGGAATAAATCGAATTTCCACGGTGCTTGAGTCAGTTGTTGCCAAAAAGTATGTGGTAAGCGACATATACGATGGATGGTAATGATATCCGTCTTCATGTTTTTTATATGTATCATGCTCATAGCAATTTCTTGCTGCCTATACGAGCAGGCCAGAAACCGATCTGCCCGCGTTGCTGGCTATGCAGTGTCATTTCTATAAATGAGTTCATGGTTACCAGACGCGAAAATAATTTTTCCAGCACGCTGCCCAGAAGCCATGGGCTGGTTCCTGCAAATTCTTGCTCATCCACTTCAAGTTTAATACTGACACCTCGGGCGAAGACAATTGGTCCCGGCTCAGTCGTCCGACGATAGATTTCTTTTAGCGAGCAACGGCGTATTCCATTGATTTGACGTGTCACTGCGGGTTCAGCAAGCGTGGCATATAGGCTTAATAATTGCTGTAGTACCTGAATACTTTCCTTTTTATCTTTATCCATAAAATTCAAATAATTAATTTGAAGTTGGCTAATTAAATTCCATGATATAGAGCCTTCTGCCAAAGCAGGATGTGGAATGGTTGGCCTTTTAAGAAACACGATTTGATGAATAGGTATGGAATCCAGCATAGCAAAACTATCGATATCTTGTTGTCGCAACATCGCAGGTAAATCACGGTTGGTACACATAACATCGGCACTTAAATATTTTAGTGCGTTAGGCCATGGAGAATGGTGTTCATCGACAATTGAGATGAATGTTTCTGTACCGATATAGCTGGTACGGGTTCCGTAGTGATGAGCATGTTCAGACAAAATGCGGGGATCGCGGCGCAGGGTGAAATACGCACCATAATTGCTTTTGTCACCACTGTTCGTTGACCAAAAAGGGCGAAATATGCGTTCTTCATTGTGGTTTTCATCAGCGCCGTATAAATTTTGTACAGAAAAAATTTCGTAATCCAGTGGACGGATATTATCCACAACCAGATGATACTCATTGGTACTCTCATCGACAGTGACTCGTTCAGTCACTTTCGGGAAAAGATTAATCACGGGAGTACAGTTCAGTGCCAAATAAGAGGCATCGACCAAACTTTCTAAGTCACTATCGATTTTGTCCAGAAGCAGAATGAGTTCAAATTCGCTTTCTTTCTCTGTTTGTCCCAGTAAAGATTGCATTCCACGGATACTGAAGAAACGGAAACGTGCAGGAAAAGCAAAATATTCCTGAACCTGGCGATACCCACTGAAATTACGAGGGTCATTAGGCAACATTGCCTGATTATCTTCAAAGCCCTCGTGATGCGGTGAAATGTCAGGCAATACCTGATACTGCGGAGTTTCACCCAGCGTCTGACATACCATGCCAACGGAATGTTCCATAATCAATTCCAGCAATTTCTGGGATTGAATATCGGGTCCTGAAAGAAAAAAAGTCAGCGTATTCAGATCCAGCTCGTTAAGGAAAAACTTCCCCTGACAGGCAAAGCGGACCCGCAGTGCGCTGACAGCACCATACTGATGAAGATTTAATCCCATAAGAGGAATGTTGGCCGGGATCTTGCCAAGCTCCACTTTTTGTAAATTCAGTGGTTGTAAAACGACGTCTTGAGTCGTGGCATATTGAAAAGTAATTCCCTCTTTCTTCAATGTCTGGCAGAGCATGATAGTTCCACGGGGAACCAAAAATCCGTGGCTGACATCCCCCTTACTCATATCAGGTTTGAGTTCGGTGATAGCCATTGAGGGAGTGGGGGCCAAATAGTTGGGATACAGCATTTCCAATAAATGCTGGGAAAAATGTTGAAATTCCGCATCCATTTTCAACTGGATGCGGGCGGTGAGGAAAGCGAAGCCTTCTAACAAGCGCTCAACATAGGGATCAGCGATATCAATGCCATGCATTCCCAGGCGGTTAGCAACTTTGGGATAGCGTTCAGCAAATTCTTTTCCCATTTCACGCAAATACACCAGCTCTCGGTTGTAATATTCCAGTAACTTGCTATCCATGATTTTTCCTGTTTTTTATCCTGTTTCTTTCATAATGAAATAACCATTTTCCAGATCGATATCACTGCGGAATAAAAATTCAAGTGGCCAGGGAATACACCACAAAAATCCTTTTATTTCGATGGATAATACATTGTATAGTGACAGTGAATTTATATCGGAAATGCAATTTACCTGAAGATTATCGGGAATGATGCGTGGTTCAAAAATGCGAATAGCATTAATAATCTTATTTTGAATATCACACCATTCGATATCAGACATATTTCTACCGGCCAGTGGTTCCATGCCGAAGTTATAAACAGAGTGTTGTATTTCTGGGAAAGAGGAAAGATCTTGATTAGGTTCTCGATTGACGCTGTTGAGTAGCCACTGCAAATCCCGTAGTACATTTTGCCGCAGGGCTTTGTGTGATAATAGGTAATTGCTGACAGATTCTTTTTTCTTGGCAGTGTCGTTATCTGTGAGCCTGTCAAGTAAAGAAGGCAACATTTTATCTCTGGCTGTTATACGCGGAGGTTTTCTCGCATGATAACCACCATATAACAAAGTAATATTGTCATTCATTAGTCACCTATTAGGCATTATGGTTATGGGTGATATTGGTTGAGGTGACGAAAAAATTATAGAAGAGAAACATTGATTCTTTTTTTATTTATTTGATTTATTTTGAGAACATTTATATCGATGTATTTCTGCCTCATAGGCTTGCAGAAAATTTTTCCCTAATAAAGCATAATCCTGATCAAGCTTATGCGCTATTTCCTGATACTGTTTAGTGAAATAGTCCCATAAAGAGGCTTTATAAGTTGATGTTAAGGATAAACGAGGAAATCCACCTTCTTTACGTGCTTTTTGTTCAATAACGTTAGGATCGAATAACTGTAAGATATCTGCTGTAATGGTACGTAACCCTGCGATCATACCTAATTGATGGGCTTGGAGTTCGAGTAAAATATCCCGCGTAGCTTGTTCTGGTGACATAAAGCCAGGCATATGGTTACCAAACATTTGAACCAACACAGCCTGGCCTGAAGGTAACAGTTTAAACGGGTTGTTGGCATCGGCCAAAACTTGGGTCATGTCTGCATCTGTCTTGTATTTTAACAAGGTTCTTGAAGCATTAAGCGCCATAATGCCTTGGGATAGCTGACTGACCAATTTCCCCAATTGATACATTTTATGTTCATCAAACTGGGGTTGTTGAATATGATTGAGTCCCATACCATTTAATAAAGCTTCCAGAGACTTACCTTCTAATTTAACTTCATCTGTTTGGTGTGGATGCGGGGAATGGGGTTTATAGGTAACGGGATCAATATTAAGGCGTTCGCCGACACTTTCATCATTCTTACTGTTATTATCATGATGAAAAGAATTATCTGGATAATTAACAGGATTTTGATAATCGTTTTGATTATGAAGTTCAGGGTCTGATGGATTTTTTGCTGAACTCTTGATTATTTCTTCTGTTGCGTTATCCAAAGGCGTTAGTGGTTCAGCATTATCTAGCATTAAGTTCAAGGGATCGTTATTTTTAATATTCCCCTGAGTATGCTTATTGGCAAATAGTACCAGAGGATCAATTTCCTGCTTATTGCTCTGATTACCATATTGATTACTTTGCTGTAATAACGTGCTGGGCGTGGTGTCATTCAGAATATTTTCTTGTTGGAAATCGGTATCAGGATTAAACATTGCAATAGGATCGGTGGCACGGAATTGCAGGCTATTAAGGTCGATTGTTGTCTCCATTTGTTCCAGTGGATCAATAGGATTACGTTCCTGATGTTGTTGGGGTTTTATCAGCGGATTATCATCACTCAATGGTGTCGCTTGCGTTAGTGCGCTCTCTGTTGCTGCTGGAGTGAAAATATTTTCCAATCCGTCCCAGACCTCATTAGGAATATCCGCCGGTTTATTGTCGGAAGGTTCAGTCGTATTAATAATTCGTGTTGTAGCCGGAGGTGGCGCACTTTGTTTGATATTAACAACCTGAATTTGGTAATCACCAATATTCAGCATATCACCATCACAAACTTCAATCTGGCGGTCGGTCGCCATTGGGATTGTGTTCAGTGAAATCTCAGAAGCAGCACCACGATTAATCATGCGGCATTCGCCATCGGAAGAAATAGAAACAATGGCCTGCAAACGGGCTATGGTCTGTTCTTCATCGGGTAAAACCCAGTTATTGTCCGTGCTACGGCCAATAGTACCGCCAGGTGGTATGAAATCATAACTGAGTTGTGGAGGTCGGTTTGTTCCGGCATTTTTAACAATGGTGAATCGCATAATTATGGATGCCTATTGTTGGGAAAAATAACCTCCCTTTGAAATAGGGAGGTTATTATTGAAATAGCTGACAGATATTATTTACTATTTCTTTATTAAGAAATTTTCTTAGTAGCAATATTATAACCACAAGTAACAGCAGCTTCTGGAGTGCCGTCGAATTTCTGACCAATATAAGTTTCTGTATACTCTTCAAAAGCTAACTTAATAAAAATATCATTATTACTCCCATATGAATCATAAGAGGTATTACATAACGTAATAAAAACTTTTTTCATATCGAATATATAGAATGCTTCTTCTTCATCTCCACTGGATGATCTTAATATCTCGACTTTAGCCGATTCAGCATGTTTTCCCTTAAATAAATAATCACGTAAGGCCGTACTGGATTTATCATACAATATTTGAACTGTTAACTCACCGATAAAAGGTGTTCCTGCGCACAAACCTTTTTTCTGAGTAATACTAGCTTGATTGGTTATAGTATGTTCTATTGTTACAACAGCCATCCAATCAATATATTTGGTGTGTTTGGATTCACCTTTAATACCCTTTATTTCTAAATATCCACAGGTTAATTCGCTCATAATTAATTTCTCTTTAAATTAATCAAATAACTTTGTTAGCATAACGATCATAACCATGATGAATTGCTGCATCAGCTGTACCATCCGGTTTTTGCCCTGTGTATGTTTCTTCATATTGCTGGTAGTCTATTCCAATCTGACAATAACTACTATCACGACTCAGAGCCACGGTACTATGAACAATAAGAGATTGTGACAGCAGAATTTTTTGCCACACTATATCGGTTGCTTCTCCCCTTTTCATTATTTCTATTGTCGTTGTTTTTATATGCTTTCCTTGTAACAGATGTTTACGCATTGCAATATACGCTTTTTCTAGCTCGAATGCGATAAAGATTAAATCTATTACTGGTGTACCGGCAGTGAGGCCTGAAACCCCATCGACACTAGCTGGATTTGCAGTTTGAATACCAATGTTGCCAAAACCGGTCCAGTCTTTATGTTTGTCATCTCCGGATTCACCATCAATACCTTCAAACTTAATGTATCCATAATTAATCTCAGACATAATTTACTCCGATTAAATGACTAATATATATTTTGCAATTATGCACGGTTGATATTACAAAGAGTTTTTAAAACAAATATTGCTATAGAGTCTATTTGATTTTAACCTCCTTTCAATGAAGGAAGTTTTGATACTAAGCGCAGAGAAACCGTTAATCCTTCTAATTGATAATGAGGGCGCAAGAAGAACTTCGCATGATAATAGCCCGGGTTTCCCTCTACTTCTTCTACCTGAACCTCTGCATTGGCCAGCGGTTTTTTAGATTTAACGATTTGTGAAGAATTAACAGGATCACCATCAACATAATTTATGATCCAGCGATTAAGCCAACGTTCCATATCATCGCGTTCTTGAAAAGTCCCTATTTTATCGCGCACAATACATTTCAGATAATGGGCAAAACGACAACAGGCAAATAAATAAGGTAAGCGAGCCGAAAGATTTGCATTGGCAGTCGCATCAGGGTCGTAATATTCAGCAGGCTTTTGAAGTGATTGCGCACCAATAAATGCAGCCATATCTGTATTCTTGCGATGTAATAATGGAATAAAACCATTTTTTGCTAATTCTGCTTCACGTCGATCACTAATTGCAATTTCGGTGGGGCATTTCATATCAATACCCCCATCATCAGATGGGAACGTATAACAAGGCAAATTCTCCACCAGTCCGCCGGATTCTACGCCCCGGATAGCAGTACCCCAGCCATACATTTTAAATGAACGATTGATATTAACCGCCATGGCATAAGCAGAATTGGCCCAAGTGTAGTTATTGTGTGTGGAGCCTTCAGTATCTTCCTCGAAATTAAAATCATCCACAGGATTGGTTTTATTGCCATAAGGCAGACGAGAGAGAAAACGTGGCAGCACTAATCCCAGATAACGAATATCTTCAGAGTCACGCAAATTACTCCAAGGAGCATATTCCGTATTTTGAAAAACTTTGGTCAGATCTCGTGGGTTAGAAAGTTCTTGCCAGGATTCCATTTGCAATACACTTGGTGCGGCACCTGCAATAAATGGGCAGTGGGCTGCTGCACTAATCTGTGCTATTTCACGCAAAAGCTCAACATCGGGCGCAGTATGGTCAAAATAGTAATCACCAACCAGACACCCGTATGGTTCACCACCAAACTGACCATATTCTGCTTCATAGATCTTTTTAAAGATAGGGCTTTGATCCCAACTGACGCCTTTAAAACGTTTTAGCGTGCTACCCAACTCTTTTTTGGAAATGCACATCACACGGATTTTCAGCATTTCGTCAGTTTCAGTATTATTGACCAGATGATGCAGACCGCGCCAGGCGCCTTCCAGAGTCTGGAATTCGTCATGGTGCAGAATATGATTAATTTGTTGCGATAATTTATTATCGATTTCGGCAATGAGGGCCTGAATGGTACGGTAGGTATCACCGGAGACCGTGACAGTATTTTCCAGCGCCTGCTGAGCTAACGTTTTCACCGCATTTTCAACGGCATTGCGAGTCTGATCACTTTGGGGGCGAAATTCTTTATTCAGGAGTACACTCAGTTCATCAGGCGTATACTCTTTCGGTACCTGTTCTTGCTCTTGCTGAAATTCAGTTTCTTGTTCAGTTGTGCTCATTTATGACTCCTTATTTTCAGTATCTTCTTCAGGGGCATTCTCTGTTTCAGTAGCACTTTCTGAAGGTTTTGGCGCTTCGGCCAGAGATTTCATCAGAGCCGGGTTTTGCAGAATTTCGGAGATCAGTTGTTCTGCACCGCTTTTACCGTCCATATAGGATAATAAGTTTGCCAGTTGAGTTCGTGCCTCCAACAGTTTAGCCAGCGGCTCCACTTTTTTAGCAATGGCATCAGGTTGAAAGTCTTCCATTTTTTCAAAATCTATTACGACATTCAGCTGTCCGTCACCTGTCAATGTATTATCCACTTGAAAAGCAACACGGGGTTTTATTGATTTCATGCGCTCATCAAAGTTATCAGCATCAATTTCCAAAAAGCTGCGTTCACTGACCTCAGGCAAGGCTTCTATCGATTTTCCGGCTAAATCCGCTATTACCCCCATAACAAAGGGTAATTGAATTGTCTGTTCTGAACCGTAAAGTTCAACATCATATTCAATCTGTACACGTGGGGGACGATTTTGCCCGATGAATTTTTGTCCACTGGATTTCATAGCAAATTCTCCATTACTGGCTAATTAATTTGACAGCTTAATAAGTTAATAAGTTAATAAGTTAATAAGAAATGAGTCGCTAATAAGGCATTTTGAATTAAGAGTAGAAAAGGCTGACTTTAATCTGTGTCTCAGTTATCCGGACGACCAAAAATGATTTCGAGTTGATTTAGTCCATCTGGGGCAAGATCATGAACAATATCAACAAAATCACGATCAATTAACCGCTGAATGCGGGCAATCATCATCGGAGCAGGATGACTGGGTTCATACTTAAGAAAATAGTGTTTGGCTTTCTCTAATAACATGCGTGCTTCATCACGGTTATTGGCTTCCACTTCGTTCCAATACGTTGATGTCTTATTTTCCGTATTTTCTGCTAATAGGGAATTTGTCTGCTCTGAAAAGGGGGATATTGGTGTCAGTGCATCCGGCGTTTTTCCTTTGTCAGAAATATTGGTTGCTGATTGAAGTACTGGTGAAGGACAAAATTCAATCACCTTATTTAAATTCTTTAAAAGACCGGATAATTCAGGTACATACATTGCTGATAATTTATTGCCAATAATGTTCAGTATGGCGATAAGGTGATCGCGAATACTGATTACGGCTGTAATTTCGGGATTATTACCTAGTTGTTTTAGTTCTTCCACCAATCGAGTGCGCCCACCTGTATAGCCACTAATTTCAGATATTGTTCCATCAAGTAATGAAAAGACTTCCTGTAATGATAATTCTTTTGAAATGCTTTTCAGCAGAATGGAGCGCTTCACTTGCAAGGTGAGAGGTGAATCATCTTCAATAGCAGCGAGTATATTAAGGCGAAACAACGGATCATATTCTCCCTCAAACTCCAGTGTTGGCCAGACCTCTTCCCAATATCGCTCCAGTGTTTGCCTGAGCAAATCCATACCTTCGGCATAACCACATAATCCCCGCATTTCTAACCATGATTGTGCCAGCGCTATGATGACACGCAAATCTTTAGTACGACTCAATAATTTTATGGACTGCTTTTCTACTTCTGCCCAGTTGGGCTGTTCTGCTGGAATAGTAATATCACCAAATTGCTGTTCTACTTTTCCGAACAAGGATTGTTCTAACTCCATAAATTCGACATCGTATTCCAAATCTTCTCCACAGGGTGATTCGGTGCTGACTGGCTTAAGTAAGGCATCAATATTCATAGTCATTTTCTGCTCATGTTGATGATTAAATACGCTACCGATTTTTATGAATTTATTAAGTTGGGGCAGGTGAAATTGGGTAGCTGAAATGGGCTAAAAATACTGTTTGGGATAAATTTCAATGAAATATGATGACCATTGATGTTGAATGTTGCTGACAGGCTCATATCGCTACTGGTGTTTTGTTGCTGTAGAAAAGGTTTCGCATAATCTAGCAGGCGGTTTAAAGCCCACGGACCAGAAGTCATTAAGCTGGCTGTTGTTCCGTCTGCTAAATTCAATTGGATGCGAACCTGATTTGTTTTACCGGGACCGGGCCAATTGAACCGCTGTGAAACTGGGGGGCCGTGACTATATTGTAATTGCTGACCGTCTACATCAAGTATCATGCTTAATATGTTGTAATCCATATCAACCGTGCGCACGATGATTTGGAATGAAGGCGCGGTGGCTCCACCCGTAAAAAAGGTATTGCGGATAATCTCGGCTTGTTTAAATGGTTTGAGTAAGTCTTTATTTTCCGGCGATACTTTTCCGTCCACTACTGAGATAAAACGCCAGTCTGGTTGGCTGGTATCCACTTTTCCCACAAGATTCTTCTGGAAAAAGCTGTCCATTATGCCTGAGCCGGGAGCAAACATTCGTGCCATATCATCGGGCTTGATATCATTACGGGCGCTGTGTGTCAGCGGGTAGCGGTTGGCAATCGCCTGATTGCAGAAGTTGCTGACTTCTGCATTAAGATGCTTACCGATATTCTTTATATCGCTGAGCTGCGTATCACTGTTGGCACCCATCGCCAATGAAAAAATCATATTTCTGAACGGTATGGGTAGAAGTTCAGCCGTTGCCTGTAGCTGCATAATGATTTTATTTGATGGTGCAGGCATACCTATATTAGCTGCATCTTGTACAGAATTTAGGTATTCATATAATTCATTGATTTCTTTCAATATGTTATCAAAAGGAATGTTCTTGGTTTTGCCATCAGAGATTTTTGCCAATGCAGTGATTTGTGCAAAATGCTCTCTTAATGTTTGTTCTGGTGTAGGTTGTTCATCTTCTGGTAGCCGTTGATTGGGGACGAGTTTTGTTAATGATTTAGCGTTATTATTGACGAGATTGCCTATTTTATCCGTCTTGCCATTGTTCAGCCCTTCATCCAAGGTGACATTCTTACTGATATTAATCAGCAGATGGCGCATGGGAGAAAGATTTGAAGCTAATAAGCGAGCCATGTTGGCGCGCTGTTCCATATTGGTGATATTGTTCAGGCGAATATCAGACAGAAATTGATCCCACTGATAAATATAATCATTGATATAAAACTGGCGTACAAAAAATGCGATCTCTTTAGGAGGTTGTTTTCTTTCATACTTCCCCAGTATCCAGCTATCCTGGCTGTACAGCGTATCGATAAGCGCGTTGAGATCCTTGCCAAAACCTGTTTTATAACCTGCTGGAGTAAACATTCCGGGTATACCCTGAGTTATCGGTGTACCACTGATACGCGAAAAAACGAGTTCAGTTTGAGGGCCTGCAAGAGTTATCAGGCTTACCGAAGGTAAGTTAGCGTTATTCAACAAGTTATACTTCAAATGAGTATAGATGCGTTGTGCGGGTGGAATGCTGCTGAGTTGAGCCTGTTTTTGTTCCGCCAGTTGGTTATCACGGATATAGGGCGATGTAACAATTTGATTGTCCAGCAGTTGCTTAAGGTGTTCGTCGATTTGATACAACTGCTCTTGGGAAATATCGGGTTGCAAATGGGTTTGCAAATATTGCATGACCCAATTACGTAAAAATTTACTGTCATAATACTTGGGCTGATATAACATTTGATACGCTTTCAGCGTATTGTATGCACTATCTACATCTATATTATTGCCTTTGTCCTGGCGCATCTCAGCGGTTATTAACTGTGCGATCTGTGGCAACAATAATAAATTTAATGTTTTTGTGTACAGAGTCCTGCTTGCATCACTAATCTGTTCACCACAATACAACCCCATCCGGTAGGATAGAGGGGGATTATCAAGTGAAAATTTCTCGCTCTTCGCCAAATTAGCCAGATTATTCAAAACAGGGAGCAGGGAATAAATATCGGTATTATTGGTTTCTTTTTTTAACTCAGCACGTTGTTTTAACTCATCACCCTGGCGAAGAATAGGGGGGATCTTAGCCTGTACTTCCATGAGGTAATTTTTGTTATTGCTATAACTGGTAAAAAATAAGGTGATAATGAACACCAAAGTCGTAACCAGAATCGTATAACCCAACCCATTCAGCAGATAACTGCGGTATACCCACCAGCGGTTGTAACTGGCTAATCCCGCTTCCTGAAAAACACTTCCCAATAAGTTTTTCAGAAAATAAGCCTGATGAATTTGAGGCTGATGCAAAAAGTCCTCATTATTCTGCCATGCCTGATTATTGTTCCATGATAGTGAGCTACTATTATTATCTGTTGGTAATTGGAGATGACGGTTAAGCCTTTCCATGACTTTATCAAACGACACGTCTTCTTGTATTCCACTGGTAAAATAAAGCCCTCGTGGAGAATAAGGAATTTCGAATCCAGATTTAGCGAATACAAGTTCAAGGTATTGCCCAATTAATGGACGTAATGCGGCGAATTCTTGTGGAAATAAATAACTTTCGGCACAGTGTCGAGGCATATTCTGTTGCAGTAAAATATTGGGTAATTCTGCATCTAATCTTTTTTGTAACAGATAATATTGCTGTTCAAAAAAATCGCTTATATTCCAGTCGGTTTTATTCCACGGGAAAGTAAATCCCCATATTTGATTGTGTTGAGCCTTGTCAAAATGAGCAAAGTAAGCATTAAATCCTTTTAATAAATCTGTTTTCGTGACAATGACATAAATCGGAAACCGGATTTTAAGTTGTTCATGTAATTCTGCTAAACGCCTGTGTAACATATAAGCCTGCCGTTCGCGGGCTTCCTTGGGTAAATTCAGCAAATCTTCCACACTGACCGTAATAATGACGCCATTGAGAGGCTGGCGTGTACGATATTGTTTCAACAGCTTAATGAAACATTTCCACTCACTGGCGTCTTGTATTGGCTGCGTATCTTGTGTGGTATATCGTCCCGTCGTATCCAGCAGAACTGCGTCATTCGTGAACCACCAGTTACAGTCATTAATTCCTTTCATGCTGTACAGTGCCGATTTTTCGAAATGGTCTGATAATGGGAAATGCAGGCCGGAATTTGCCAGTGCTGTAGATTTCCCTGAATGAGGCGCCCCGATAACGACATACCATGGTAATTGATATAAGTATTGTCGATTGAAGAAATGCCTCCAACTCGGTTTGTATTTGGAATTCAGGCCATAAAAATAGGCATTTTTCAGGAGCCGTGAAGCATTAGAAAAGCGTTCTGACAGTGTTGTTGTATATTGAGCCTGTTCACTTTCGTCATTGTCCTTGTTTTCTTTACTGTCCTTATTCAATTGGCTGGATAATTTTTTTTTATCCAACCATGCCCGATAAAGGCGGGGCACTAACTGAATTAAAATCCAAATAAGGAATAATGAAGCAATGGTAATTATGCGTACCAGATTTGATGCAAAAGGTACTATGCTGCCAATGGAAATAATGGGTCCAATAAACCAGATAATGGAAGAGATGGCGCTTATTCCAAGTAAACTCCACATTAATCGGCTGGTAATAATGGAAAGAATGGCATTCAACATGTTTCAGTTTTCTCACTCCGTCTGATTTACAGGAGAAACTAATTTACAGGAGAAACTAACAGTATGATTTCTACTCGTCTGTTTTTAGCTCGATGACTTGGCGTATCGTTTGGAACTAAAGGGTTACTGGCTCCTCTTCCTTCCGTTTTGACACGTGCGGGTTGATCCAGATATTTCTGAAGTTCTCTTTTTACTGCCTTGGCTCTGGCGAGTGATAGTGCATTGTTGGATGAAAAACTCGCGCTGTACATGGGAACGTCATCGGTATAACCAATAACCAGAATTTCACCCTTGAAACTGTTTATTGTTTCAGCAATGTTCTTGATTACACTCAAGTAATAGCTGTTAATGTGTGTGGAACCTGTTTTGAACAATCCATCACCTTGCAAGGTGATGATACTTCTATCAAACGAATCGACCACACTCAGCAATCTTGTGGCATTTTCATTCTTTAGTGTCTCTTGCAGATTCAACGTCGGTGGTACGGCAGGTACAGCAGATACAGCAGGTAATATCCGATCATTAACTGGCACATTAGGTAAATTGGTTTGATAGATTGTGGCTAATACAGGGCTGGCGAGATCACCTAATTGCCAGTTCAACCCAATATACAAAATACAAACGAAAAAACTTGCTATCGCTACACCGGCCCATATCGGGAAAGAGAATTGCCGGGGTTTGTTCGGGGCTGTGGTGTTCTTTAACGTCGGTGATAATTCTGGGGGATGGTTTCCACGGACTGAATAAATCAACTGGAATAGGCGTTGTTTCAGGGTTTCCAGTTGAGAGCGTCCATTATCTATAATGCGATAACGCCCCTCAAATCCAAGTTGTAGGCAAAAATTAATGAGTTCCAGCAGAAACAAATTTTCTTTTGGTTTTTGTGATAATGTCGCTAATAGCTGGAAAAACTTTTCACCTCCCCACGTTTCATTGTGGAAGGTAACCAGTAGTCCACTGCCAGACCAGACACTACGAATTCCCCAGGGTGTTAGTGCAGCAGCTTCATCCAGCGCGGTACACAGGCAATAACGTGCTCCAATGATCACTTCGTAAGAAAGTTTGGCTTGTTGGCATTTCACTTCAAAGCCCCGGATTTCATCGATCAATTTTTGCCGTAAATCTATTGGGTCTGGATGCTCTGTGGCGTGGCGGATCTGCGGGATACTATTCAACAGAGGGTTTGCGGCATGAACCAAGGGATTATCACGAGAGTCACCAGAAAGCACAGTATAATAATGTGTATTTTTTCTCTGCGTCATATGGAACGTTCCCTCTATTTATTTATTTATTTATTCTTATTCTTATTCTTATTATTCGGACTGATTACATTATTTGGACTGATTACGAATAGCCCAGAATTCCATGTTCAGGCCGGGAAATTCACCAGACAGATGTAACGCAAAACCACCGGATTTCTCCATTTGGTTCCATAATTCACCCTCTTTTTCTAATTCGAAGTATAAATAGCCTGAATGCCAGGGGATCTGTCTGGGTACTGATGGCATTGCACATACTGAAATACCGGGTAATTGCAACTGAACCAATTCACGTATACGACCAACAGGGGCAATTTTCATCTGGGTGGGAAAACGGTTCATCAACGTTTCTTTGGGAACATCAGCATAAACAGCCAACACAAAACTGAATGTGTTCAGCATATTGACGTCTGGTAACGTGGCCACATTCAACCCATGAGAATATTCGGTCAGAGGTAACAGGATCGCATGTTCTTCTAAAATGATTGACAACCCTTGACGTAATTCGAACATCAGATGATCGAAACACATTGCCAAATTGTTATGATCATAAATGGGGAGTTTTTCTTCCGGCATTCGTGTTTGAGAAAAACTGGCTAATTCGGTAGCAAATTGTAGCCATTCACTGAACAGGCGTTCTGGATGCAGTAATGGCAAATTTCGTATGTGGCTCACTTGACCGCTATAGCGGTTTATCAATGACAGCAGAAGAAAGTCCATGACTTCTGAGTCGTTACGTCGCCCCAATTGTAACAAACGCTGGCTTATTTGCTGGCGGCGTTGCTCCAGCAAACCTTGCAAATCAGCAATGAAACTGACAACTTGCGGATGTGCATGACAATTGAGTAGGGGAGGAATAAATTGTGGATTGATATGTAACTTATTATCACGGCTTCTGTTCATGACATGCACAATACCCAATGAAGTCCATTCTGGTGTCAGATCTGATTTCAGCATTAACCGCAGACGCATTCTCCCAAATTGCACTGTGGCACTTCCGACTGACATCGCATTAAAATCATTGACTTCAGACTCAACGCTGACAAAACGTGCCATGGAGTCGTTTTTCTCACTGAAAATGATCTCTTCTTTCCCTCCCCGGAAAATTGGCAATGCCAATACGACATTTTCTCCCGTTTGATTTTCTGCAATTTGTAAGGGCATCGGTGCCTGGGCTTCAGTAAAACGAAATGGCGTTCCATCAGGAAAAATTCCGCTGGCTGATGAAATCATCACCTTGCCTTGCTCAAGAAATGACTGATCCAATTCCAGAGTCAAAAAGCCCCAATAATATGAATTTTGCGCCATTCCCCAATCTCGGACATAAGCTTCCAGATAATTTTCAGATTGTTGAAAGTGATGGGGACGTAAAAACATGCCTTCTGTCCAGATAACTTTTTCTGATCTATTCATCCAGTTCCTTCCCTTGCGGCATACATTAGTTGTCTTTATTGATAAGATTCAAACCGTTGTTTGTGACTTGAATGTATATGTCTAATTCGTCTGGCGATGAGACCCAAAATTGGTAAAAAGCAGGTTCTTCAGGTTCGGGGACGGGGAATGAGATGCGCCATCTTTTCCCATTCAATTGCTTATATTCAGCAAAAATTCCGATGTAGCTGGCTTCTGGCGTATTTTTTTCCAACCAGAATCGTTTTTTTTGGGTAGGCAGTAAAAAAAACTGATCGGCATTCACCAGTTTATTACCCAATACAGCTTCTGCTTTTTCTTGTAGTGAAAAGAAATCAGCAGACATAAACTCGACATCTGATCTCAACAAGATAACGTGTATTTTCAGTGGGGCTGAGTTATTCGCGTTAATTGGGATATCAAAAATCAATTTATAGGTCGGCAATTTTTTCTGTTCTGGTGATGAAGAACATCCTGTGAATGTCATCAAAACAAAAGAGAATAATATCATCCTTATCCATTTGACATTTAAACTTACTTTGTTTGCCGAAACTCTCCTTGTTTTATCAGAAAAAGGTCGTTTTTCATGGGGAATATTCCCTGCATTGTCCATGTTTTCCCCCATTTTCCATTTAGGTGAATCAGGCACCTGAAATATCGACTTTTACCTGGCTGGGCATGGAACGTGATCCTATGGTATTAGTTGAGTTCTGCATGGTCATGCTTGATAAGCGGGTTGCTGGTGAACCTTTAATCAGAACACTAGTAGCGCCCAGCGTATGACGGCTTGGCCCCATTACCGTACCTGAAGCAACCCCAAGATTGACACCGGGATTATCTCCATTCGTCATAACAATGGTTGTTGACATGTTATGGGCAGGACTTCCCATAAAAAGAATATTGATGGTACTGAAACAGATACCACTTGTACCTTGCGCAAAATTGGGATAAGTCATTGGCATCGGTGGAAACGGGGGAAATGGTGTCAGGCAGACATCTGGTATTGTTGCCGTATCTGTGCCACCTGCTTGGGTATTAGCGTACATCGCTTTTCCTCCTTAAGTTAATGTGGATCAGCCAATGTGGATCTGTTCAGCATCTATTTTGGTAATTGCTTTGGCGGAAACGACCGTATTTTGGGCATGTAACCGCACATAGTTTTCAGCTTGCATATCCAATTGCCCTGCGTGCACTTGCTCTGTTTGTGTTGTATGGCGGAATAGCCGGTGACTCAACTGGGTTACGACCTGCCAGACGGATTCAAGTTGATTGCCTATGATTCTGGTGACAGAAACCCAGGCGGACAGAGACTCGCCACTGTATTGCATTTCATTGATATGGCAGTTTCCATTATCTGCTGTGATATTCAGTCCATTGCTGTGTAGGTTCAAATTCCCCTGAGCAGTTATGGATAAGTCACCCGGGACGTTTATTTCAGCCGGGTTTTGTTGTTCAGCCCGTTCTAATATAGCCAGTATCCATAACTGTTCATGGGCCTTTGTGATCAATACGGTGTCACCCATTTCTGGGGTTAAAAGACAACTGGCTGCCCGTCGGCAATGCCAACCCCGATTTTTGCTTTCGACCATCAAACTGCCGTCCTGAAGAATATTCACAACTTGACCCGCAATCTGTTGTAGTGGTTCCGTAGCAAGAGAAGAATATGAAGAGAGAGCATAAGGGGATTCCGTCATTTCGATTCTCCAAATTAAATCTTACGTTGGCGTTGTTGCGTACTCCACTCTTCAGCAGCAAATAGCTCAGGATCATTTTCCAATATGCCCTGACGGTCAGAAAACAATGTCCCAACCTGTTGAGTACGATGAAAAAGAGTTCTCATGAACCGTGCTGCGCGAAAATCACTTTTGCTGATATTGGCATAGGAAAGATCTGTGTAGGTCATATTGCAGCCAGTAAACAGTGTATTAACCGCATGGACTTTATGCATGATAGCCTGTTGCAGTTGGCTGTGTCGGAAATCAGCGAGTTTAAGACAAGAACTGATGAAAATAGCTTCGTTAAACAAACTGTTACAACAACACGCATTTGTCAAATCAGCGTCAAAGAATAACGCTTGAGTAGCATCGGCATTTGATAATTGAGCGTTTTGTAATCCGGCTCCTTTGAAATTGCAATTAGTCAATTTTGCGTGGTTGAAATTCACTGCTTCGAGTTGATTGTCTGTAAACAGGCATCCTTGAAATTGCTGTCCCTGATAATTTTGACCACGTTGGTCACAGGCGAAAAAAATGGTTTTAATGAATTCACAGCCATAAAAATCTGTTTTTCGTAAATCTTGACGAAAAAAAGTCACCATAAAAAGATAGCAATTACGCAACATTGTGTAATCCAATGAGGCGTCGGTAAATGTTACCCGATCAAGCTTACTGCCATTAAAATCAGCATATTGCAGATCACAGGATGAAAACTGGCTACTATTTTGTTGGGTTATTTTAAACTGTGCTTTTTTCAAAACACATTGAGTAAATGAACAATTGTTCAGTGTGCTCTTGTTGAACATGGCGCGAACCATATCACACTGTTCAAATAGACTTTGGTCACATATAACCGAATTAAAGCGAGTCTCTTCGAGTTGACACTCAGTAAAGACGGACTCTTTAAGGATGGAATGAGAGAGATCGGCTTCTGAAAAATCGACTGACCTGAATCTGCCACCTGATAAATTTTGGCCAATTAATGAGATTCCCTGCAAATTGACTTTTTCAATGACATCACCCTGCCTGATTTTAGTAATGAGTTCATCAGCTGTCAGTGTACTCATATTACTTCCTGATCGCGTTTGGGCAAGGTTTTAGTACGTTGTGTATATGCCTGATCAATCAACGTTGAATCGTCAATGATTGATTGGGACATATCAGTGCGGAACAGATTGGTTTTTCGTAAATCAGCGCCATTGAAGCTGCATTTCTGCATAAAGGCACCTATCAGATTGGCATTGTTTAACTGGGCACCCCGAAAATCTGTTCTGATAAATATGCTCTGAGCCGTATTTAAATACTGCATATTGGTTAATTGGCAGTTTGCTTCACTAAAGTCACTATTATTCAGCGTTGCCGAATGGAATGTAGATTGAATCAGAAGGAGCTGGCGTAAATTACACTCTGTGAGTGTGGCACTGCTGAAATCTGCCTGATTAAAATTACTGTCCATCACAAATGAGCAGGTCAATAATTTAGCAGAACGAAAATGGATTGATTCTGCTTTTGTCTCCGCCCATGAACAACTGTCAAGCGTGGCATGATCAAAAACGGCTTTCTCCAACTGGCACTTGATAAAGGAAACTTTATTGAGGCTGGCATAGTTGAACTTGAGTGAAGGCAGCGTCATTTCCAGAAAGGTGCAGTTTTGCCATTGCGAATGTTGAAAACGACAGTGAGTGATAAAAGCCCCTTGCAGGAATAAATCGGCGAAAAGGGTATTGTTAAATCGACAATGATCAAACCGCGTTTCCTGCAATTGCGTTTCTTTAAAACTGGCAACAGAAAAATCACTCTGCTCACATTTTGCTTGTGACAAATTGGCATTATCCAGTTTTACACCATACAGAGAGGCATTGCATATTTCTGTTCTGACCAGTATTGCTTCACTGAAATCCGCATTATCCAGCCGACAATTATTGAAACAGGCGCTTTCTAATAAAGAACGGGAAAAATTGGCTCCGCGCAGATCCATGCCGGAAAAATCGACTCCTGTGAAGTCCATCCCACGGAAGTTACCGCCTTTCTGCATGATCCGCTGAACACGTTTGCGAATAATCTGTGACAGATCACCCGATAAACGCAGGGCAGGGCCTTGTGATTGCACTGAGGCCAGATACATCTTGTACAACTCCAGTTCAGCCTGCGTTAGCTTTTCACCGTTAAGTCCTAGCTGCTGTTGCTGTTGGTGCAGTAGATCTCGTACCTGAAAGTAATTTTGTGGCCCCCTGAGTTGATTTTCCATCGCGCTCTGATCGACATTAATGCCCCGTTCTTTGGCTCTTGTCCGGATTTTTTCTCGTTGTTGTTCAGCTTCAGCGTATTTTTGAGCGGCGTCTTGTTCTGTCTGGTTCACAAATTCTGGTAATTCATCAGGTTTGGGATTAGAAACTGGTTCAGAAAGGGGAATTAATGTATTGATATCTCTGCCATATCTCTCCATCCGCTCTCGTTGTTGCTCACGCAGGCGTTTTTCCCGATTTTGCAGATTTTCTCTCAAAGGGCTGCCACCGTCCGGTTGTTCTGTGTCCACCCATGGGCCAATAATTTCTTCAGGAATCAGGTCTTTTTCCCGAAAGGCGTACAGTGCTCCTTTTTCTTTATCCATTCGTTGGTTAAGGATTTGAAGATAGTGACTTTCAGCACGAGGTTCCCCGCTGAGTTCCATTGTGGCAAGCATTTGTAAGATATCGGTGGCATCATCTTCATTAATGTGCGCGCAACCATGCCAGATCAGGATCATTTGTTCCAGATGAGGAAAAAACCATACTGTTGTATTGCGCATGATAATTTCTTCGAAAACCTCTTCGTCAACCCGTAATCGTTTGATAAAACAACGAGCCTGCCATGGCGGAAGCATCCCTTCCTGTACCGGTTTTTCAGGGTGCATATTCCAAATTCGCCACGCTGCCTTTTCGGGTAACGCTTCATATTGTTCCCACCACTGATCACGGGGAGCGGCATTGAACAGTCGCCAGTCAATATCACTGGCAAAACCAGGAAATTCATTTTCGAGCCACTGTTTGTCATATTTTTTACCTATGCGGGTAAAACGACGGGGCCATATTAAATCCAACGGACAAAAGCTGGCTGGATTGGGTTTATCCCGTGGCGACAATAATTGTCTGTGCAGGGTTTCAATGTTTGGCAGCCGGTGGATCTCTACACCATTTTCCTGCATTTCGGGCGTGAAACCGATACCGTGTGGGTTTTCTTCATAATCTTTCCCTCCGAAAGCCTGGCTCCAGTCCAGCCGCATTTGTTCAAATTCCTGAGGCTTTGAGGGGGTATTGTTAACCCAATGACGGTTGCCGAAAACAACTAATGTTTTATCTAATTGCTCCACTTGGATACGCACAGAACAAGATGTCTTATCTGCCTGATGGTGCGTATAGGCATAACCCGTAGCGAGGAATTCTGAGTAGGATTTGGGCATGGCAAGATCGATAATACCATTGCAGGTTTTCAATTCAGCCTCTGCAAGTTGCCAAAGTTCCGGCTCTGGTCGTAGGCGAGGGGATGCACCCATATCGGTCAGAGCCATGATGGATACCCCAAGGTAATTCTTTTGCTGCCAGCGATAAGGGCGATAAAGCGTGCTTAGGCGCAGAGGTTTAATGATCTTCATTGAAACGCCCCAAATTGAGTCTTTATTAAGAGAAAAGGAGTGATTCTGTTTGTTTTTGCATTAAATGGTCCATTCCTGCTGATGCTAAGACTATGTGAACCAAGAATGTATGAGAAAAATGTTCAGCAAATTAACCCAATTTGATCAGTGCAGCGCTTATAGTACATATGGATATGCCTTCAAGATTGCATAATGTACCTTTAATATCGCATGTAGAACTGGATTGTATTCTCATCCTACTTCCGGTGATTTCGACAGACCCTGTTACTGAGTCTTTTTTACTGCCTGTCACCCCGAGTTCGTAGTTTCCAGTTACCTTTTGTGTAAAATTACCGCCGACCTTTGATTGATAATTTGAGCTGACCTTCTCTGTAGAATTGCCTCCAACTTCTAATTGATAATCTGAGCTGATTTTTTCTGTAGACTTGCTTCCAACTTCTAATTGATAATTTTCACTGATTTTTTCTGATTTATCGCCGGTGATATCTGCTTTATATCCATCAGAAACAGTATATTTAATCCCGCCACCCGTGACTTCGATTTCTTTGCCTTTGGCAACCGTGGTCTTTTGTTTATCCTTGAAGTTGGCAGTTTCTGCTTTTTCCACCGTTGTTTCGCGCGTCCCATCAATTTTTACGGTTTGGTTCTTCTCTATAGTGACTTTCATATCCTTCTCGGCGTGTATTTCGAAGGATTCTTTACCTTGGGCATCATCAATAAATAAATAGCTGGCATTATCTTTTCCTCCCTCAAGACTGCGCGACATTATGCCTATTTTTGTAGCTTCTTTAGGTAACGTCCAGGGAGGCATATTATTTTTGTTAAAACTACGTCCCACTATAAGAGGTTCGTCCGGATTGCCGTGAATAAAACTGACGATGACTTCTTCTCCAACCCGGGGAATTTGTATCATGCCAAATTTAGCGCCTGCCCAATTATTGGAAACGCGCACCCAGCAGGAACTTTTATCGTCTTTTGTATCGCTCCGATCCCAGTGAAACTTCAATTTGACGCGACCATGTTCATCTGTCCAAATAGTTTTGCCACTGGCACCCACAACAGTAGCCCGTTCTGTATTTGCTACTGGCCATGGAGTTGTGCGGGGAGCGCGCCAATTTACTTTGGATGGAATGGCTGTAAAATCAGTAATTATAATATGTTCGATCTTATTTGAATCCGGGTCAAAGTGACTCACTCCCATAATGTATGGGTCTTCGTGGAATTCATAATTTGCACTGACAATAAGATATTCACCGTTATCTTTATCCCGTAATGCTTTTGATAACGTGAAGGTATAACCCGGAGCAATACCGGGCTCTTGACTTTTTGCCTTTATATATTGGCTATGTGCGGTACTGGATTGTTGCAGAACACGAACATAGAACTGCCCTTGTGAACTTTCGCCATAATTTCCCGGCCATTCAAACAGTTCTGTTTTTGGTACAGTGGAGTCCGGATTTTGCTGTGTTTCTTTTAGCTGTGCATTTGGTTTCAGAAAATTATAATCACTCATTGTATAAAGTTTGGGCGTAATTGAATAACTTACCGTCCAATCATATAAATAATGTTTGTCTTTTGTCCGGGGCGGATAATGGTTAGGATAATATTCGATGGAGGAATATTCAGGCAGAGCAGAGTGAGATTGAGGTGAATCAGCTAATATAAGCGTATGCTCATTCTTACTGTGTTGAAAATAATAATAAATTCCTTCGCGCTCCATTATCCGGCTCAGAAAATCGAAATCAGTTTCTTTGTATTGAGTGCAATATTCTAATGATTGATATTTTGCATTGAGGCTATTCTTGAATTTTATTTTATGTTTATCAAGAATATCTTTAATAATCTCAGGAGCCGTTTTCTTTTGCCAGATTTTGAAATCTTTGTTCAGGGTTAACGTAAACAGAGCGGGTTGAATGATAAGTTTATACAAATAAAAATTGTTATCATAATAATCACAAATAATAGCTTCACGAACCAGTCCGCTCAAATAGCGTGGTTTTGCTGAAGTGTTTACCGGATTCTTTATCTCAACGGAGAACGGTTTATTTCGTAATGCTTTGATATCAATGTCTTTATTATCACTAAAGAGTTCCACTTCGAAACTATAGATAGTTGACAGTTTCTCTTCCCCTTTTAATGACTTAAAAAGTAAAGCGCTATCACCTAGAGAAGAGTGAGCAATAATGAATCTTTCCATCGAACTCTCCTTTTAAACCAAAGCTACCGCATGAACCTTTATATAGAGGGCCTGAATATAAATAAAGACATGTAATACCTATTGGTTACTGATGCCAAAAGAACTATTTCCATTGTAATTAATCCGATATCTAATATTTCACACGAAAAACTGTATTGCAACAAAATTATAACAGTAGTTTCTTTTTTGTGACGAAATGATACATTTTGAGTAATGCTATACGTCAAATGGTGTTGTATTTGGAGGAAAAAATACGCGGGGTTTGAAATCCAATTGTACGGAAACGTACATTAAGTGCGTTTTTTGAACAGTCCACTGAGTTACTGTCTTATCTCCTCATGATATTCATGATTATCGTGTCTGTTCTTCTGGTTGTTTCAACAATCTACTTGAGTTCCAGATGCGTGTGCGTATCACACCAGTTATTGAGCAAGCTAACAGTTTGGGTTGAATTTTCCTCACAAGCACACCAGGGCAACCGCATGAATGCTCAAATATCATCCCGATTAGCAAATCCCGCTTGTAATACTTGTTCCAGAAATTGCGTTTTCATCCAGACTCGCATGCGTTTCTTTCTTATACTTAATTTGCCCTTCGGTATATTCCTGAATATCACTCCAGCCTTCTGCACCAGCAATCATGGCACACAGTGACGCAAACAGGATGTCAAATAAAGGATAAGCCACTTTCGCACTCTGGCGCGGATCTTGGGGCGAGGAAAAGTGTAGGGTAAAGTTCTCAAGGCACATGGTCTGGTTTTTTTACTCTCAAACATTCGTGATCTTGCCCTGATATGCCCTGCTGATGATGTGATAACTATTTTGAATGATGCTAATTTGAATTTTCTTGACTAGAGTTAAGAGCGGGAAGTTGTAGGATTATTTAAGAGATAGTGAAAATATCATCTGATATAAAATTTTTGAGGTACTTATCTATGTCATCATATGCTAGAAAGATTATTGGATTTTTTATTTTTTTCTATGCATTATTTATGCCTTCTACAGTTATTAACGCTTTAGCGGAAGCTAATGTAAAGGCTGATGATAAGTTGTATGCTCATTTACAAAAAACGAATGATACCTCAGTGCTTAGCGCCCCACATAATATTGTTAGTAATGCCCAAACAGTCAGCCATATCTTATCTTCTTCCCCTTCAGAACTCGCGGAACAAGCAACATCCTATGCTTTGGGTAAAATTAATAACACCCTATCCTCAGAAACTCAAAAATGGTTATCTCAGTTTGGTACTGCCAGAATTAACTTTGGGTTAGATAGAAAATGGACGCTGAAAAATAACTCACTCGATATACTATTACCGCTTTATGATAACAAAGCAGATTGGCTGTTCTTTTCCCAATTAGGTTATCGTAACCAAGATAGTCGAAATACCATGAATCTGGGTTTAGGTGGCCGCTATTTTTATCAGAACTGGATGTATGGCTTAAATACTTTTTATGATCATGACTTTACTGGAAAAAACCAACGTTTGGGACTAGGGGGAGAAATTTGGGGCGACTATATTAAATTTTCCGCTAATACCTATTATCGTTTAAGTGACTGGCAAAAATCACGAAACTTTCAGGATTATTATGAACGCCCTGCTAACGGTTATGACATTAATGGGGAATTTTTCTTGCCTGCTTACCCTAACTTGGGAATGAAACTGACATATGAACAATATTTTGGTGATAAAGTCACTTTATTTAACCGTGATACTAAACAGAAAAATCCCAGCTTGGCTAAGTTAGGCCTGACATATACTCCAATCCCACTAGTTACCATGGGCGTGGACTATAAGCAGGGGGAAAGTGGTCATACTGAAACGCAGTTTTTGGCAAACTTAATTTATAGATTTGGGGTTCCCTTTACTACTCAATTTTCACCGGCTAATGTGGCTTCAATGCGGACATTGGCAGGTAGCCGTTATGATTTGGCGGAAAGAAATAATCATATCGTTTTGGATCACTTAAAAAGAGAACAAGAGATATTGATCGCGTTAGAGCCTATTGTTGGATATGGCCATCAAGAGATACCCGTTAATCTACCCATCCCCTCTAATATTGATATTAAAAAAATTCGCTGGGCTGTTCCAGATAACGCATTTTTACCTAATAAAGGCAAACTTTCTTCTGATTCAGACCAAAGCATTGTTATTACTCTCCCAAGTTATCAAGAAACACATAAAAATGATTACCTGCTTGATATATTGTTAGAATATAAAACAGACGGTCAGGAAAAGGCAAAACCTATTCAAGTTCCCATGAAGGTTTTACCTTTTATGATAGAAGGAAAAGTGAATATCACTCCACCTGAATCACCGATAGCAACCGGCAAAAAAGAAAATGGGTATACGTTTAACGCGCCCATTATTACTTATGAAGATGCACCATCTGGAAAATTTGTTAAGAACGCCAGAATCGATAAAGTTACCTGGACAACTGAGCCGGCTTTAGGCACTGTCTCTGGTTTAACGTTTTTATGGAATAATAAGCCTGCTCAAACGAATGAAAAAGGGGAGTTAACTGATGAAAAAGAGCAATTAATGCCTAACGTTTTAGTCAGTGAAAAACCCCATGACAAAGTCGATATTTATATACAGCTAGACGGTGCTCCACAGCAAAAAATAGGTTCAGTGACGTTTAGCAAAAAGCAACCTCACTACAAAATAAAAGACAATAAACTGAGTGTGACACCTGACCCCAAAAAAGCACTGATAGCTGATGGTATACAAAAATACACTTATACAGCAGACATTATCACTGATGGCGATTTGGCGGCTGATAAAGTTGATAATGTGAGATGGAGTGCTGTCGGCAAAAATTTAGCGGGTAAGGAAATTAAGGATATTTCTGTCGAGGCTCCAACAGGTACAGTGAAGACGGATAACGGGAAATTAAAGGCAACATTAAGCAGTAAAACGCCATTAAAGGATGTTGTGGTGACGCTTTCGATTGCAAACAAGGAATCGGTTTCAGCCGAAGCGGTTTCTTTTGCTATTGAACCTGAAAATATTAATGTGATCTGTAAAGCTAATGGGGAACAACCTGTATTAGTCACGGAAACTTACACCTGTACAGCAACAGTCACCGATGTGGTTGGTCAAGGCGTACCAGATAAGTCTGTGAATTGGCAAGTTAAAGATAATATTGACCTTAAACCGACACCCTCTTCAGAGAAAACCAATCGTGATGGCAAAGTAACGGCAACCTTAACCAGTCCCATTGAGGCTTCAAATATTGTTGTTATAGCTTCTGTTACTTCTGCTGATGGCCAATCCAGTCAAGGAGAATCAAAGGAGAAAATTAATTTTATTTGGCCGGAAATTACCATGGAGACGGAACCAAAAGATCATGATGTCACTATTGGCGGGCAAGGAAAATATTCTCTCACTGCAACGGCATGGCGTGAAAAAAATAAGACGGCATATAAAGGGCAAGGTATTAAGTTCAGATGGTCTAAACCTCAAAACCAGGATGGTACGGAGGCAACAGGTGCAACCTTATCGCCATCAACAGATAGCTCTCAATCAGTAAACCTCAAAGATGGCACACTACAAGCGAATGTCGTTAGCAGTAAGGCACAGCAGGTGAAAGCGTGTATTGATATCGATGGCAGAAAACCGGCTGCGCCGACATGTTCAGATGTAATGAATTTTGTTGATCCCCCGCCGGAGTTCGATATTTCCTGGGTTAAAGTGACGGACTTTGATGAAAATAATCCATTACAAGGTAATGGCACAGATGAATATCACTATAAGGCATTGATTGTAAAAAAAGGGACGACAGAGTATCTCCCCAATTATACGTTTAATGGTAAGTGGAAACGCGACCATGATAAAATCGAGGAAACTAAATTCCCTCAGCCTAAAGCTTATTCACCGGCAGATCCCACAAACGAGGAGACTGAACTTAAAACAGATGGGAATGGATATTTATATGCAACATTAAAAAGCTCTGTCGGTGTTGAAAATGTCACTGTGACATTAAACATGACTGAACCAGATGGTACTGATGTGAAGCATGATGCAGATACACAAGTCAAATTTAATCCTGTTCCGAAACCTGCAGTGCTATATGTTTATAATAAAAACAATAAAGCAGTATTTAAATATTTTGATAATACAGGTGGAAAGGATCACCCACACACTGTTTTGCCTTCGGTACTGGGAGAACTAAGAGAGAGTAAAAACTCTGGCTCTTTTTATGACGATAAGGAAATTAGAGATATTCAATATAAGTTTATACCACCAATAGATGGAAATAAAGCGCCATATGGAGATTTAACGTTAAGTTTTGGTAATAACCTTAATGGACCAATACAATTTAATAAAGCTCAAACTGGAGCTGGTGAAATAAACACACAAGTAACAATGGAAAGCGGAGAGATTAAATTATATAAATATGAAATCACTATGAATAAAGTGACAAACGGTCTGCCGCCATATAACTACGTAAATCCCAACTTGGATTCAAATATTAACTGCAACAGCAATTCTTCAGGAGAAAATCAAGATCTTTATTCAGATAAGGAAGCATATGATCCTAATAATCCCGCAGACGTATATTCTCTGTATAATGAATGGGGGAGAGAGTTTAATTTATACGATTGGGGGATGTTCGATAGCACTCCTGATCGAAACCCTAATAAAGCTACGGTTATAGTAAAAAATACCGGTTATGATAGTAATAGTAAACCATTCAGGGTTTATGACTCAAAAAATAATAATTTCGACAAACAGGAGGAGGGTATTATCTTTTGTTACCAGAAGTCTTAAAAGAAAAATAAAATCACAAGGTAAAAAGAATTGTGTGAATATAATTAACTATAGTGATGAAAAAAAATTATCAGGTGATAACTTTTTTTCATTCGTTTTTTGTTTTTTTATGGTTATGCTGGGGATCAGAGTTGAAATAGTTACATGGTCAGTAATGTTTTAATTATTTTTAAAACTATTTCTGTAGTTGATTTTTTTAAACGTAATATAGTTAATATAATCTATTAATCATAATAATAATACGAGGTGATAAAATGCCAGTTATTACTAGTATGAAAATTTCACCATCTCTGACTTCAGAATTAGAGGTAGGTCAGACAGTGAATTTCACAGTAACATTAACATCGAATGAAGCTATTGATAAAAATAAGTCTATAACAATAGAATATGGCCCCGTTAAAAATATACAATTTACTAATCCCACAGTTCAACTTAAATATGATGGTGTGTCTCATAACGCAACTGCTGACTTTAGTTTTAAGGTACTCAGTAAAGTAGGAGAAGTGGATGTAAAAAATGGTGATCAAATTTCATTTATAATAAAAACTAATGCAGAATCGGGTGGAGTTCAATTTAAAGACATGCCGTACACGTACACTGGTAAAGCTAAAGTTAATCCAGTAAATAAAAACCAAATAAGTATCACAATTAATAAAACGGCTGATTTAATTATAGGTCAGAGTGTGAGCTTTACGGTGAATTTAAGTTCAGATCAACCTATTACGGAAAGGGGAAATATTCTTATACAGAAAGCCAGCAATGTAAATTTTGCTCAGGGTAATAATAATCCTGTTAGACTTAATTACATTGAGGGTAATAGAGAAGCATCGGCTCAATTAAGTTTCACTGTGGAAGATCCAACTAATCCAGATGTGCCGATAACAGACGGTTCTCATATTGGCTTTGAAGTTCATACTGATGTAAAGACTACTGAAGGTAATTTTGGTTTTGTACCTTTCTCAGGTACAGCTAATGAAATTGATGTGGATTCAATGGCACTTTTTGTTGAAAAACCTGTTCTGCAAATGTCATCAGACAGTGATCAGCAAACACCTACGGCAATATATACATATTTAAAGAATAAACATACACAGAGACCATTGGTGGGGACACCAATATTTATTACATCACAAAAGCGTAATCAAATAGAAGAATTTAAATTTAAGGATGGAGATAAGAATAACCCTATTACGCTTGAGGACGAAAACGATATTAAAGGATTAATTATCACTTCTAAAACTGATGGTTTAATAAAGTTCTATCTCTATCCTCAAACAGCACTAGTAAGTATTGTTAATTTATGGAGTTATATTATAAGTACTAAGTTTGATATTAGACGTAGAGCTAAGCAGGTAATCTATGCAGTGAACTATATTAAGCCTACTTTTTTTGATTCTATAGGCATACCCGATATTTCTGATTATAAAAC
>NZ_LFCV01000066.1 GCF_001037465.1 Xenorhabdus khoisanae
TTAGAATAAATAGCAAAAATCCAATTCTTATTGATCTTTTTATAGTGAATATAGAGTACAGTTACTTGGGATTTAATATATAGGATATAATAAAATCGATATTAAATAGAAAATTAATTCGCTATTTTCCATTGTCTTAGAATAATTTTCCATATGACGTTAAAATAATATAAAAATATAATATGCTTTAAGGGGGTTAATGGAGGTATTAATTTTTATTTAAAATAATCAAGTTATTAGTGGAACGGCTGATGATTAAAATAGATAGGAGTGTTAGAGTAATGATAAAACAGGATAGGAAATAGAATGTTTTCTTAGCTAATTAAGTAAGTTGAATTAATAAACAAATATCGATATGGATACGCAATTAGAGGAACAGTTATAATAAAAATTATAGATAACATCTCATTTTAGAAAAGAGATTGATTTTTCTAAAAAAATAGAAACTGGAAAAGGATACATCAGGAGATGGCGTTATGAAACAGAAAATTAGTTCTGTTCAAAATGGATATGGATATTTTTCCGAAAATAACAAAATATTTTTGTTACCTGAATCGATAAGTTATAACTCCTTAAAATTTAGTTGGAAAAAGGCAATGAGTACAACATTGGAAAAAAGAGTTGAAAATCTGGAATCAGATGTTGCACAAATAAAAACAGATGTTGCTGTCATAAAGTCAAACTATGCAACAAAAGCGGATGTTGAGGCTGTTAGTGCATTGGTTCATAAAGAAATAGCTTCTGTACGTAATGATATGTCTTTAATGAAACAAGATATTGATTTTATGAAAAAAGATATTCTTTGTATGAAAGGAGATATTTCCTCCATGAAAGGGGATATTTCTTCCTTGAGGGAAGATATTTCATCTATACATGTAAACGTATCAGAGAAAATAATTTCTCAAACTAAGTGGATGGTTACAATCATGTTTGGCCTTTCAGGTATGATTATTGCTGCGATGAAGTTTATGCTTTAAATACTTACTAAAATAAAGATCTTACCTTTGAAACTGCTTATTCCAGTGATTTTTTATTATTGAAGGTCGTTTGGATACGGAGTGAGTATAAAACTGGAGCATAACGCAATCTGTGAAGACCTTGAGCACAATTCTGGCTCAAAATGACAAAGAAATTGATCTATTGTGATAGGTTCTTAGTAAAGTGAAGATATGACTAAGGTACACTATGTTTTCTATTTGTTTAACACAAAAATCAGATGCGAGTCGATTACCCGCAATAGAGCATTCCGCTGCAAAATTATTTAGTGCTATACCTGAATTGGCTTGGATAGCTGATGGTCATGTGCAAACGGAACAGCAGCATTTGGAGTATATCTCACAAGGTAATAGCTGGGTCGCGCTTAATGGTGGCTCTCAGCCTATTGGTTTTATTTTAGCTAAGCCGTTGGATGACGGTCTCCATATTATGGAACTCTCCGTCCATGGAGACTGGCAGAAGAAAGGTATTGGAAAGGCATTGATTGAGAAGGTGGTTCAAGTTGCGGAACAGCGTCAACTTCAAGCTGTTACATTAACTACTTTTCGTTATGTTAATTGGAATGCGCCTTTTTATCACAGATTAGGATTTAACATTTTAGATTCTCAGCAGCTTACTGAGTCATTACGTCAAATATTACAAAGTGAAATTGACTACGGATTTACTGAAGAACAACGTTGTGCAATGAAACGGTTGATCTCTACACCTGAGCATTGTGCTGGTTTTTGAGAATGGAAATATTGGTGTTTCATTAGGCACCCTGTTTTCTATGCAGGGTACCTGATATAGATGAGTAAATGCCCTTAAGATCTTTCTGTCTTAACGGATTTTCCCCGTAACAACTTTCTCACCCAAAAGCGATTGGGATGTAAAGTTGCCAATGTTTCATCATCCAGAGGTAAGGCTTCTCCAAAAATTTGACTAGCCAATAATTCAGCACTCAAAGGAGCGGAACATAAACCACGAGAACCTAACGCACCAATAACAAATAGATTAGGGTAACAAGGCGATTCTTCAATAACTTCATCAGACTGTATCTGATGAGGTAAATTTGCATATTTCTCCATGATGTCACTTAAAACAGGAACGTTTCCGACCATTGGCATATGATCCCGAATGACACACCGTATGCCTTGGCGGGATTTTCCTTCCGAGATATCAATCTCCTGTACCCAATCAACATCAGGAAAACATTTCAATAAACGATCACGGTTTTCCTGCTGTTCAATAGAAGAGTACTGTGTATCTAATTGTTGGCGTTGGTAACTGGCACCAATACAGTGATACTGATTATTGGGGTTAGCCGGAGTCATGTAACCATCGTAACACAGTACGCTTTTCAGTTGGTTGAGACTGTCTGTGGTAGGGATATGGCTCACTTGACCGCGAACAGCAGTAACTGGAAGTTTTTTCGTTTGTTCGAACTGCGGCAGACAGTGACCATTGGCAATGATAACGGCGTTATGATTTTTGTATTGTAGGCTTTCTTTATATTCAATCTGCAATTGCCAACTGTTTTCATTTTGAATGAGTTGTGTCACTTTATGATTGAAATTAACCCGCATACCACGTTGCTCAGCAAGTTTTATGACTTTCTGGGTTAATTGTGCAGGGTATAACCAGCCTCCTTGTGGATAGTGAATGCCATGATAATTAACGTCCAATCCACTGACATGACTCAATTGTTGGCGATCCATCGCCATTGCAATGGCTTCTGGCCATTTTGTTTGCAGCATTTTGTTAATTTTATTGTTGCTCTTTTCATCATAAGCTAATTGGCTGACACCACACCATTGGTGGTCAAATGGCACATTTTCAGCAATCAATTGATCATACTGACGTCGGGCAAACGTAAATGCTGATGTGAAGAAACGCTCTAGTGGATCGTCATTGCCCGTTAGTAAGGGATAAAGGGCTCCCTGCTGGTTGCCAGATGCATTCTGTGCGGGTTGTTCGTCTTGGCAATATAGTGTGACTTTCGCTCCACGGCGCAATAAAGCGAGGGCAGTTAATGCACTTGCGATACCGCCACCGATAATAGCTATATCATTGGGATGGGTAGCGGCTTGGCGAGAAAACCATGGCATGTGGGATAAAGCAAGAGAAGGATTTTCTGTTGGAGATAAAACGCCTGTCAGCATCTCTCTTTTGCGTCCAAATCCTTTAACCTTTGTGACAGTAAAACCTGCACCCTGCAATCCTCTACGAACTGTTCCGGCGGATGTAAAAGTTGCAAATGTACCTCCGGAGCGGCAAAATTTTGCCATTGCAGCGAACAACTGTTCGCTCCACATTTGTGGGTTTTTAGACGGTGCAAAACCATCTAAAAACCAGGCATCAACTTTTCCAATCAGATTCGAATTTATTTTAGGTAAAAGATCATTTACATCCCCAAACCAAAGATCCAATGTGATTGCGCCATTATCCAAAATTAATCTATGGCAGCCTGCAAGCGCTAAGGGCCATTGCTGACATAATTGATCAGAAAAAGCCTGTAGTTCAGGCCAACGTTGGTGCGCGGTTTTTAGATCTGCTGGCTTTAATGGGTATTTTTCAAAACTAATGTAATGAAGTCGTTTTAAAGAGGCTTCAGGATTTTGCTGTCTGAAAAGAGAAAATGATTGCCAAAAAGTAAGAAAATTCAATCCAGTACCAAACCCGGTTTCTGCAATGACGCAATCTGAGCGGGGATGAGTGTTAAAACGAGCAGGAAAATTATTACCTTTTAAAAATACATATAAAGTTTCTTCCAAGCCATCTTGATTTGAAAAATAAACATCATCAAACTGCTCAGAAACAGGTGTACCCTGTTCATTCCAACTTAGGGTTGCGCTGTTGATAGCACTGTTTTTCACAATAATGCCCGTATGTTGATAAGAATAATATAGGGATTTTAACGGTCTTCATTTGGTTGTACCACCCATGGGTGAGCTGCGGGGGGTTAGTCCGGATCAATTTTTCCACATATTTTAACCTGATCGGACTTGTTCGGCGTACAAGTGTACGCTAAAGTGCTGGTGAAAAAATCCCGCTGGTAAACATATTGATGAGGTAAGTAATGAAACGTGCAGTAATCACTGGTCTGGGTATTGTTTCCAGTATTGGTAATAACCAGAAAGAGGTGCTGGAATCTCTGAAAGAAGGCCGTTCCGGGATAACTTTATCAGAAAAATTTAAAGAGATAGGAATGCGCAGCCATGTTTGGGGCAATGTAAAACTGGATACAACTGGTTTGATTGACCGCAAAACTCAACGTTTTATGAGTGACGCATCTATTTATGCTTATCTGGCAATGGATGAGGCAATTAAAGATTCTGGCTTGTCCGATGAACAAGTTTCTAATCTTCGCACGGGGCTGGTTGTGGGTTCAGGAGGCGGTTCACCGTATAACCAGGTTGCTGGTTCAGATGGGATGCGTGCCCGTGGATTGCGTGGCGTTGGGCCATATATGGTTACGCGCGCAATGGCTTCCGGTGTGTCAGCTTGTTTAGCAACTCCATTTAAAATCAAAGGCGTTAACTACTCCATTAGCTCTGCCTGCTCAACTTCTGCGCATTGTATCGGTCATGCTGTTGAATTAATCCAACTTGGCAAACAAGATATTATTTTTGCTGGGGGCGGTGAAGAATTAAGCTGGGAAATGGCGTGTGAATTCGATGCGATGGGCGCGCTGTCTACCAAGTATAATGAAACACCAGAACAGGCTTCCCGTACTTATGATCAGAACCGTGATGGTTTTGTCATTGCAGGCGGTGGCGGTATTGTTGTTGTTGAAGAATTAGAGCATGCATTAGCCCGTGGCGCACATATTTACGCTGAAATTGTGGGTTATGGCGCAAACTCAGATGGTGCGGATATGGTTGCGCCTTCAGGAGAAGGTGCTGTTCGCTGTATGAAGATGGCATTGGATGGTGTTGAAGGTGAGGTGGATTACATCAATACCCATGGAACTTCGACGCCGATTGGTGACTTGAAAGAGCTAGAAGCTATCAGAGAAGTTTTTGGTGATAACACACCTGCCATTTCCGCCACTAAGGCGATGACTGGGCATTCTTTAGGCGCTGCTGGTGCTCACGAAGCGATCTACAGTTTGTTGATGCTGGAGCATGGCATTATTGCACCAAGCATCAATATTGAAGATTTAGACGAAAAAGCATTGGGCATGAATATCATCACTGAACCTACCGAACGCGAGCTAAGAACGGTAATGTCCAATAGCTTCGGGTTCGGCGGTACAAATGCATCCCTGGTGATGCGCAAGTATTCAGACTGATTTTTTAAATACTGAAAAAATTATCAGCTAAAATGAAAGCCAATCCATTAACTATGTGCATTAACTAAATGTATTAACTAAGTGTATAACTATGTGGATTGGCTATTTTAATTGTGATGCCGTGATTTTATTACGGCGTTTCTTAATGGTTCGTAAAGCAAGCGGAATAATAATCACTAATATCGCCAGAATCAGAAGAACCTGAGCGATTACGCTGCTCCACAGTATTTCAAAATTTCCATTACTGATTGATAACGCCCGGCGTAAATTTTGCTCCAGCATTTCGCCTAATACGAATCCCAAAATCAGTGGCGACATTGGGAAATTCATTTTTCGGAGAATGTAACCGAAAACACCCAGCCCAACCATCAATATAAGATCGAATGTAGTACTGTGAACAGCGTATACCCCAACAGCGGAAATAATTGCTATTGATGGAACCAGAAACCACAGCGGAATACTTAACATACGGGTAAATATTCCAATCATCGGGATATTCATAATCAGTAACAAAACGTTAGCGATCAGTAAAGCGGCAATAAGTCCCCAAACAATATCAGGTTGCTCTGTGAACATAGCTGGGCCGGGAGTGATGTTATAAAGCGTCAAAGCGCCTATCATTACTGCTGTTGTGCCTGATCCCGGCACACCGAGAGTGAGCATCGGGATGAATGAACCACATGCCGAAGCATTATTAGCGGCTTCTGGCGCTGCGACACCTCGAATATCTCCTTTGCCAAACGAATCACTGTTGCCACTAATCCGCTTTTCTGTCATGTATGTGATTGCACTGGCGATTGTTGCCCCAGCTCCGGGTAATATACCCACGAAAAAACCAATCACAGAGGAGCGTAAGGTTGGCCCTACACAAACCGCTGCTTCTTTTCTATTGAACAGTAGGCGGCCTGTTTTACTTATCACTTTTTGTCCCGCAGAAGTGCTTTCCAGCATCAACAAAATTTCACTGACTGAAAACAAACCAATAACGACAACAATAAATTGAATACCGTCAGAAAGGTGTACGCTATCAAAAGTGAAACGATAAACACCTGTATTAGAATCCACGCCAACGGTTGCCAAACCCAGGCCGATTAAGGCGGCCAATAATGATTTTATCGGGTTTTGGCTCATCATACTGCCGAGACAGGCAATGGCAAAAACCATCAGGGCAAAATACTCAGCAGGCCCGAACGCTAAAGACCATTGCGCCAGAAGAGGGGCAAACAAGATGATACCAATGATAGCTAAAAGCGAACCGCAAAATGAACTGACAGCAGAAATAGAAAGTGCAACCCCGGCTCGCCCTTGTTTTGCCATCGGATAACCATCAAGGGCTGTCATGATGGCAGCGGCATCTCCCGGTACATTTAGTAGGATTGAAGAGATACGGCCCCCGTATTCACAACCAATGTAGACAGTTGCCAATAAAATCAGGGCTGATTCAGCAGGTAATTTTAATGCAAAAGCGAGTGGTAGTAAGATAGCAACCCCATTGATGGGGCCAAGACCGGGTAGTAATCCAACAACAGTACCAATAAAACAACCAATTAATGCAATGACTAAATTCTGGGGAACTAATGCAACTTCGAATCCCTGGCTCAGATATACCCAAGTATCCATTGTTATCTCCTTAGCTGAGCCAACTGCCGACTGGCAATGTGACATCTAACAGGCGATCAAAGGCAAAAAAGAGCGAAATACCAAGAAATATGCCAGATATGATCGCTGCCGGAAGCGTAGCGTTAAATAACAGTGCCACGCTGATGGTCAATAATGTTGTTGCCAGAGGAAACCCCAGCCATTCAAACGACCATGCATAAATGACTAGCGAAGCAATCAACAAAACTAAGCGAGGTAATACTTGTATTGCCGGCCATTGTATGGGGTCAGGTTTTTTAAACAGCAACAGTAATGCACAGAATGCCATTAATGAAATGATAGCTATTGGAAATGGGCGAGGCCCCAAGGGTTCATAACTATATTCGCTATGGATCCCCCAGCCAATGACCAGCCCTATCCCACATAGCACCAGCCATATAACAGCAAAGATACGATCGCTCATGATGCTACCTCTGTTATTTTGCTAAACCAAAGGATTTAGCCATTTCGTGGTACTGAATAACCTGTTTTTTCACATAATCATCCAGTTCCTTGCCTGTCATATTCAATTCAAATAACCCGCGTAATTCGCGTTGTTTTTTGAACTCCGCAGTTTGCTGTAACGTCTTAAAGGTATCTACCCACCATTGATATTGCGCATCAGAGACTTTAGGCCCCATATAAAAACCACGAATAACTGGCCATACGATGTCATATCCCTGTTCTTTTGCCGTTGGAATATTTGCCAACTCACCATTCAGGCGTTTATCTGCATAGATAGCCAGTATGCGGATTTTATCCCCATTGAGATAAGGTAAAGTTTCACTCAGATCACCGGAAACAACTTGAATATGATTGCCTAAAAGGGCTGTGATAGGTTCGCCACCACCTTCAAATGCGACATAGCGCATTTTGCGGGGATCAATACCGACTTCTTTCGCCAATAATGCGGTTTTCATCCAGTCCTGACTACCGATAGAGGCACCTGCACCAAACACAATGCTGTCAGGCGCTTTTTTGAAAGCCTCCATCAAATCTGCCAAAGTTTTGTAAGGAGAATCCTGACGCACAGCAATCATACCGTAGTCTGTACCGACACTCGCCAGCCAGCGCACATCATTCACGTTGTAGCGACCGAATTTTCCTTGAGCAAGATTTAACAGAGAACCACCGGAAAAAGCGACGACAGTGCCGGGTTCAGCAGGTCGCTGGGCAATGATGGCATTGTAGGCAACAGCACCGACACCACCGGGCATGAATGTGACCCGCATTGGAGAGTTGATGATTTTGGTTTCCAATAATGAAACCTGAATGAGTTTGCAGGTTAAATCAAAGCCTCCACCGGGCTTGGCTGGTGCTATACATTCGGTTCTATTGGGGGCAGTAGTTGCAAAAGCACTGGTACAGAGAAGTAGACTTGCAGCAGTTAATAAGGTTTTGAATGTTTTCATTTTGATTCCTCACATAGCACCAGTAAAGGACAGGGATGACAAATTTCTGGTGCATATTTATTTATAGAAGTGAAACCTTTCAATTACCTTTCATTAACAACATAAATTGGCTGGATGTGACCTTAATCGCTTAATTTGCGTAGTGTTTCACAAGGAAATGTTAATAAACTGTTTTCAGATATATTTTTTGTTAACCCATAAACAATTGCTAAATCTTAATATTGCAATTGGGTAATATTTCAGCTTTATTCCTCTGGTTTATTTTTAACAGTGGTGTTATTCATGCGTCTCTTATTGGTTGAAGACCATCCTGACTTATCACATTGGCTACAGAAGGCACTGAACAATTCTGGGTTCGTGGTCGATCTGGCAGAAGATGGCGTTGTGGCAGATCAGCTTTTACAGACCGAAAATTATGCCTTACTGATTTTGGATGTTGCTTTGCCCAGATTAGACGGAATTTCTTTGTTATCCCGGTTGCGTAAGCGTGGTCAGAACTTACCCGTATTGCTATTGACCGCTAAAACAGATGTTACGGATCGCGTAAAAGGATTGAATTCTGGTGCTGATGATTACTTAACCAAGCCTTTTGATTTTCAGGAACTGGAAGCTCGTATTCGCGCGTTATTACGCCGTAGTACAACTATGCCACAAGAGGCTCAAAAATTTGGTTCATTGGTTTATGAAGATGAAGGTTATTTCGTATTGGATGATGTACCGTTGGCCCTGACTCCCAGGGAATTATCCGTTTTAACAACCCTGTTTCACCGTCGGGGGCGGCCTGTTTCTAAACAGCAATTGTTTGAGCAGGTATTTTCCCTATCGGACGAAGCAAATCCACAAAGCATTGAACTATATGTACACCGATTGCGGAAAAAATTACTCGATAGTGATGTAAGAATAGGAACATTACGTGGATTGGGATATCGCTTGGAACTACAGAATTCATGAAATTTATCAAAATACCCCGATCGTTATTCCACCAACTGCTGCTGTTTTTTGGCGTACCGCTGCTGTTATTGGGCTGTGCTTCTGTTTATAGCCAGTATGTCAGCGTGAAGAGTGCTGCAACGCTGGCTTATGATCGAACGTTGCTGGCATCAGCAAGAACGGTTGCTGAACGTCTGGTTGTCCGGGATAAACATTTGATTGTCGATGTCCCTTATGTTGTCTTGGATAGTTTTGAGCGCAATACAAATGATCGTCTGTATTATCAAATCATCTCCCCTGAGGGGAAAACCGTTTCAGGAGCCGATAACCTGCCTCTCATACCTCAACATGTTCAACGTTCACCATTGTACACGGCACTGGCATATTTTTATGATGCAGAATACCGGGGACAGCCTATACGCGTCGTGGCATTGTACCAACCCGTCAACGAGGGCGGCATAATGGGAATGGCGTTGATATTAGTGGCTGAAACGGTGATTTCTCGCCAATACATGACGCAGCAATTACTGTTTTCTTCGTTGGTGAGTCAGGGGACGGTTGTATTATTAACGTCGCTTCTGGCTTATATTCTGTTAAAGCAATTGCTTAAGCCGCTACGAAAGCTGTCAGGCATTATGATCAGACGCCCAGCTAATAACCTCACGCCATTACCGAATATTTTGCCGTGGTCTGAGCTTTCTCCATTGCTTCAGGCATTCAACCGATATATCGAAAGACTGAAATTAATGGTTGGACGCCAAGAACGATTCAGTGCGGATGCCTCTCATCAGCTTAGAACGCCTCTAGCTGTACTGAAAACACAGGTGGCGGTAGCTCGTAGTGATCAAAACTCAGATCAGAGGGAAACAATACTGGCAGCGATTGACAACAGTTTGGACAATATGATTTTGCTGACCGACCGCTTATTGCAACTATCACAATTGAAAGTACATGAAAAGGAAGCAATACAAAACTATCAGCCAGTTAATATCGTAGAATTGTTGCAACAAGCCTGCTTTTCCCGTTTGCAGCAAGCAGAAAGTAAATGTATTGATTTGGGTTATGAGGGGGAAGATTCCTTTTGGATCAAAGGTGAATCCGTCTTGTTAACAGAAATGTGTGCCAATTTGCTGGACAATGCCATCAAATATACTCCGCAAATGGGTGTGGTAACGGGGCGTGTGAAAATGACACCGGACAAAAAATACTGTTGTCTTGAAATTGACGATTCAGGGCCGGGTATTGCGCAAGATGATATTAATCACTCTCTCATGGCATTTAACCGTTTGGGAAACTCTGCGGGGCTGGAGGGTGCAGGGTTAGGGCTGACTATCGTCAAAGAAATCAGCCTGTATCACGGCGCTACTCTCCAGCTTTTACCCAGCGAAATGTTGGGAGGATTATTGGTCCGGGTTGTCTTCCGGCTTTCTACGAGTGAGCGGAATGCGTAATTGCTGTGCGAGTATCACGCCTCCCAACACAATACCTCCTCCAATTAGGTGATAACTGTGCATCTCTTCATGAAGAACCACGATAGCAATGAGGGCCGTAAATACGGGAGCCAGATTCATAAAAATAGAAGTCATATTTGCACCAATACGAATTACGCCCTGTATCCACATATAGGGAGCAATAATCGATGCTGGGATGCCGGCAAATAAGACAAGAGAGATATTATCGGCTGTTAACTGAACATTTTCTGCCATCATGAAGTTAGGCAGAAGTAATAAAACGCCAAACCCGATTTGTACATAGAGTGATTGCCAGTTGGGTAAGGAGATTGCCCAGCGTTTTGTTAAAACACCATATAAGGCGTAAGAAGCGGCAGCAATAAACATCATGACTTCTCCGATACCCAGCCCATGTTGTAATAGGGAGGCAGGATTTCCTTCGCTGACAAGCCACATAAGGCCGAACAAAGATAAAACTGTGCCAAGGGTGATGCCGACAGTAGGAGCAACTCGCAAGGCAAATATACTGATAATGACGGTCAATAAGGGAATCAATGAAGTAAAAATACCAATTATTGTCGCACTGACAGTATGGGCAGCATAGTATGCCAGACTTTGGTTAAGTACCATGCCCAGAGAGCCTAAAACCAATAACTTCCACCAATATTGGGCAACGAGTTTCCGTTGTTTCAGGACGGGCAATAAGACGAAAGGAGTTAAAGTCAGGAAGGCAATGAACCAGCGATAAAAAGCAATGGCAGCAGGTTCAATTACGGTGGCGGCAGCTTTACTGACCACGGCATTGATTGACCAGATCAATACAGCCACGAGGGGAAACAATAAATTCTTCATCAAGCTAAATTTTTTATGTAAGTTTATAGTCTGATTAGTTTAGCAGTGACCGATTTATTATATATATTGATAATCAGCCAACAGATGTGGCAATTAAGACAAAATACCTATACCTAATAGATTAAGCATCAATTTCAAAGATAAAAAAACCATTCCCTTAATTAGATTATGGATAAAAGGCTGGGGGAATAAATGCTCGAAAGATCAGAGGTGAACCATATGGAATTTCAGCCAATGATGCCAAATACACTTTCTTTTCGTGATGAAATGCTGAACGCTGATACTGAATGTAGATTACATACCCATCCCTTTGGGCAGTTAATCTATGTTGTTTGTGGTGTCATGGAAACTCAGGTGGGAAGGCAGCGATTCCTTGCACCACCCGAATTTTGTATTTGGATACCCCAAAATATCGCACACTCAAGTTATAACCGGAAAGCGATGCGATTTTGGATAATTGATATTTCTCCGCAATGGACAGATACCTTACCTCAACAGCCTTGCATTATCCGACTGAGCAGTATCTTTAATATCATTATGGCGGATTTTTTTGAACGGAAAATCAGACAGCCAAGAACCGAAAAAGACAGGCGTTTGGCACAAATATTGATTGATCAGTTGGAACTGTCACCAAGTCAATGCACCTATTTGCCTTCTTCAAAAGATAAATTACTCGCCCCAATATTACAGATGCTGGAGCGTAATCCGGCGGATAACACTTCTTTAGCTGAATGGGCCAAAAGGCGTTATACCTCAGAAAGAACTTTATCGCGGCGGTGTCGGCAGGAGTTGGGAATGTCATTCGGTGAATGGCGGCAGCGGTTACGTTTTCTGCACGCCATATCCTTATTGGAACAGGGTAAAAATGTCTATGAAGTCGCATTTGATGTGGGCTATAGCTCATCATCGGCTTTCATTGCCATGTTTCAGCAACTTTCTGGTACGACGCCAGAGCGTTTTAGGAAAGGCTGATTTGAAAGATGAAGGGAATATAGGTTTTATGCAGATAAAATGGCAGAATAGCAGATCCCGCCCATTTAAAGCCGTTGGATGAGAAAAGTGAAAATATTGGTTGATGAAAATATGCCTTATGCTGAACAGCTCTTTCAGCAATTGGGGGAAGTACAGGCAATTTCGGGGCGTCCAGTGCCTGAGGGAGTTTTGGAACATGCGGATGCCTTTATGGTGCGTTCTGTCACTAAAGTTAATGAATCCTTGTTGCAAGGCAGCTCAATAAAATTTGTGGGTACTGCCACTGCGGGTATGGATCATATTGATCAGCAATGGCTGGCGCAGGCAGGAATTGGTTTTTCCGCTGCTCCCGGCTGTAATGCGATTGCGGTTGTTGAGTATGTATTTTCTGCACTGATGTTATTGGCTGAACAAGATCAGTTTCAACTCAAAGATAAAACGGTTGGAATTATCGGTGTTGGTAATGTCGGCGGGCGCCTGGCTGATCGGCTGACGGCTTTGGGCGTGAAAACATTACTGTGCGATCCTCCACGCGCTGATCGGGGTGATGAAGGTGAATTTTGGCCTTTAGAAAAATTAGTGAAAGAAGCGGACATTCTGACTTTTCATACGCCCTTTAATCAATCTGGCCCATATCAAACCTATCATTTAGCAGATGAAAAATTACTTTCTGCATTACCAGCTAACCGAATTTTGATTAACGCCAGCCGAGGTGAGGTGGTTGATAATCAAGCATTACTTTCTGTGCTGCAAAGTGGAAAAAAATTACGTGTAGTGCTTGATGTTTGGGAGCCAGAGCCTAACCTTTCACTGCCTTTACTGGAATTGATTGATATTGGTACTCCCCATATTGCGGGCTATACCCTGGAGGGTAAGGCTCGGGGGACAACTCAGGTTTTTGAAGCCTATTGTGAATTTCTGGGGCAACCACGCAAAACAGAATTGTCTGAGCTGCTGCCCACTCCTGATTTCAGCCAGATCACCCTACAAGGTGAAGTGACACAAAGCATCCTGAAGCGCTTGATGCATTTAGTGTATGATGTGCGCCGTGATGATGCACCTTTACGTCAGGTTGCAGGTCAAGAAGGGGCTTTTGACCAGTTGCGCAAACATTATCCAGAACGTCGGGAATGGTCTTCCTTGACAGTGTATTGTGATTCAGAAAAAAGCGCTCGATTACTATCCCAGATTGGGTTTAACGCAAAACTGGGTTAACACAAAACTGAGTTTAACGCTCAAGTGATTTAACACAGGCAGGAACTCCTGCCTGTCAGCAAAATGAAAGAAGTGGAGAAAACCAACATGTCTGAAGGTTGGAATATTGCGCTCTTGGGTGCAACAGGCGCAGTAGGTGAGGCGATATTGGCGTTATTACAGGAACGCCAATTTCCGGTTGGTGAACTGCATCTTCTTGCCAGTGAACAAAGTGTCGGAAAGATCCAGCGTTTTAATGGCAAAAACATCACCGTTCGTGATGTGGCAGAATTTGACTGGTCACAGGTACAGCTTGCGTTTTTTGCCGCGACAATGGAAGCAACAGCGCAGCATATTGAAAAAGCAACAGAGTCTGGCTGTCTGGTGATTGACAGCAGTGGCCTGTTTGCAGCAGAGCCGGATATACCTTTGGTTGTTCCCGGCGTTAACCCACATGTATTGGCGGAGTACCGTAACCGTAACATCATCGCTGTGGCTGATAGCTCAACAAGTCAGGTTCTGACAGCCATCAAACCATTGATCGACGCGGCTGGCATTGCCCGTTTACATTTCACCAATATATTGCCGATTTCTGTGCATGGTAAAGCAGCCATTGATGAACTGGCTGGTCAGAGTGCTCGTTTATTAAATGGCATTCCACCGGATGAAGGCCGTTTCAGCAAACAATTGGCTTTTAATTTACTGCCTTTATTACCTGATGTTGAAGGTACTGTGCGTGAAGAGCGCCGTATTGTCGACCAAATTCGCAGAATATTGCAGGATGAAGGTCTGCCGGTTTCCGTAAGTTGTGTGCAGTCTTCCGTGTTCTATGGTATTGCGCAGATGGTAAATTTGGAGACATTACGTCCGGTTGGAACAGAAGAAGCGCGTGGTGAATTTGAACGTCTTGAGGAAATTCAGGTCTCAGAAGAGGGCGATTATCCGACTCAGGTGACTGATGCTTCTGGTCATGATGGTTTGAGCATAGGTTGCCTGCGCCATGACTATGGTATGCCAGAAATGCTGCAATTTTGGTCGGTTGCCGATAATATCCGTTTTGGCGGCGCATTGATGGCGGTTGAAGTTGCAGAAAAACTGATGCAGGAGCAATTTTACTGATGTCTGATACAGAGCTGGATCAGTCTGTGCCAGAAGCAAAGAGAGTGAAAATTGCACTGGGGATTGAATATGACGGCAGCCGATATTATGGTTGGCAGCGCCAGCAAGAAGTGAGAAGCGTACAGGCGTGTTTGGAAAAAGCCCTGTCGAAAGTCGCGAATGAGCCTATTTCAGTTTTTTGTGCCGGCAGAACGGATGCGGGAGTTCACGCAACCGGGCAGGTAGTGCATTTTGAAACTTCGGCGCAACGTAAAGAGGCCGCATGGACAATGGGAGTAAATACCCATTTGCCGTCGGATATTGCCGTTCGTTGGGTCAAAATGGCAGATGATGAATTTCATGCCCGTTTCAGTGCAACCGCTCGCCGTTATCGCTATGTGATTTTTAACCATCGCTATCGTCCGGCAGTATTGGCACAGGGTGTCACGCATTTTCACTATCCATTGGATGAGAAAAAAATGCATGAAGCGGCACAGAGCCTATTGGGAGAAAATGACTTTACTTCTTTCAGGGCGGTGCAGTGTCAGTCCAATTCACCGTGGCGCAATATGATGCATATTAATGTCAGCCGGTATGGACATTATATTGTTGTGGATATCAAGGCGAATGCCTTTGTTCATCACATGGTGCGCAATATCGTTGGTAGCTTACTGGAAATTGGCTGTGGCAATCAGGACATCGGCTGGATGGCTGAACTATTGGCATTGAAAGACAGAACCAAAGCGGCGGCAACGGCCAAGGCTGAAGGGCTATATTTGGTTGCTGTGGATTATCCTGAACACTTTGGTTTACCTGAACCCATGATGGGACCACTGTTTCTGGGAAATGATTTAGTTTCTGGCTAACGATTTAATCTGACATTTTCGAATAGTGACAGGGATGTTCGTGTATAACGAGGAATATTATGGAGTTTTTAACTCATTTTGTTGATTTTGCGAAATTTATTGTCGATTTTATTTTACACATTGATGCTCATTTAGCTGAATTGGTTGCCAGCTATGGGGATTGGGTGTATGGCATCTTATTCCTGATTATATTTTGCGAAACAGGGCTGGTGGTTACGCCATTTTTACCGGGAGATTCTCTGCTATTTGTTGCGGGTGCGATCTCTGCATTAGATTCGAATAATCTTAATGTACATATTATGGTGGCCTTGATGATCATGGCCGCAATTATTGGTGATGCTATAAACTATACTATTGGTCGAATTTTTGGTGAAAAATTATTTACCAATCCGAATTCAAAAATTTTCCGTCGCAGTTATTTAGATAAAACTCATGGGTTTTATGAAAAACACGGTGGAAAAGCAATAATCTTGGCTCGATTTGTGCCAATTATTAGAACGTTTGCACCGTTTGTTGCAGGAATGGGGAAAATGTCTTATCGCCATTTTGCGGCTTATAATATCATCGGTGCATTTATCTGGGTGCTATTATTCACGTATGCAGGTTATTTATTCGGCGATATGCCAATTGTACAGCAGAACCTGAAACTATTGATTGTTGCAATTATCTTTATTTCTATTCTGCCGGGCGTCATAGAAATTTGGCGTCATCGCCGCGCTGCGTCAAAAAAAGCAGCTGAGAGTAAGTAGATAACCGTTAACAGGTTTGAGCAGTTTTTTATCCACACTGCAATGGCATTGTGGTTTAATGGCACGTAAAACAAAAGCTGGCATCTACCCGATAGATCTCAGGCCACTGCTAATAAAGCTGTGGCTTGAAAGATGAAGGTATAAGCTAAATTCAGACGGAAAGGTTCATTAATGAGCTGGATTGAAAAGATTCTAAATAAAAGCAAAATAATGCAAACTCGCAAGGCAAGCATACCTGAAGGAGTTTGGACAAAATGCGATAGTTGTAGTCAGGTACTGTATCGTGCTGAATTAGAGCGTAATCTCGAAGTGTGTCCGAAATGTGACCACCATATGCGCATTTCAGCCCGCCAGAGACTGACCTCATTTTTGGATGAAGGCACCGGCACAGAATTAGGTAGTGAGTTGGAACCTAAAGATATTCTGAAGTTCCGCGATACCAAAAAGTACAAAGATCGTTTAGTTGCAGCCCAAAAGCTGACTAAGGAAAAAGACGCACTGATCGTCATGAAAGGCGCTTTACATGAGATGCCTGTTGTAGCAGGTGCATTTGAATTTAGCTTTATTGGCGGTTCAATGGGCTCTGTAGTTGGTGCGCGTTTTGTTCGTGCCGTTGAGCAGGCTTTGGAAGATAATTGCCCGCTCATCTGTTTTGCTACCAGTGGCGGGGCGCGTATGCAGGAAGCCCTGATGTCACTGATGCAGATGGCAAAAACCAGTGCTGCACTGGCAAAAATGCAAGATCGAGGTCTGCCTTATATCTGTGTTCTGACTAACCCGACAATGGGTGGTGTGACCGCAAGTATGGGGATGCTGGGTGATATTAATATCGCTGAACCTAAGGCATTGATTGGTTTTGCCGGCCCTCGCATCATAGAGCAGACAGTGCGTGAAAAGCTGCCGGAAGGTTTCCAGCGCAGTGAATTCTTACTGGAGAAAGGCGCAATTGACATGATCGTGCGTCGCCCAGAAATGCGCGAAAAAATTGCCAGCCTGGTTGCGATGTTGACTCACCAACCGCAACCGGGAACAGAGGCGAAGCCAGCAGCAGAAGTCGTTGTTGAACAAGCTGCTGATGCCGAAGCTGATATAAACATCAACACTAATAAAGAAGATGTCTGATACTTTGCAAACTCCTCAAGCCACGTCGCCACTGATGACGTGGCTTTCCTATTTGGAAAACCTGCATACCAAAGCCATTGATATGGGGCTTGAGCGCGTGGGGAAACTCGGTGGTCAATTAGGCTTGCTGCATCCCGCGCCAAAAGTGATTACGGTGTCAGGTACTAATGGCAAGGGAACCACTTGCCATGCCCTTGAATCTATTTTTCTGGCCGCGGGTCTTAAGGTTGGCGTGTACAGTTCCCCGCATCTGGTACGCTATACCGAAAGAGTACGTATTCAGGGTAAGGAAGCGACAGAACAGGGCTTCTGCCGTGTATTTGCGGATATTGAAACCCAGCGTGGCGATATCTCATTAACTTATTTTGAATATGGTACGTTGGCAGCGTTACAGCTTTTTAAAGAAGCCGATCTTGATGTTGTGATTCTGGAAGTTGGGCTGGGTGGACGTCTGGATGCCACCAACATTGTGGATGCGGATGTTGCGGCAATCACCAGTATTGCATTGGATCATACGGATTGGTTGGGTTCTGATCGCGAACACATTGGTCGTGAAAAAGCGGGAATTTTCCGTCGCGGGCATTTTGCTGTGGTGGGGGAACCCGATATGCCACATGCGATTGCCGAAGTTGCAGGTGAATTGGGGGCTAAACTCTTTCGTCGTGGTGCGGACTGGCATTTCACTCAGGATAAAAATAGCTGGGCTTGGCTAACGGATGGGCAGCAATTCAGTGAATTGCCCTTACCCAATTTGCCACTGGCAAATGCTGCAACTGCGATGGGTGTGATCCACTGTTTATTGCAGCAGGACGATAAAATCAGCCGGGCAATTGATGAGCGGGCAATCCATGCGGGATTGATAAACGCCCAATTACCGGGACGTTTCCAAATCGTCAGGGAAAAACCGCTGGTTATTCTGGACGTGGCACATAATCCTCATGCTGCGGGTTATCTGGTTCAGAAACTGGCAGAACTGCCTCGTGCACCAGGCAGCAAAATTCGTGGTGTGATTGGCATGCTGAAAGACAAGGATATTGCGGGCACACTGGCTTGCCTTTCCCAGCAAATTGATGAATGGTATTGCGCATCATTGCATGAACTACGGGGTGCAGAGGCTGAGATATTGGCAGGGCAGCTTGCCCGTGCCCGTGCCCGGGCATTTGCAGAAGTTGAACCGGCATGGCAGCAGGCAATGGAAGATGCGTCAGAGCAGGATATCATTGTAGTTTGTGGTTCTTTCCACACCGTGGCGCATGTCATGGAGGCACTTGAGGAAGGGAGGGAACGTGGCAAGTAAATTTCAAAATCGCTTAGTTGGAACTCTTGTTCTTGTAGCATTGGGCGTGGTTGTGCTGCCTATTATCTTTGACGGCGATAAGAAATATAACGAAGACCAGTTTGCTTCTATTCCATTAGTGCCAAAACCGGGTGATGAAGAAGATATTGACTCGATCCCGCCATTGACGCAAAACATGCCAACCACTCCACCGGAAGGGGCGGCGGAAGCGATGCAAACACAAGCACAGCAGCAATCAGATTCAGAAACAGCTATATTGCCTGAGCTGTCGTCTTCTGAGCCAACTCAGATAACAGCACCGCCTGCTGTTATCACAAAAGAGCCGAAGGCAGCGGTTAACCCTGAACCTCCTCCTCAACCGAAAGTGGAAACTAAACCACAAACTCAGCCTGACACTCGTTCTGAAAACAAGCCAGAAGCTAAATCGAAGCCGGTAGAACAGGCTCCGCAAGCAGCGGCATATATTGTTCAGCTTGGCGCATTGAAAAATGCCGATAAAGTAGGCGAAATAGTGGCTAAACTGCGTCTTTCGGGGCATCAGGTATACACCATTCCTTCGTCTCCGGTGCAGGGGCAATTGACACGAATTTATGTCGGCCCTAACGCCTCCCGACAAAAACTGGAATCTATTTTGTCCGAACTGAAAGAAATCACAGGGTTAGAAGGGCAAATTAAAAACTATAAGCCATAATCGGATAGGCACTTCACGGGAATCAAAATGTCCCGTGAAGGTATAAAAAATTATTTTCAGTAGAGTGATAAATCTACTGCGCAAACGTTTTCGTTTTCTGTTAGAATGCGCCCGACCTGAACGTCGGGAGCCTATTTTTGGATTAAAATATGGTCTGGATTGATTATACGATTATTGCCATTATTGGTTTCTCGGCACTGGTTAGCCTGATCCGAGGGTTTGTTCGTGAGGCGCTTTCCCTGATAACTTGGGGCTGTGCTTTCTTTGTTGCGAGTCACTTCTATACTTATCTGGCGGCGTATTTTACCCGTCTTGAAGATGAGCTGGTGCGTAATGGCATAGCGATTGCTATTTTATTTATTGCAACACTGATTGTTGGCGCAGTAGTGAACTATGTTATTGGTTCATTAGTTCAGCGAACTGGCCTGTCAGGTACTGATCGGGTTCTGGGGATCTGTTTTGGGGCATTGCGCGGGGTATTGATTGTATCTGCCATTCTGTTTGTTGCAGATTCTTTCACGCCACTGCCTAAAAGTCAGGACTGGCAACAGTCACAATTGATCCCGCAGTTCAGTCAAATCATCAGGTGGTTTTTTGACTACCTGCAAAATGCGTCGAGTTTCCTGCCGGAGAGATAATCCTCTCCGCTTGGCTGATGAGGAAAGACTACATGTGCGGTATTGTCGGTATCGTCGGTTTTACACCGGTTAACCAGTCGATTTATGATGCATTGACGGTGCTTCAGCACCGTGGACAAGATGCAGCAGGCATTGCGACTATTGATAGTAACAATGAATTCCGTTTACGTAAGGCCAATGGTTTGGTCAAGGATGTGTTTGAAACACGACACATGTTACGTTTGCAGGGAACGATTGGGATCGGACATGTCCGTTACCCAACAGCAGGAAGTTCCAGTGCATCTGAAGCACAACCTTTTTATGTGAACTCTCCTTTTGGTATCACGTTGGCGCATAACGGCAATCTGACAAACGCACATAAATTGAAAAAAATGTTGTTTGAAAATGCCCGCCGTCATGTCAACACCACCTCAGATTCTGAAATCCTGTTAAATATCTTTGCCAATGAATTAACGCAATTCCCGAATTTCCCATTAGAGCCTGACAACATTTTTGCAGCAGTCGCGGAAATGCACAGGAAAGTTCGTGGTGCTTATGCTTGTGTTGCCATGATTATCGGGCATGGATTAGTGGCTTTTCGTGATCCGCATGGTATCCGCCCTCTGGTGTTGGGGAAACGTACACTCGAAGATGGCCGCAATGAATATATGGTGGCATCAGAAAGCGTGGCACTGGATACATTGGGCTTTGAATTCCTGCGTGATGTGGCTTCCGGTGAAGCGATTTATATCACCGAAAATGGGCAATTATTCACTCGCCAGTGTACTGAAAATCCGTCACTGACACCTTGCTTGTTCGAGTTTGTTTATCTTGCCCGCCCTGATTCCTTTATTGATAAAATTTCGGTATATAACGCACGGTTACGGATGGGCAAGAAGTTAGGCGAAAAAATTTCCCGTGAATGGGAAGATTTGCATATTGACGTGGTTATTCCGGTTCCGGAAACGTCTTGTGACGTTGCGCTGGAAATTGCTCACATTTTAAATAAACCCTATCGTCAGGGATTTGTTAAAAATCGTTATGTCGGGCGTACTTTTATTATGCCCGGTCAGAATGAACGTCGTAAATCAGTTCGTCGGAAACTAAATGCTAACCGCGCTGAATTCCGTGGTAAAAATGTCTTGCTGGTGGACGACTCCATCGTGCGCGGGACAACTTCAGAGCAGATTGTTGAATTGGCACGTGAAGCGGGAGCCAAGAAAGTTTATTTTGCTTCGGCAGCGCCGGAAGTTCGTTTCCCGAATGTTTATGGTATTGACATGCCGAATGCCAATGAGCTGATTGCCCATGGGCGAGAAGTGGATGAAATTCGCCAGCTCATTGGTGCTGATGCCCTGATATATCAGGATCTCCAAGATCTTATTCAGGCGGTACGGGAAGAAAACCCAGATATTGAAAAATTCGAATGCTCTGTATTTGATGGTATCTATGTGACGAAAGACATTGACCAGACTTACCTCGATTATCTGGAAAACCTGCGTAAAGACGATGCGATGAAAGTGCTTGGTCAGAGCGAAATAGAGAATCTGGAAATATATAATGAAGGATAATATTGTTATTATCATCAGGTTATAGCCAGAATCTCAGAGGAAAAAATGAAAAAATTGATTGTCGGGCTGACTGGGGCAAGCGGTGCGATTTATGGTGTCAGGTTACTGCAAGTTTTACAGCCAGTAGAAGGCATTGAAACGCACTTGGTCATTAGCCAATCAGCCCGGCAGACATTGGCATTGGAAACGGATTATACCTTGCGCGATGTGCAGGCTTTGGCAGATGTGGTACATGATAATCGTGATATTGCCGCCTCCATTTCCTCGGGATCATTTAAAACATTGGGCATGGTGATTCTGCCATGCTCCATAAAAACCTTATCAGGTATTGTGCATAGCTATACCGAGGGTTTAATTACCCGTGCGGCAGATGTTGTTTTGAAAGAAGGCCGCAAATTGGTGCTGGGAGTGAGGGAAACGCCTTTGCACTTAGGGCATTTGAGGTTAATGACTCAGGCGGCTGAAATCGGGGCGGTGATAATGCCACCTGTTCCTGCGTTTTATCACCGTCCTGAGCATATTCAGGATATCATTGACCAGACTGTTAACCGTGTGCTTGATCAGTTTGATATCGACTTGCCGGAAGATCTATTTAACCGTTGGCAGGGCGCTAAACCCACCGGAGGCTATACCCAATAGATTTCAAGTGACAGCAAATAAAGCAGTAGCTTGAAAGATAAAGGGCATAGCATACAAACTTAGAAAACACAGCCTTCAGGAACTCCTGTCTTCAGTAAACATTGTTTTCAGTAGACATTGTTCAGTAGACCTTGTTTTCAATAAACACTGTCATCTGCCTTTAATATATCTTGCAAGGCTTCCTCCAGCCGGAAATAGCGGAAGCCAAATCCGGCTTCTTCCAAATTTCTTGGAATGGCTTGTTGCCCACCTAAAACTAATTCTGCTGCTTCCCCCATCATCGCTTTTAATACAAACGCAGGAATGCGGACGAGAGATGGACGGTGTAAAACTTTCGCTAATATGGCACTGAACTGCTCATTATGAATAGGATAGGGCGATGTCATATTAAAGGGGCCGCTTAATTCAGGCGATACCAGCAGGTAATAGATACCATTAACCATGTCATCAATATGGATCCACGGCATATATTGCTTGCCATTACCGATTGTTCCCCCTAAGCCCAGTCGGAACATTGGCAGCATTTTTTGCAGCGCTCCCCCTTTTTTGGCTAATACAATACCAGTGCGTAGCAGGCAAACACGGGTTTTTTCACTTTTTGCCTGTAAAGCAAGCTGCTCCCAACGTTCACAAAGTCGATGGGTAAATTCATCATGAGGCGGATCATTTTCAGTAACAACGGATTGCCCCTGATTGCCATAATAGCCAATCGCTGAACCAGAAATGAACACCGATGGAGGAGACTCACTGGCGTTGATCAATTTACTCAACCGTTCAGTAAGTTGCCATCGACTTTGACAAAGGATTATTTTTTGCTTTGGCGTCCAGCGCTTATTTACAATAGGTTCGCCAGCAAGATTAATAACGGCATCAAAATCATTTAGATCATTCTGGTCATCCAGCGTTGTCCAACATTCAACGCGATCGGAAAACAGAGAATAAACCTTTTGTGGTGAACGGCTCAGAATAGTAATGGAATGAGAGAGAGAAAGTAATCGACAGGTCAAATGATGACCAATTAATCCTGTTCCCCCTGTAAGTAAGATACGCATAGCCACCCCCTGTGACGGAAATAGATAGTCGATTGTTGACTATAGCAAGGGATGGCTCATATGGCAGCGAAATATGCTGTTATCTGTTACCAATATCAAGTTTTATGGTGAAAAATTTCGCCAATAACCAAATTATTTGCATGGGTTACATTCAAGCGTCATGATAAGCAGTTATTGTCGCAGGGCGCTGTTTAATCTTATCAAGCCATTTTTCAACAGCAGGATAATCTTGCAAATTAATTTTTTGATACTCATGGCATTTAGCCCATGGATAAGTGGCAATATCCGCAATGCTGTATTCGTTCCCGCCCAGATAGTCTGTTTTTTCCAGTTGGGTATTGAGCACCTTGTATAAACGTTGTGACTCTTCCACGTAGCGTTTAATGGCATAAGGAACGACTTCAGGGGCATAGCAATTGAAATGGTGATTTTGCCCTAACATCGGGCCAAAACCGGCCATTTGCCAGAACAGCCATTGCAATTGTTCAGTTCGTTCGCGTAAATCTTTGCTTAACAACTGACCTGTTTTATTTGCTAAATAAAATAAAATGGCACCTGATTCGAAGAGGGAGATAGGTTCTCCCCCATCGGCAGGTTGATGGTCAACAATAGCCGGAATTTTATTATTGGGTGCAATAGCAAGGAATTCAGGCTTGAATTGTTCATCAGCACTGATATTGATGGGATGAATAGTGTAAGGTAGGCCGGTTTCTTCAAGAAATAGAGTGATTTTATAGCCGTTAGGGGTTGGAGCATAATACAGATCTATCATATAACCTCCAGTAATAATAACTGTCTGATAAATATAGTGGCGTTACACTAGCACTATTTGTCTGCAACATGTTACAAATTTCTTATATCCGTTTTAGTCCCCCTAATCGGGGCATCACAGCAAAAAACTGGCATACAAATCATTTATTAAAGGTTCTTAGGATGGTGCAAGAAAAATCAGTAAGTATTGAATGGATTGACATCGTCAATAAAGACAATGAAGTGATTGCGCAGGCAACTCGTCAGCAGATGAGAACGCAAAATTTGAGGCATCGTGCTACCTATATCGTTGTACATAATGGTATGGGCAAAATTTTGGTTCAGCATCGTACAGAAACGAAAGATTTTTATCCGGGCCAATTGGATGCAACGGCAGGCGGTGTTGTTATAACAGGAGAAAACTTGCTCGATTCTGCCCGTCGAGAAGCGGAAGAAGAGCTGGGTATCGCGGGTGTTCCATTTGCTGAACATGGTGTTTTTTACTATGAGGAAGATATCTGTCGTATATGGGGCGGTTTATTCAGTTGTGTCAGTCACGGGCCGTTTGCACTACAGGAAGAAGAAGTCACGGCTGTTTATTGGCTAACACCGGAAGAAATTACGGCTCGTTGTGATGAATTCACACCAGATTCACTGAAAGCGCTTTCCTTGTGGTTAGCACGTAATAATCAGATGGAATATTGATACTGTAATCATTTTCCTTATGTATTTCTGCTCCGCAACTCCGCAACAGCAAGGGGAACAGGCTGAAATACGGGAAGCTTCACCACGGAGTAGCTATCTGGATCAACTGTTTGATGCTGATTTGTGATGCTGGCGTGAGATAAAAAAATAAACGATGGCAGAAACAGTAATTGGAGTTTGAAATGATTGAACAAAATCTCAAAGTAACATTAGTTCAAACCGATTTGTTTTGGGAAAGCGTAGAACAAAACCGTGGACACATTGAACAGCACATTGAAAAGATTACGGACAGTGATCTAACTATTAGGAATATAATCCTAATTAATTTAGATGATTAGTGTGATTTTAATTTGCTAAAATATGGTAATGTTTATACAAATATTTATACACAATTCGCTGAACGAATACATAAGCTTGTTATAAGGTGAGAACATTAAGAATGCAGTGAGAGGTCAGTACGCTAAACACACCAACCTTGTGAGGGGTTCCGACGAATTTCGTCGGAATCTATGGAACGATGGAAAATACAGCCAACTGATAGCCCTGCCAGTAAGAAGCCTTTCCCGTCACCGTGATCACCTGCCCCTTCCGCAATAACATTACTGACAGTGCCACTTCATCAAAGCCAACGACACGCAGCGGGTAATCACTGCGCTTATTGCTCTGTACCTGCATGGTAGCAACTGCCATTACTTTATCTGTCTGACACTTGATACGCTTGGGTGCGACGGTAACCTTCCCTGTTACCGTGGTTGTGTTAGGTTGCCTTGTCATTTATTGCTGATCTTCGGTGTAGATACCCGCTGAGATAATAGCCCCGCCTATTTCGCGTGTGCCGTATAGAACGGGAACCGGATTCCCCTGAGCTGTAGTATTGACTGGACCACCAAAAGCGTAACTGGGTTTATTTTCCGGTGACTCACGCATTCGCAATCCGGGCATTTGAGGGGAAAGCATCTGGGCAACACCACCGAGGGCCATTGATGCTCCCGCAGCCCCAACGGAAAAAGCCATGTTGGCCGACATAAATGCGGGTGGACTCCACACAGCTAAAGCTAACAATGCCACACCTAAAATAGTCTGAAATAATCCAGCACGTTTGCTACCGATAATGACAGGTAGAATATGAATATCCTCCGTCCCTTTTGTCATTTCCAGCTCATCTTGACTGATATTTCTCCCGCCCACAAAAATAGAAAATGTCAGCCCTTTTTTATGCGCTTCGGACATATATTTTTCAAAACCGGGTAACAGATTACGCATGGCATTAATAGCATGTCGGGCATCCCGTGCCTTATATTTAAATTCTTTTCCGAAGCGGGAAATAAGAGGACCATGAAAGCGCACGGTGCGCATGGGAACATCGATAAAAGCCATAATTACCTCTAGATGATCTGGTTTTTCAATCATGATAAGAGTCAATAGGTTAAAATTATAACATCTTTCCTGTTCCTCCCTGCAACGTAATACGTATTCAGTCATGAATTACATTAGGAAATTCCCAATTAGTTTATTTTTTGACCTAAGCCCGAATTCGGGCTTTGCTTACTGATAGATTTGCCGTCAGTCACTCAGTTACATTAAGTAACTCTGTGAGTGTAAAAGGTATGGTGGAAATCACCATACCCAAGGTGTGATATCACATCTTAAAGATGGTCAAGATTTTGACCATGACTCAGATTTAAGCCATCTACGGCAACTATAGGGATTTCCACCATAGTTGATTAACTCATTGATTTTAAACAACTCCGCCCCTGTGCCGGAAATAAGTAAAATCAGTAAGTTACGTTAAATGGGATTTGAAAGCCCTTTTAACCCATTGATATCACACAATTCCTGCTCAGAACCGGAATACCTGCACCATGCAGGAAATTAGTGAAATCAGAGGGTTAACTAAATCCCATCAAAGCTATCCAACCGCTGTTGCTGTTCTTCACTTAAGGTAAATGCAAAATCTTCATGTTCTGCTTGCCATGTGCCAAAACTCATCAGGAACGCGATTGCAGGATCTATCTTGTTCGCGGACTTCTTCTTATTAGGTTTGATATTGGCGTTCGCGTCCGTTTCCATCACCACGTTGGACATTGCCCATGTGAGTACCGGATCGCCGTTGTGACGAATGACCTTGCGGTTAACGAACACCTCAGCGGATTTTGCCACCGGACTAAACCGCATATAAGTTTGCGGGAACGGCTCAACATCTAAGCCTGCGCCCTGTAGTTGGGTGCGTAGATGTGTGGCGTTCCATGTGTCGAAGCCGATGAGTTTGATATCAAACTGCTGACTGTCTTTGAGAATGTCATCCCGGATACGGTCATAATCTATGCAATCCCCCGGTGTGGTACGTAACCAGCCCATTTGTACCCATTGCCGATAGATTGCCCGGTTCTTATTCGCCGGATTCTGTAGCTGGGCTTCGGGTAAATAATGACGGGTGAGTAATAACAGCTCGTTATCCACCGGAAACGTATAGCAAATACTGGTGATATCCCCTGTGGAAGATAAATCCAGCCCGGCGTAACACTCCAGCCCCTTAAGATCGTTTTCATCGTATTCTGTCTGGCAGGCTTTCCAAGCGCCATCACCCATCCACGGCGTTTCGCCCTGGCACCAGATATTAAAGCGTTTGGTTAACATCTCTGTCCATTGTGATGGAATGCCCCGCGCCTTTTGGATAGTGTCATGCAATGAGGTGCTGTCTACGGACACATTGAGATTAGGATTGGCCTTAATCCAGAGCGTTTCATCATCAATCTCGTTCTCGTCGTCCAGCTCGTAGATCAGGGCGAACAGGGATTCGTTTTGTTCTTCGTCTGCCAGTATCTGACAGCAATAATCATAGTGCTGCTTACAGGCCGATATCACGTTACTGCCTGCGGTCGTAATGGCAAACAGAATGCCTTCGGGACGGGCGCCCATCCCCAACTCAAGGGCAGAGTAAACGGCGTTATCCGGGTGCAAATGGTATTCATCGACAATGGCAAGGCTGGGGTTTGTGCCCTCAATGGTGGAGGCTTTGGCTGCCAGTGGTTTTAACAGGCTGTTACTCTTTGCATAAGTCACTTTATGTTGCTGGATAGCGACCCGTTTCTTAAGGGGTTTGGATAACAGGCACATCTGGCGGGCATCATCAAACACAATACGCGCCTGATCCCGGCTCACGGCGGCGGTGTAAATATCCTGCTGTCCCTGTTCCATGACCAAGAACCAGTTCGCCAACATTGCAGCAACCGTAGATTTGGCATTTTTGCGCGGGACTTGAATATAGGCACTGCGGTATTTCCGGCGTCCGGTTGCTTTGACCTTGAAGCCGAACAAATTAGCAAAGGCGAATTGCTGCCACGGCTCAAGCATGATGGGCTTACCGCGCAAGTGCCCTTTGACGTGGGGACAGAGGCGGGAAAAGCCAATAAAACGCTCTACCACTTCGGTATCGAACGTATAAAGCGGGTTATTCCGGTCATTATAATAGCGTTTCACGGCCTGTTTCAGACGCTTACAGGCCGGAATAGTGCCATTTTCGACATCAAAAGCGTACTGCTCCCATGCGTTCATCGGTAATCTCATCAGGCAATCAGCGCGTCTAAATCATCGGGTTCGTCGCTTTCGACCGGATTTCGGCGGCGGGATACCGGATCAAAGCCCAGCAGTGACGACATTTTAATCATGATTTTTTCGGCATCCGCTTTCGCTTTCAATGACGGGTTACTGGTGGCTGCGCCGCGTGAGCCTTCGACCGCGAACCCGCGCACCTCAATATCGGCCACGGCTTTACGGTAAATCGCATAGTTGACGCAATACAGTTCTAAGTTGTTCCAGTCCGCCGGGCTGAGGTCGTCACGCTCGTTAAGGATTTTGGCTTTTGATTTCCATTGTTGCGCGGCGATATCATTTAAATACTCAGGGGGTTTGGGTGCTCTTGCCATAACTTTATGTTTCCTATGAAGATTACTGCTATTGAAAAAAGTGCCGTGCATAAAAATTTGAGGACGCGGCGGTTCTTTTTAGCGGGGCGTTTGTCATTTTTAATCCCCCCACCTCGTTATCTCATTGCGTTATTATCATTCAATCAACCAATCACGACGCCTTGCTGCCTCTGCTTCCAGTTCCCGATACTCACCATTCTTACGCCGCTGTTTGGTTGCCGGGTCTGTCTGCACGGTCTTACGGTTATGGCAGCCATGGCACAGGGCTTGATGATTGAAGTCAGGCCAAAACAGCACATCACTGTCACCGTCTATCGGGATAATGTGGTCAACGATAGTTGCAGGTGTGTAGCTGTTCTGCTTGAGGCAATGCACACATAAGGGGTGAGCCTTGAGGTATATCAATCGGTAGCGTCCCCATCGGTTACTGTAGCCTCGTTCGGTACGTGTGCCTCGCTGCTTATCCTGTTGGCGTCTGGCTTCCCGTTGATGCTCCACACAGCGACCCGACTTTACCCGTTGCTTACATCCCGGATAGCTACAGCGCTTTAAAGGTTGCCACGGCATCAGAAGATCCCCACATCACGATAGACAGACCACAGGGATTTAATGGTGAAAGGCACTTCTTTAAGCTCAATGTCTACCGCCATTGCCCGATTTTCATACAGCAAGCCGATATAGAGTAAGCAGCCTACTTTAATTGCAGGGCTGAATATCAAGCCCTCTTCAAATCGCTTACCGATATGTTGCTGGCAGACTTCCAATGCAGCCTCGGCATAGCCCTTGAGCAGTTCATCTTCAAGTGTATTGCTTTCATCTATCCGGCAATGTTGTTTGATTTCATCAAGGCTGATTTCTGGCTGACTCATTCCTTGCCCTCCGGTTGTTTCTTCACTTCTACCGTCTGCTTCCATGCCTGACTGAATTCATCACCTCCTTCACGGGGTGATAATCCCTCACGTTCACGGGCTTCATTCGGGCACATCACCCCTGACTTAATCGCCGTCTCATAACTCTGGAAGCGTTCTTTCGGATTGGCTCGCAGCAGGTCAGCCGTATCAAACTCGACTTGGTAACGAATGCCTCTTTTCGGTGATGCCATCAGTAAGGCCGATTTGATTTGTTGCTCAAAGTTGGCAAGCCACGGGCGCATGGTGATAGTCAGGAAAGCGCGTGATGCTTCACTAAAGTTGCTGTAGGTGCTGTTCGAATACTCTTGCAGAAAGATAGGGCTGACATTGAACATCCGGGCGATATCGTCAATGGTGAAACGACGGGAAGCCAGCCATTCCGCATCCTGATTACTCATGCCTAATTGCTGGTATTCCATCCCGCCTTCAAGGATCGGTGTTTTCCCTGCATTGCGAGCGCCCTTGTAACGTTCGAGGGCTTCCAGTGCCTTAGCGCCTTTCGTGCCATCTAACCAATCGGCGGATTTAATCACGCCCGCCGCCATCATCCCCTCTTTCATAATGCTTGCACCGTGGCGTTGTTGTGCCAGTCCCAAGCCCAATGTTTCACGGCAAATGGTGACAGGCGAACGCCCCAGAAAGCCGTCTTCGGTGGCATAACGCAAATGCAGCACTTCTTCTTGCAGGTAGGTTTTGACCTTGCCGCTATAAGGTTCAGTGATGGTATAAGCGAACCGGTGATCGGATAATCGTTGAGGGACAACCGCTGACGGCGGGTAAGGGTGTAACGATTGTGGCTGTCCGTCGTTGCCCCAGATTATCACGGCATAAGCGTTGCCGTTCAGTAAACAATGGCGCATCAGCGTTCGCTTAAACTGAAACGGGGTCTGGCAGTCGTTCGGGCACTCATTGAGCAAATAATCCACCGGGTGATCGCTTAACCACTCGCGGGACTCTTTCCCGTGCTGGTGCTGAACCCGATAGAGATAACAGGGCATGGTTGCCACCGCTTCACTAATCACCGTGACGGCATTCATCACGGCGGGTAAACCTTCGGCTGTCGAGGGTGAAACATGCTCGCCCGATTTGGTGTTAGATACGCCTGCCAGAGAAAGAAACTCATCAATGGTCATACTGCGAGTCTCAGGGTCTTTACGCTTAAACGGCCACATGGTTACACCTCGGACAGTTGCAGCCAGTAGTGGCGCAAATTGCAGGGCTTAACTGCATTCAGCGAACGTTTGGCGATCTCCACGCCACTCTCAGGGTAGGCGGGCAGACTGGTGATCGTGATTTCCCTCAACTCGGCTTCTAATACTGTCCTGATATAAGGCTCCTGACCAATGTCCCACTGATCCTTCAATGCCCTGAACCCAAAGGACATACCGGAAATATCACCCCGTTCAACCAGTGTCAGCACATCGCGCCCCAATTGGGTATCTGGCGGGGTTAACTCAAAACGTAATCCGGTGGCATCTTCACTTAATTGCAATGTGCCGGACGTGGTACGGCCTAACAGGTTCATGTGATCATGTTCATACAATGCCCTGACATCAGTATTTGCCGTCAAGCTGGTACTAAACGCATTCGGGGCGAACTGTTCGACAAATTCATCCCATAAGATTTGTGATCGGCTGTTCCACTTAATCACATAACCGGTCAGCTTCTTATCGCTGGCAGAAAGTGATGCCGTTCTTAATTCAATATCATTCATTCGATGAACTCCAAGACGGAAAAGGGGCTTTTCGCCCCTCTCACTTATTTACTGGTTGCTTTGATTTCCAGTACCTTGATGGCGTTGGAGTCCACCAGCCCACCACCTAAATATTTATCGGTATGTACCTTATAAAATCCCGGTTCGGTGATATTGTCAGGACGGGTACGGGTGCCTGTTTGATGGTCAACAATGAAATAACCGCGCTTGAAGTCACCCAGACCGATGATGTTATCGGGCATAAATTCGAGGTAATGAACAGGCAAGCCCAGCAACATATCAGGATCACCGGCTTGCAAACGCTCACGCCAGATATAATCTCCGTTACCATTTTTCAGCTTCTGCACCTGCGCAGCAGTGGTTGAGTTCATCACCCAGACCGCGTTTTTTCGGTATTTGTTCTTGAGCAGGAATTTAAGGTCAATCAGGCTGTCAGCTTCAAGTTTGGTCGCTTCCAGCTTTTGCAGCGTACCGAATGCACGTACCTTGTCGGCTTGGGTATCGCGGGAGTAAGACAAGAAGCCTTTCGCTTTTTTACTGCCGTCACCGCTCACAAGATCCGTTTCTTCGGTATCCACGAACGTATCGGCAATCTCAGATGTCAGCCAGCCCAAGATATCCACATCGCTAAAATCGATAATTTCTTGGGTAGTCTTGGGGTAGGCGTAGATGGGGAACAGCTTGATGCTGACCTCTTCCATTTTTGGCGTAGCAGTCTCACTACGCGCCTTGCCTTCTTCTCCGTGGGCTACCGCTGCACCACCGACTGAAACAAGCTGTTTATACTCGTTGCTGCGAGTGGTTTTAATCGTACAGATTTGACGCATGACCGACTCATCAGCCAATTGCTGCATGATCTGCTTGTTCAACTCAGGGATAACGGTATAGCCACCGTCTGCCGGAACACCTGTAGACAAGGAACGCGCTTCTCCGGTCAGAATGTAATTGCGCAGCTCGTCATTGCTGAGTTTTTCACTGGTCGGCTGAGTCTTCGCCTGATTGCGTTCTTCATCAGACAATGCCTCATAACGGGCAATTTCAGAGTTGAGCGCATCAGACTGAGTGCGCAGCTCGTCAAATTGTTTGGCTTCCTCAGCATTCAGCGAACGCTTTTCGTCTTCGGCTTTGGTGAGCAGTGAGCGCATTTGCTGGGTTAAATCGGCTTTTTGCTGACGTAATTCAATTAATTTCTTCATGATGCCTCTGCATGTAGGTTAAAGGTTCGCTGTCATGCAGGTTGGGGGAAGCGGTAGCGGGTTGCACTACCGCCTTTGAGGACATGCTACAGAGCAATTGAAATCAAGATGAGCCTACATGTATCAGCAATGACTATTTAACACCATGAAAAATGAATAAAAAGACCTCAAAATAAGAGGTCTAAACAGGCGGAAACATGAGGACAGGATATTTACAAATCTTTACTATTTATTTTTCACTCATAAAATCAGGTGTATCACTCATGTTTTCCCTGAATTCCTTTAACTGCTCAATTAAAACATCTAATTGCTCCTTATTGGTTGCCAGTATTTCCTCAGAAAATGTGTGGCGCAAACTCCCGCCTGTATCCTGAAAGAAAAAAGCGTGATTGTTTACCAACTGACGATAGTCAGCTGTATGCAGATCATCAAGCTGTGTAATGCCGTGATAATCATAATGTTCAATAATATCTTGTTGGGTAATTGGCATAATTTGCTCCTCGTATCATTATTCTGCTTCTTTAGATATTGTAACTTGGAATGTTTCTAAAGCCTCCGCTATTCCGCGAATGTTCATAGCTAACTCATCTCGTGCTGCTGTCTTCATAAATGCGGCTATAAGCTCTGGGTGCTGTTTGGCATACCCTTCACCGAACAAGGTATCTATTTCTTTGACTGCTCTTTCCATCCAGTACGCCGCTGAATTAGCCGCCTGTCTTTCAATCGTTGTTGCATCTATCATAACGTTCTCCATTTTTGTATATATACAGTGAAAAGTTACCGACAACACCGACAAACCGACAATTTCAAAAATTATCATTTATAATCAAATCTATACGATGTTAAATCGTTGTCGGTTAATTGTCGCTCAATTTTTTGATATTTCAAAATTCATACAATTATTTCTATCTTTCAATAAGATATATGTTTAGTCCTATTGTCGGTTTTCGACAACGCCGTTAATAAAATCTTTCCCTGCATACCTGATCCCTTTTGCCTGCCAAGAAAAGAAAGTTTTTCTTCTGGCAGGGATTTGTTTTTAGTTCGACAATGAAAACGACAAACCGACAACATACCGACAAACATTTAACATTTTATTGTATTGATTTATAAGGTATTTATATAACTATTGTCGATTTGTCGGTGTTGTCGGTTAGTTTTACGTGTATGAGAAAATTTATTCTTCTATCTCATCAGTAGAATACATCACGACATAATACTTACGGGGTGAGCCGTTATGTTTCATGCCTTGCACCTTAAAGCCCCCATTTGCCGCCTTTTTCAGCATGCCCGACTCTGCCAGAACACGCGCAAACATCTTTGGCTCAAACCCTTCTGATACCTCTGCCTCAAACACATCGGGGAACGTGTAAAAATGAATAATTCCACCCTTGTTGGGTATATCGCTGGTATCTTTCCGATAGCCTGCCAGATTAGAAATATTGGCATGATCATAGGTGTACGGTTCCGGTGCATACCGATTCAACCCGAAGCGATCTAAAAATGCCTCAGTCTGTTCCCGAACTTGTTGGTGTTCCTTATTGGTAGTACCAAATTCAGTCACCCACGCATTAAAGCAGTGCTGTATAGCGTCCCGGCTTTCCTGTTCTGTCCATCCGGTAAGGTGTGTTGCTGCGATAAGTGCCCCCTCTAAGATGGCGAACCGTTCAGACACACGGGGAAGTTGCGCACCAGCCCCTTTGGGGATCAATCCATTCCATCGGGTTTTGGCCTCCTCAATAGTGTTTCTGGTCGCTTTTTGATGCTGAGTCAGATACTCACACCATACCCGCCCAATAGCCCCGTGATTGTCGGCAATGGCTTTTTCGATTGCCTTAGCGTGCTCTCTGGCATCCTGACAACCATGAAAGACGGTCGGGCTACCAAACGGGATATTCAGTAACCGGACAAGCTGACCCGCTTTCAGGCGCTTACCTTCACTTCTGACAAAGGTATCAAGATCGACCTCACCTGTACTGATAGCAATAGTTTTAAATTGAAGAATGTCACGGTTGCCGCCATTTTTTGCCCCTTGTAGCTTTCCCTTGCCGTTAAACAGCGCATAAGACGCATTCGCCACATCTTTAACCGACGAACCTTGTCCAACCTCATCAAGCGGTAAAAGATTGTTGTTATGGGCGGCTGCTTCGTTAATCAACCCTAATGTTGTTGCAAACCACGTCAAACGCATGGCTGACGGCTCACCGAACACACTACACCCCACGCTTTGCGCCGTGGTTTTCCCTGCGGTGCTCTGGTCGTAGAAGTGAACACCAAAGCCATCATCACGCAGTAAACCAATAACAGGGGAAGCCAATGCGGAAGCAATGGACAGCATCATAAACGGATTGCCTTTGGCTAGTTTTGCCACAGAATCACGCCAGCTTTCAGGGGTTCCTGACACGGTATACCCTCGTATTGATGACGTTCTGCCACAAAAGATAACCGATTTTTCTGGATTGCCGATAACTTCACCTGTCGGAAAGATATAAGCCCCATGCTGCCAGCCTGTCGAATGGGTGATATGCCAGTCAGTCTTTTTAGCGCAACGTTGCAACCAGTCCGCCAGAATGCCACGTAAAAAGGGTTTAGTGGCAATATTCAGCCCTGCCGCTTTGAGTTGCCGCCAGCCTTCACGCTCACCAATATCACCTGTTCTCACCGCCTCAGTGTACGTTGTGCCGTCTTCCTCCCATTGGATAATAAGATAAAATTCAATATCATCACGACCTCGCCCGATCACCTGCATGGCATCACTGAGCCATTGCTCATGGTTGATGACTTCGCCACTCTCTTTGTCTACCTTTGGAGTCACGTAGTAAATCCCATTTTTGCGTGAATCAATAAATGGCTTTAACGGATCACGCTCTTTCGCCCGGTGTTCGTCCAGATTGATAACTACAGATTTTGCTACTGACATGTTCTCACCTACCTGATATAACCCTTCATTAAACGCCCGCTTTGCTGCCTCAATGCCGTTCTGCTGGCGATAATCGTCCCAGTCGGCTTTGTGTTCTGTGGGCGGTAACGTGACCCACCCGTTGATCGCTTTGGCGGTTTTCTCGGCTGCAATCTTGCCGACGTTCTTCTTGGGCTTGCCTTTGTCGTCCAGTTCGCCCGGTGTGTGCCAGTCGTTATCCGCCGCCAGAATGATTTTCGCTGTTGGCCACCGTTCTCTCACCAGCCCGGCAACGGTCGATAAATTACCTTCATCCAGCGCAGCCAGTACTAAGCCCTCATGCAATTGACTGACCGTTAAGGCCGTTGCATATCCCTCGGCAATGATGAAAGTATCTGGTGTTCCGGTGATGGGGGATAAGGGGATAAAACTCCCCTTTTTCTGAGTGCCAGAGACAAGGCGTTTTTCACCCGTCGGTTTAATGACCTGAGCACCAGTTATCACGCTGTCCAGTGCCTGAGTGACCAGCACCAAAGAGCCATCTTTCAGTAATTGCTGATCGGGGCATGGTAGCCCCTTGTTAGTCAGATAGTCGGATTGCCCGGCAGTGGCCTGAGCTAATAACTTGTTCACTTTTTCAGCTATCGGTTGAGCCTCTGATTTCGGAGCCTCCTTTCTGGCGGGCTTGGGTTCGGGTAAAGGTAACAGCAGCGCATCAGAAACAGCTTTCACGGCCTCAGTGATCGTGATTCCCTTAGCCCTCACCAACAAATCAAAACCATCACCATACTGCGGGTTATCACACTGGCGGCAATGCCAGTTACCGTCTCCGTGGTCGTCGATGAAGTGAAAGCGGTCAGTGCCCCCGCATATCGGGCAAGCACCATGCTTACCCTTCGCCGGAACATCCACCCCACAGGCCGCCAACAATCCGTACCACTGATCTTGCGCCGCCGTTTTCACTGACCGGATATCAATATGGCTTACCATTTTGGGAATCCCTCACGGTGATGGATTTCAAAATCCGCATGCTGTGCTGTGTCGTTCAGGGCCTCGGCGATCCTCGGTAAATACATCAGGGCTTCACCGATGCGGCGTAAATCGTCCCTTGCTTGACAATCAGCATAGTTTTCGTTGTCTGCTGACCAGAAAGCCAGTTCGCCCATTGCAGACATCGCCGCCATCACTGCACTGTGCGCACCGTCTGAATGCTTGCGTAAGTCTTTTAGCTCCTTAGTGTCCATGGTGCTAAAGTTGTTGCGTACCAAGTGGTTATAGATATCAGACATAATCAGGCTCTCCCTGCGTAGGTGTATTCTTTAGTGAAACGGCTTACTGGCATGATGCACGGGTTGTTGTAACCATCACGGACAAACGTCACGCGATTAAAGGCGACTGACAGCACCTGAACGGTTTCCCCGTTTTTATGGGTGTAGTAGTCATGGGGGGCAGGGTTAGGCATGGTTCACCCCCTGAACGGTAGACATATCGCTACGGTTGAAAGGGGTATCGATACCGATATCCCATGCTTGACGGGAAACAAATATCAGTGAGGAAATGCCAGCCAGTAAACGGGCTTCATTTTCGCTATCCGCCAGTACAGTAATCAGGCGTACCGGGTGAATATCCACCAGCCGCTGAGTGCCAGATGCAATTAGGAATGTAAATTTAAGGCGAGTTTGGTTATGCTGTTGTATAGCCATAATCGTTACTCCAGTTAACGGTTGTTGGTTAGACGCCTCGATAGTGTTTGCCGCACTTCGGGGCGTTGTTATTTTTACCATCACATCAGTGAAGGTGTTTAAATACATTACGCCATAATGTTTAAACACGTCAAGAGGAATTTGTTTAAACACTTTCGAAAATTTGTTCGATGGTGTATCTTTATAAGTGTTAAAACACTTTTTTGAGATGAGGCATATGGCGACAGGACACAAAAACAACAAATCAGGGTACAAGGGAATACGCTTCCCACATGAGTTAATCGAAGAAATAAACGATAGTGTGGAAGTGAATAAACCTTCTAATCCAAGTGCTAATTTTTCAGCATGGGTTATTGATGCATGTGAACGAAAACTCAAATCAGAAAAACGCAAAGCCAAAGCATCATCTGAGCAGTAAGACCAGAATTTAACTAACTGATTTAACTCATGACGCAAATATGCGTGATCCCAAAGGGTAGCATTCGCCGTGCTATCCTTTTCTTTTTGTACCTGACTAACTGTCAGTCGCAGAGTTTGCGCGTCGCTAAATGAACCGCGCAAAGTTTGTGAGCAAATATCATTTACGCTCAAAGCTATTTGCGAGTAACTACCTGTTACGCTCAAAGTCCGATTATCGGATATTGGATTTTGCATACCGATATTTTCGGTGCTCAAACTATGACCAGACTGCAAATATGCCGTTTGATTGAATATCAATGGGTTAAGTAACTGACCCACAATTAGTGGGGCAGTTGAACTATGACCAAACGCCAAATATGGCGTCTGGATATTTATCAATGAGTTATTGGGGTGTGAGAAATTTTTCGCATACCCATCAGCTAAAATTTCAGCCGATGTATAACCAGCCAAAGTGACGGCCTCGGGGAAATCAATAAGTTGCTGTAAATGTGACTGAGCGAAAAGTTTCTCTGAGTGAAGACTCCTTAACCTCAAGGAGTCACCAGAAATAATAGTGTCGCTTAAAGCTATAGAATTGCCTCCGTGCATCATTTTATTTCTCTCATCTCAATACCATTAGCTGTATATCCCTGAACCCGAACGCCCTCAACACGGTGACGTTTTTTGGTCAGAAAGCGAATGTGATCGGCATAGACATAGAGCCACTGACCATCTACAGCAATGCGCTCAAATGTTTTTATTGGTCGTTTTGTATACTGGACAAATGGAGTTATATTGTTGTTTTTAATGTTTATTTTTGTGCGTAAGGGGGTGCTTTTCTCTTTGTGTCGATAAACCCAAAAGTCTTGAAGGCTACCTGTGATTTTCCTAGTTCGAACCTTGATATAACCCAGCCGCTTCATGAGTCGGCTAAATTCTGCATTGTCCTTAATTACCTGTGTGATATACACCAACGACTCACTCCTCCAGCCTTTCGCCTGATAGCACTTCGCCAATTCATGATGGTGTTGTTTATTGAGAATGGTGTATTTGTCTGGCTGGTTTGGATTGCGGTACAAGATCCAGTTATCAACCGCTTGCTTTCGTTGTTTTTGCTCAATCAGTAATGCGAACGTCGCTAAAGGCACACCATTTTTGCGTGTGTGATATTCGGAACTGATTGAAGCGATGATATTTAGGGCATAGCTATCAATATCTTTTAGCTGGACAAATCCATAATAGTTACCACTATTCAAATGGTTAACTGAGCACACCCCTGAATGATACTCATAGGACTGCTTATCCTTTCCTGTCAGCCCTGTATCACTTTCTGCATCGTGAACCGATACACCAGAATTAAGCCAGACCAACCCTTGACCATTATGACGTAATCCCAAATCAGTGAGTGTACAAATACCTTTGTTAATCGATGACCAGTTACCGGAAATAACCGCTTTGCGAATAATTGAAATATCATCTTGACTATTTTCAGAGTGAGCGAAGCCCTGACCATTTAAGGCCACCTTTTTAGATGTCATATTTTTACCCTGTCTTAATTAATTTGATTTTCGGCTATAGGGGTTATTTACGTTCTCTACTGTGGGCGGGTTGCGTACCCAATGCAGCAGCTCACTGAGCAACCAAGCACAGGAATTGCGGCCTAATGGTTTACGGGCAGGGAAGCGACCTTCGTTTTCCAGCTTCCATGCGGAAGTACGGGAAATAGAGGTGATGTGATGGCGCTCCTTTTCACGTACAAGACGATCATAAGGTTCACCATACTCGGAAAGGATAGAGCGACGTTCTTCTGGTGTTGGTGAAATAAATTGATTTTGCATGCTACCCTCATGGTTTCAGTGTTTTCATGAGGGTGATTTTGCCTATAAGTAGTTTGTTTTTACGGTGATTATTGATAAAAAATTTTTAGTTCCTGTGGACTAAATCTAATTCCCGTTCCACTTTGAAGGGTTATAAACTTTACTTAACAGCCTTTCGATGCTTTCAATCTCAAGGGGCGGCTTTCCTTCTTGCGGCCAAAATTCTAGAGCAGCTAAATCAATTTGCTTAGCCCATTCTGTATAAGAATTGCATTTATCTGGATATTTTTTCTGGATGTACATAGCTGCCATTAAAACTGCTTCACGCTTTGCAGCAAATCTTTCTCCATTTCCATGTGGTGTCTTGATGGTTTCTTTTTCCGTTCTCTCAGGTTCTATGCTGCCATTGATGAATCTTTGTAATTCAGTTTTTGTGATAAGCATTTTATCTATTGACACGGGGTATTTTATTCCTGAGATTGCTGTAGGCTTATAACCTATACCTTCTTCTTCTTCAACTCTTGCTGTTAGATCATATATTTTATAGTTGTCAGATTTTGGCAGAGTTAAAACTGTTTCGTTAAAAATATCGCCTTTAAGTAATTTGTTTTCAGAGAATCTAAATAGTTCATTACTTAAAGCAAATAGACCATTAATTTCTATTGCTCTATGCTCTAACTCTTTCTGTTTATAATTATATCGTATTTGCTCTTCAATCAAAGTAACGTCTGTTTCGTAGGCAAGTTCAATATATGACAAAGGAGGCTCTTCGCCATTGCATAACGTCAATGCCTCTGTCGCTTTAACATAATTATATCTTGAAAACACTCTCATTCCATCCGCTTCAATCGAATCCATATCAAATCCATTCTGCCAATTCACCTTCACGCATATTTCAAGATCACCTATAGCGGCATAATGAACTAAGTCTTCTAGATCACACGGAATACCTATTTCTCTTTCTATTTTATGTAAAGGAAAATATCTTCTTTCTGGTAAATTAATAATTCTATTTTTTTTCATTGCGTTACCCTTAACACTACCCTAAAAGTTTAGCGAAACAGGCAAGTAGGGTTTCTTGCTTTTCACCCCGTCGGGCTAGTCTCGCCGTGTCAGTTTATGCCGTTTTACTGCCGATTAAAACCACATTTTCATAATTACCCGCCAATACATCCAGCCGCTCACACCACTTGTTTAAGGCGTCTAGCTTCTCTGGTAGGTATTGGCTCTTGTTGTATATAGCCATGATGCCCGGTAGTGCATGGCCTAACAGTTGCTCAACTACATGAGGTGCTATGCCCATATCATTTAGCTTAGTTGCTAAGGTGCGTCTCAAATCATGTAATGTCCATTTTTCCGTATGCCCTAATTTTTTCCATACTCTTGTCCCATATTGAGCTACTGTCACACTATCTTTTAACTCACCAAGCAGATAGCCACTTTTATAATTTTCATAAATTAATTTACTCAAGAATGGTTTTAAATATTCAGGGATTGGACGAATAATTTTTCCCCCTGATTTACTGTGTTCTTTTGGAACAGTCCATAGCATTGAATCAAAATCCCATTCTGAGTATTTTGATAATCTAGCCTCTTGAGTTCTACAGCCAAATACAATCAAAAGTATTAATAAATTACTGTAATAAGGAATATAGGTATTTGTACTTATAGATCTCCATAATTGACCTAACTCATTATCTGTTAAAACCCTGTCCCCTTTATTTTGCAATTTACCTACATCTGGAATCGTTAAATCATCTAGCGCATTACTAATAGCAAATTTCCTTACCCGGCAAAATTTTAAAGCTTGCTTGCAGAGTTGAAATATATATCCAGCAGAAACGGGGGATTTCTTCTTTATATTATCAAAACATTTAAGCCAATAGCGCGTCTCGCAGTCTGATAATGCCATATTCCCAATATTTGGATAAATATATTTATTTAGTTGGGCTATAAGTTTATCAATGCCTGCACGGTTGTCTCTTCCATAATTTTCGATCCAATACTCAATGGCTTCTCTTACTGTTACGGGTTTTAATGACTCTTGCATATCCAAGTTAAATTGTAACTTCGGATCTTTGCCAGAGGCTAACCA
>NZ_LFCV01000067.1 GCF_001037465.1 Xenorhabdus khoisanae
GAATCTATCCTGATAAACATGGCATAGCTGAGAAAGTTGTTCCACTGTTTTACCATCTTGGGTACTTAAATATAATGGTGCTTTGCTGTCTACAAAAGCAAATAGTGCATTCGATTTACGATAGGCTGTAACCATTTCCAATGACATTATTATTCTCATATTCAAATTTTTAAATAGATTGAGTCGCCTGATTTTTGAATCGATTGGGTTAGTGGATATACCCTAAAATCTCAAGCTAACTTGAGGTCAAGTAATATTTATCTAATTACATCTAATATTTTTTGTCATGTATTAAATGCTTAGTTGTTGGATAACATAAAGAACCTTGGAGTACTTACGCATTCACAGGTCACCTGGATTTCAACCGCGAGCCGCTACATTTATTATTCCGGTGCCTTGTTATATATGATGAAATTATACTTAATTAGATGTATTTCATTTAATATCAATGCGATACATAATTAATTCTATTTAAAGAAGAGGGAATTATATATATTTAGATACCGACTAACTATCTGAATCCACAGATTAAACGATAGCTTACCAATTTACTATACAATAATTAAATGATATATAAGGAGCCACTTTATGAAAAATGAAAGAAGACTTTTTCTGAAAAAGGCGAGTGTGACTGGTGCAATATTTTCATTATTACCTCTGGTTCCGGCAGGAGTTTTCGCCTCTTCACATAGTCAACCAAAGAAAGAGGGTGATATTGATATAGGGGTTTGCGAGATGACCCCAGAGGAAATGTCAGGGCCATATTTTATAAATAACAAATTATTGAGAAGGAATATAACAGAGGATGAACCCGGAATACCTCTTTTATTGACAATGAAAGTCATTGATTCTGTAACCTGTAAACCTTTACATGATACCCTTATTGATATATGGCATTGTAATGCAATGGGAAAATATTCAGGTTGGAAATACATAAACCCAGACCTTGAGGCTCCATCTAGTGATATAGGGACGATTTCAAGAACTGATGAAAGCACATTTCTTCGTGGGGCACAAAGGACAGACAAAGAAGGCATAGTCAGGTTCACCACAATTTTCCCCGGTTTTTATGCCGGAAGAGCCATACATATTCATTTATCAGCAAGAAATGCGAACGTACAAAAAAGACAGGAAGATAAATTCTATTTTGTAGGTCAGTTATATTTCCCTGAGGGTATATCTAAAGAAGTCATGAATAACGATATGTATTCTCCAAGGGATGTTAATAGGCTTAAAAATGAAGATGACTCCATCTTTTCTGGAGTTAAAAACAGAGCTGCAATTTTGACAGTAAAAAAAATAGGTGATAATCCATTGGATGGATTACACGGAAAGATAGTTTTATCTATTAATAAAGACAATGTGTCCAAGAAAATAACCCCTAAAGACTTGGCTAAATACACTGTGTAGGTGTAATGACCTTATTCATGCGATAACCGCCAACATTTAATCTATTGATTTGTTGGTGTTTTTATTCATGTGTCAAAAACGGTCGTTTTCGGCACATCTGATAGGGTTTCCACTTTTTCGTGAAAGGTGGTTTAAGCGGGCGTGGGGTGGTTATTTGTAATATGGTGAGAGTGGTTCAGGTACATTTGAATAAACTAGCGGCGATGGGTTTACAATGAGTAAACCCACCGCCGTCATGAAAATAAAAATTTATTATAAAACAACTATCTTGCTGTGCCGTAAAATAAAGGCAATATCATCAATAATAAAATAATTATTTTAATGCTGATAATGCACTGTCATAGTCAGGTTCATTAGTGATTTCATCGACTAACTGACTATAAATAACTTGGTTATTTTCATCCAAAATAACAACGGCACGTGCAGTTAAACCACCCAATGGGCCTTCGGTTATTGCAACGCCGTAATCTTCCTGAAACTTTCCACCACGAAGTGTAGAAAGAGTAACAACGTTAGACAAACCTTCAGAACCACAGAAACGAGACTGAGCAAAAGGCAAATCTGCTGAAATGCACAATATAACAGTATTGTCCAACTCACTGGCAAGTTGATTGAATTTACGGACAGATGTGGCACAAACACCGGTATCGATGCTTGGGAAAATGTTAAGCACTTTACGTTTGCCTGCATATTGGCTCAATGCAACATCGGCAAGATCTTTAGCAACTAGAGTGAAGTCTTTCGCTGTCTGGCCTGCTTGTGGAAAATCTCCGTTAACGGTGATATCACTACCTTGGAACTTGACTGTTTGTGTCATGGTTTTCTCCCTCTATAAAATAAACTGCGCCGTCAGTGTAAAGGACCGCCAGTGTAAAGGAATAGTGCGATCTTGCCCACAAAAATAGACACAATATTCATGAAATCTTCAGGCTCCCGTTAATTAACAATGCCTTATAATATATTTTTAGGATAATTATTAGACTCATAAGGCAAAAGAATCATGCATCGTTTTTCGTTACTCTCCTCTGTATTACTGATGACCGGGCTTTCTTTTTCTGTTTCTGCCGCCCATGTTCCTGCCGGCACTCAACTTGACCCTCGGCAGGAATTGGTTCGTCAATTGAAAGATGAACCTGCATCGCTAGACCCGATAAAATCTTTCGGTTTAACTGAGGCACAAATATTGCGTGATCTGTTTGAAGGTCTGGTAAATCAAGATGCTCATGGTCAAACCATTCCGGGCGTTGCTACTGACTGGAAAACAACAGATAACAAAACATGGATATTTACACTTCGTCATGATGCCCGTTGGTCTAATGGTGACAGTGTCACAGCCTCTGATTTTGTTTATAGTTGGCAGAGATTGGTCAATCCTGCCAATGCCTCTTCTTTTTCCTGGTTTGCTGCCTTATCAGGTATTCAGAATGCACAAGAAATCATTGATGGAAAATTACCGCCGGAAAAATTGGGTGTAGAAGCCATCGATCCTTACACGTTAAAGGTGAGTCTGGATCGGCCTGTGCCTTATTTTCCCTGCATGACAACCAACTTTAGCCTCTATCCGGTCAATAAGCAGAGCGTCGAAAAATATGGCAATGATTGGACCCGGGTAGGGAACTTGGTTGGTAATGGTGCATTTATGTTAACGGGGCGGGTTGTGAATGAAAAAATTGTCCTGAAGCCAAACCCCTATTATTGGGATAACAAAAATACGGTACTGACAAAAGTTACCTTTATGCCCATCAATCAGGAATCTCATGCAACCAAACGCTATCTGGCGGGAGATCTGGATATTACGGAATCTTTCCCTAAGAACATGTACCAGAAATTGTTGCGGGAACTTCCGGGACAAGTTTTCACGCCGGATCAGTTGGGAACATACTACTATGCTTTTAACACAAAACGGGCACCAACAAATGATGTTCGGGTGAGACAAGCACTTTCCATGGCAATAGACAGGAACTTGATTGCGAAAAAAGTAGTGGGTACGGGAGAAAAATCGGCATGGCGTTTTACCCCTGATGTGACGGCAGGCTTCCGGCCAGAGAAAAGCCGGCAGGAAACATTCACTCAACAGGAACTCGATAATCAGGCGAAGGCATTGTTGAAAGCAGCCGGATATGGCCCTGAAAATCCATTAAAAATATCATTACTTTATAACAATCTGGAAAACAACCAGCGGATAGCGATCGCCATTAGCTCAGAATGGAAGAAAAAATTGGGCGTGGAGGTGAAATTAGTTAATCAGGAGTGGAAAACCTACGTTGATAACCGTAACACGGGTAATTTCGATGTGGTCAGGGCATCCTGGACCGGGGATTATAACGAACCATCAAGTTTCCTGTCTCTTTTGACATCCGCTCACAGTGGCAATATCGCGAAATTTCACAATGCTGATTATGATGCGTTGCTTAAAGGCGCAAGTTATGAAACTGACGATGTAATCAGGAACCGCGATTACAATCAGGCAGAAAAAATGATCGCAGAACAAGCGCCCATTGTTCCGATTTATCAATATACCAATGGTCGGTTGATCAAAACGTGGTTAAAAGGATACCCGATCACCAATCCTGAAGATGTGGCCTATAGTCATAACATGTATATCATCAAGCACTAAACTAAGTACCAAAAGATCAGTACGAACAAGGAGCAGATGTGGAAACGATCTATGGCTCAGTATTCAAAGGCTCAAATGCCATTTATTCCTGCCAGTTGAATGGCAAAGGGGGGATGGTGACATTTGGGGAAAATTCACTCGCCACCACAGAACAGCCATTTTGGCAACATCTTGACTATAAAAATCAGGATAGCCATCAATGGCTGATGAATACCACGTTGTTAACGCTTCCTGTCAAGGAAGGATTAATGAATGAAAGTATTCGTCCGAAGATGCTGCGCACGGGTGAAGGCACTTTGATTACGTTGAGATCGGTGAACCGTAATGATAATGCGCGGCCTGATCATTTAGTTTCGTTCCGCATCTATGTTAATGACAGAATTATTATCTCCAGTCGTCATCGGAAAATTCATTCCATTGATCAAGTTTTGGATGATTTACACAACGGCGTTGGTGCAAAAAGTACGGGTCATTGGTTGGTTGAAATCGCCGGAGCAATGACTGATGAAGTGAATGATTTTATCGAAGAGCTGCATGATAACCTGATTGAACTTGAGGATAATATTTTAGAGCAAAAAGTGCCGGGTCGTGGGGAGTTGGTATTGCTGCGCAAACAATTAATCGTCCTGCGCCGATATATGGCACCTCAACGTGATGTTTTCATTCGTTTAGCCAGTGAGCGGTTACCGTGGATGAGTGACGAAGAACGTCGCTTAATGCAGGAAATTGCCGATCGCTTGGGGCGAGGTTTGGATGATCTTGATAGTTGTATCGCCCGGACTGCGGTTCTTGCGGATGAAATAGCATCTATGATGGCAGATGCCATGAATCGTCGCTCTTACATAATGTCTCTGTTAGCAATGATATTCTTGCCAACAACTTTTTTGACAGGGTTATTTGGTGTCAATCTGGGTGGGATACCCGGCAATACCTATCAGTTTGGGTTCGGCTTATTCAGCCTTTTCTTATCTGTATTGATAGTCATTTTCGCTTGGTGGTTAAGGCGCAGTAAGTGGTTATAAGTGTTTATAAATCATGTAGTTATAAAGAATCTGGTTATAGATAATTGCTGTAGGAAAAAATAGAGTTCTGTCGCATTAAAGGGAGATCAGGTAATATGTGACCTTTTGCAGAGTGAGCCGTGTCTTTAATTCGAAAAGCTTTCAAACGTTTACATTATCCCGTTGATATCATCGCTCAGTGTGTCCGCTGGTACCTATTTTATGCGCTAAGCCTGCGCAATCTCGAAGAGATGATGACTGAGCGCGGTATTGAGGTCGACCATTCCACTCTGTATCGCTGGGTTATCAGGCTTACCCCATTGCTGGGTAAAGCTTTTCGTCGACATAAACGTCTTGAGGGTCGTCGCTGGCGCATGGACGAAACCTATATCAAAATCAAAGGACAATGGAAATATTTGTACCGAGCAGTCGATACGGCCGGGCAAACTATCGGCTTCCTGCTGACGGCTAAGCGGGATGCTCCCGCCGCGTTGCGCTTCTTTCGCAAGGCGATCCGCCATCACGGTGAGCCTGAGGTCGTGACCCTTGATAAAAGTGGAGCGAATACCACTGCACTGGCGACGCTCAACGCCGATAGACCCAAAGAGGAAACCATCACTATCCGACAGAGTAAATATCTGAACAACTTAGTGGAGCAAGATCACCGCAATATCAAACGTCGGATATGGCCAATGTTAGGTTTTAAATCGTTTCGCCGGGCCCAAACGATTTTAGCGGGGATAGAACTCGTTTCGATGCTGCGTAAAGGACAATACTCACAATCAGAAGATAAGGCATTGTTACCGGCAGAGACGTTTTATCGATTAGCTGCATAAAATACAACCAATCCCACATTGACTCAGATTTTCTCTGTTAATACGACAGAACCTTTGCAAGTTCGTTCACAACGGCTTCTATCGTCTTGCCGCAAATCTCTGGAGGAAATGGGAAGATTAAAAGGTGAGACAGAAACATTACGAACACAGTTAACAGAACTAATAGCAACACTGAAAAAATAAATATTAGGTTCGCAATCCATTTTTTATGGACTCACGCTAATTGAATATGAATTTTCATAAATGATACGAGCCAAGAAAGACGACTGGCCGTGATAGGCATGAATTGCGGCATCAATCAGGTTTTCAGGGTCGATTTGATCCCAGCGTATCGTAAACCCTGCATCATGAGCCAGTTGCCGAACATATTCCCGCAACGTGCGCCCGTTGCCTTCTCGGAAGGGATGCAAGACGTTCAATTCGCCCATGTAGAACCCGACACGGCGGGAAAATTCTTCCCTGTCAAGTCCCTTGAGATAATGCTCGTCGGCCAGTTGGCGCGTGAGCCGTTGCGCTTCCCTTTTGATGGTTCCATGATGGGCAAAGCGTGTATTGCCCTTTGAAATGTCGATGGTGCGCACCTGTCCCGCCCATTCGTACACGTCACCAAACAGTTTTTTATGAATGGCTTGCAGATGCTCAAGGGTATAGGCACATTCACTTGAAATTGTGAGCGGACGATAGGCGAGTTCGATAGAGCGTGTCGCCACATAGGCGGCTTCGGCCTTGTCGAGTTCGTCCTGATTGGTCAGGCCGAGCCTGTTTAACAAAACGCCCGTTTTCGGATCGGTGTAGGCGTCTTCAGTTATGTATTTCGACACGTCGCGTTCTTTCTTGCAATCGAAACAGTACATCGGAAAGCTCAAGATCGCCAGAGGCGAAGCGGTTCAGGTCTTCAAGGGTCTGAATGTCTGGCTCAATGCCTTCAAGCCGTTGGCTGGCTATGGCATTGGAAACATGGTGCTGGCGTTCTTCAATTTCACTTTGTGTCAACATGGTTCATTTCTCCTCACTGGCCTTGTTTTTGAGCGTGGCTTTTGCCTCGGTTTCCATCTGGCGAACCTGTCTTGCCAGCTCTGGCGGGAGCCAAACTTCCACGCGTTGCCAACCCGTTGGTATTTCAGAAGCCGCAGTCAGGACACGCGTAACAATCTCATTCACGCGCTGCCGTGTCAGGCCGTAAGTCCGTGCAACATTTGCTTGATCGTGACCGTGCACAAGCACCTGTTCTGCCACCTCAACGTTTTTTGGGGTCAAGCGTCCGAGCCGTGGCCTCAAGGCATGAAATTCTGTTTCATTCATCATGGTCTGTTCGGTGTTTTGATGTTTTCAAGGAAAAATGATAGGATGAATGTAAAGGGATGTCAAGGCTTTTAAAAAACAGAGCGAGTTTTCTTTAAAAACGCATAATCGTATTTCTTCAATTACGATCATACGCTTTTACGGCAATGTATCTTTCCTTAAAAGACGATGGATCATGAAAGTTTGCCTTGATTTCCGAGGGCGGGAGCGGGTGGCGGTCATTGACCGCCAAAAAAAGCAAAGGCCGAACGACCTTTTTCCTTAATGAAGCGCAATGGAAGACACATGGTAGAGAAGGAGTTGTTTACCCGTCATTCGTCGGTTGGTCGCGGTAACCCTTCCTTGGTTTGATATGGTCATCTTTCTCATACGATCCCAAAAAATCGGATAAATGCAAGTCCGACCGTTTTCGATTGCAAGCCGTTACATGTAGACATCCGGAACCGACCCCTTAATTGTAGTGGCTCGCAATTAATATTTCCTACTGGGTACAGTACTGGATGTAACCTTTCGCGAGGATAATTATCAGATATTGATACTGCTAGCACTAAATATGATGAAACAAGAAAGCACCAAATTAAGTATAAGAATGAAACGCAAATAGCATGAATGAAAAACCAATTTCTGGAGCAAGTCTTACAGGCCGAATTGTCCACTCAGGATACTATTTAATCATTCATGTGGTTGTCCTAAATTAGACCCAATTATTAATATAATTGGGTAATACTTATTATTAAATAACACATAATGAAATGTAATATTTAAAAAACCAATAAATAAAAACACATATTCATTGATACATCAATTACATAATTAGAAATTTACATCCCTCCCCAAAAAATATCATTTAACCCAATAGAAAGATAATGCAGGTTTTTTTAAAAAAAACGACTTCATTCCTAAATGAGAAAATGTTCATTAACAATAAATACATCCTAAATTTAAAAACTGGAGATTTATACTATGAATATGAATAGCAATCATGAAACAATACTTCTTAGTAAGAGCAAAATATTAAATGTTTAAGTAAAAGATAACAATGCAATAATTACTCTCACTAATCAAGAATTAGGAATTATCTCAAAAAATTTCACACTAAAATATGATTTTGATCACTCCTCTTTAGGAAATTATTCATTGGCTGTATATATGTCACTTTTAAATGCTTATCTACAAAAGAAATCTGTGCATGTAAATGTAACTGACCTGAATAGCAACACTATTGAAGATATTACTATTACCAATGATATTATTAACTAGTAAATAAAGATCATTTACTATTAACTGTATTGATGATTATCCACTCACAAAAACAAAAATAAAGGCGTTACCTTTGGTAATGCCTTTAGCAGTTTTCCCTTAAGGGAAAACTGCCCCCTAATACGCCGCCTTCTGCCGATACACAAAATCCAGTTTGCTTTTGGATATCTTCCCTGAAAATTTAGGGCATTTGATATAATCAATCAAACTGGCCTCGATCATGAAGCTTAAAGTTTTTGGCACTTCGGCATTCACTTTATGGAGCACGAGGTTTTCAAGCTTGCCCTCGTGATAGCTTTGGTCGTTCAGCTCGCGCCTGTAAATCTCAAGTTTGTTTTTAAATACCCATCTAAAATAAAAAAGCGCGATTTAGAGAATATAGAGACGCTTGAGAAAACGTCAATCGGTCAATCGGTTAATCGTTTCACTGTTCTTCTTCGGTTTTCTGTCGGATTGTTATATCGTTTACTCCCGCCAGAAATGTTTCCATATCGAGATCCCGATGGTACATGAACAAAATCGGGCTTTCCATTCCCTTCTTTTCAACCAGAATGTATTCGGGTAAGTCATTGGTCTTGATCAACGTTCTCAACATGCGGGTTTTTCGACTCGACGACCTCACGGTAAATCCATTGCGGGAGTTCGATTTCAACCATTACCAAACGCCCCGTATCTTCATAGGAGATGGTACGGTAATTGCTGATCAGTCCTTCGGCTTCGGCCTCGCGTATGGTTCTTTGCCCCTTGCCTTTTCTCGTAGGGGTCAAGGGCGGCTTCTATTTCGAGATATTGCCGTCCCCCTTTGCTGCGCCGACAGAATTTAATGATCTCGCTGACATGGGGGCGAAAGATGCGGCTAGGTATTGCTTCGTCCCGCCCGTCCAGATATAGCAAAATCAGCATAACATGGCATATTCAATATGCTCTGTAAACAGCTCATCAACTGAACATCTCTTTTGTCTTCTTATTGCTTTTGCTCCACCCCATTTGTGTTCTATCGGATTCAAATCAGGGCTATAAGCAGGAAGCCATTCCAGTTGACATTCGCTATCAACTATCGCTTGTATCGTGTCATTTCTTTTGTGGAAAGACGCATTATCCATGACTATCACGGCACCGTGCGGGAGCTATTGTTGAGAATGGCCCCAATCACGTTAATACGGCCTTTCGCATGCCAGTCGTGTGTACCAAAACAGCGCTGTCCTTTTTCAGCATACCCATGTGTACGTGGCATGGATTGAGCAAAACCACTTTCATCTAAGTAAACAATCGGTTTGCCTGCCTGTTCATAGCCATTGATCCGCTCGACAAACGCTTGACGAGCCTGAGGGTCAGCGCGAGGGTGTTCTAGCGTTTTTTTTATGCGTGAGCCGAAGTCGTTTCAAGGCGTAATGAATAGCCGACTGCGAGACACCTAAACGTTTTGCTCTTTCCCACTGATAATCGTCGGGAAATTTTTGGATATCCGCGATAAGCACCTCATCAGGAATTTTCATGGGAGGCTTATCACGCGTCATGCAAGGTTCTATTTTATGGCTCCACCGGAACAGGGTACGAATAGAAATCTCAAAATGGGCACGCGTTTGCTCGAAAGTCAACGAATGTTTATCTTTGTAAGCCAGGACTCTTTTTCGAAAATCTAAACTGTAACCCATTTCACTTTATGCCTTGTCATGTTGGATCTGGATATTATGCCATATTAGTGTGATTTAGCTATACATTCCAACCGAAAAAACCGAGCTTGAATTTACGAGATACTGATATTGCTATTTTTAAACAAATCTGAGGTTAGAATACCTTGAGACAAGTCCCTCCCCTATTACTAATGGCGAAGCCCTCCGGCTTTTAGGGTTTGGTACATTACGGATCTTTTTTTGTGTCTTTTTTATTTACAGGGGAAAACTGATCCTTATTGATCCGCAACGCTCGCCGCAGCATTGACTAGCGAAGTCTGTCAATGTGAGAAAGCGTCATTTCATCCGATGTTCAAATGAGCATCGTTCACACTTTACATTGATCTAGGTTACGTGGACAAAGCTTGCCTAGGCCTTGAAAAACCGGAAAATTCTGTCAAATGCCAACTTGAAGGGAACCAAGTCCAGATTCAGCGTTTAATTGCCCGTGTTGCCAAAAAAGTTGGCATGAAGCGGTCGACCAGAAAACGTGGGCTAGTACTACAGTCGTAATCGTTCTGTAATCATAAGGCTATTTCGCCGACGATAATGGCATTGTTGTGCGCGATACTGATGTCGTCGTCGCCAGGTTGACCAATATAAAATCTGCTTTAGGGTTTCTCCTGTTTTTCTCATCAGTTTTGACAGGAGCTTACGCAGTTCCGCTACACTCAGGGCTATCAGTCCCGCCGGCGTTTTTTTCTCCTGTATCCGCAAAGCCGCCAGAACCGCATGCGCCAATAATGACAGCGTAATATGCCGATACCAACTCTGCCACTGCCGGACTTCGTAATGATCCAGACCGCACTCGCCTTTTGTTTCCTCAAAACCGCTTTCGATTTCCCAGCAATGTCCGGCCACCTGAATCAGCGTCTTGAGATCGGCCTGCTCTTTAAGAGCATAGACAACATAGTAGGCCAGTTCCTGCTTCTCATCCCGGTTACGCCGGATCAGCAGATAATGGCCATAACGCCGTTCCTCTTCACTCACTTGTAAGCGACAGAACCAGTTTTTCTCATACTGAGCTTTATACAGAATAATTGACCATTATTATGCCGATGTTTAGTGTTAGCATCGGCTATTTTTTCTGTCCTCAGCCTTATACCCTTAACTGACCAAATCCTGTAGCGTTTGCCAGAACGGGCTTTGTAGCGCGAGCTGTCGCTGTTCCTCAAGCATATCTTCAAGTATTTCCGGGGTCGTCAATGGATTTGCCAGTACAACACGCAAAACGGTTGTTGGTTGTCGATTCCATTGCGCCGGGTTGATAGAGGTGCGGGAGACAAAGGTTTTTCCCGCAGTCCACTGCATAGCCTGAATGTTTTGGTTAAGTGCATTAAGCATATCATGCAGTTTTTGTTTCGCCGATTCCGGGCCTTCGCGTAATGCTTGTAACACCATTGATGGCACGTATCGGTAGGTCAGAAGACAAAGTTGGGGTTCGCTGATTAACTCGAAATCTTCCTGCTGGCGGATGAGATCCGCAAATTGCCGTGCTTTCTCGATGCTTGCATCTATCAGGTGAGCGAATCCCCGTCTGCCGAGCAGATGGAAGTTACTGTGCAGCATAAGCGACATCGCGCTGCGTGAGCCTTCTAAAGTATGGCGTCCGAGATCTTTCGAGTCCTTGCGGACAATATAATTAGCATGCTGGGCAATGGCGTCGGTCAGGGTAGGCTGACGGAACAGCACCACACCGGCTCCCATTGGCACATACATTTGTTTATGCGCATCAATCGTCACAGTATCGGCACGTTCGATACCATCGAATAAATGCCGATAGCGTTCTGACAACAAACTCGCTCCACCCCAAGCGGCATCAACATGAAAATGACACTGTTCCTGTTCAGCAATATCCGCCAGAACATTCAGCGGATCGATAGAACCGGTTTCTGTGGAACCGGCTATCCCGACAATAGCCATGGGCTTGATATTGCGTTGACGCAAATTCTGCAATTGCGTGAGCAGGGCATCAATACAGATCCGGCCATTTCTGTCGGTAGCGACTTTTACCAGCGCATCTTGTCCCAAACCGAGCACATCCACGGTTTTTTTCAGTGAATAGTGTCCCAATTCCGAAACCAGAATCGCGAGTCCGTTATAACCATAATGAATGAGTCCTCTGGCTAAACCTTCACGGGCAAGGCCGGCAAAATCGCCATTGGCTGGCATAAGCTGGTTTCGGCATGCCCACATGGCAGTCAAATTAGCCAGCGTTCCCCCAGAACAAAAGGTTGCCAGCGCATGATTGCCGTTATGGAGCCACTGTTGATAGAAATCGTCGTCGCGGTTGTATACCAATTTGTGCATCATACCCAGCACTTGACGCTCCAGCGCGGTTAAAACATGCGATGTTTCCAGTTTGACCAGATTCTGGTTGAGAGCTGTCAGGATTTTGCCAAGCGCAGGTAAGTGCTTAGGCAAAGCCGACGTCATGTGACCAACAAATGTTGGTGAGGATACGGGCACGACATGATTAAGCACGTCTTCGCTCAAATGCCGGACGTATGTCCCGCTATCAACCGGAAGTTCAGGAATAATCACCGAAGTAAACTGTTTTTCAAGCTCCGCCAATTCGTGTACTGGCTTGTTTAACTCGTGCTGACAATAAGTGACAGGGTCACCAGCAATACTGGTTTCCAGTTCGAGCAGTTCTTCCTCACCGGCATGGGGGATAAACTGGTCGAGCAGCGCTTGCCATTCTTGTCCATCAGGACAGGAAGTGTGAAGAGCACTCTTATCCGCCTCGTCGGGATTCAGACCGTCAAGAAAATACAGCATAGTTTTCCTCTTTAGCGTCACTAATAATATCGTTCATGTTTTGCTCATACATACGGTTCAGCAACTTCGCCCCGGTTTTAACCGCCCTGACTCAGGGCGGTTTGAATAAATCAGTAAGGTTTTCTCTTTCCGAACAAGAACGCAGAATTTGGGTTATTCGTGTAATCCAATGTCTGCCATAGCTGAGTCAGCCAGTGCTCAACCTGTGGTGTGGACAACATGGTCATATGATTGCCGGGAGCAAGCATCGTGTTCAGTTTAGCAACATGAGTACTCCACTGAGTTTCGCGGGTTTTTCTTTCATCGGTATCCCCGTTTTCTGCACTGATCAGGTGAACAAGTCCCTCATAACGTGTACGGGGAATATAGCGGGTGTTCAGGTTGGCCTGCATAACGCGGATGACTCCCTGTAGCAGTGATATCGGCGTTTTGACCGGGAAGAGACCGGCTTTCACCAAGGCACTGTGTAAAAATTGGATCTGTTCATCCGGCGCCAGATTATCAAAATCTTGTCTGGTGAGCGGAAGGGGCTGATTTAATATCATATCGTAGATATCGATCAACTCCATTATCGTTTCAATATAATTGGTTGACTTGCGGGCGCTGCCTTGCTGGTCAGGTTCATCAGTATCGATAAGAATGAGATCGGAGACTTGTTCCCCTTCAGCCTGCAATTGTAAAGCCATCTCAAAAGCGATCCAGCCGCCAAAAGAATGACCTAACAGATGATAAGGGCCATGAGGCTGGGTTTCACGGATAACCTGAATATAGGCACGGGCAGCGCCCTCAACGCTGGTATAAGGATAATTATGCTCGACGGTAAAGCCACGTGCCTGTAAAGCGTATATCGGGAGTGACGGTGGGAATGACAGCGCCAGTTCGAGCAAACTAGAAGGGCTGGCCCCCGCGCCGGGCATGCAGAATAGCGGCGATACCGATTTAGATCCCAGTTGAATGATAACGCGTGGGTCGAAAGCAGGAACGGCTCGCACGTGTTCGGTGATTGAATCCGCTATCTGATTGAGCAGAGGAGGATGCATCATGGAAAAATGCGTCCCACCGATCATGTGGCGTTCTGAATTCTGGCCGGAAATATCGTGCCAACCCCGCCAAATATCCCCGTTGTTTAACTCATCTGCTGTATAGAGATGGATAGGTAAGGATGATTTCGGCGCGATATAATCTTGCCCAAGCTGCGTAATCAGCTCAGCAGTATATAAACGAATGAGGACATCCTCTCGTGTGATATTAGCCGGCAACCATTGGTGTGCAATACAGTGATCAATCACCTGCTCCAATTTGCTGAATTGGTACAGTTCTGCCAATACCTGTTCGTCTTTAACACTTTCGTGAGTACGCAGTGAGTCAATGATGAACTCAATTTGTCTTGCTTCCTTATCTACAGGCTGGTCAGTAATCATTGACAGTTCATCACTCTTTTCAGAGGAACCGTTATTGGCATGATGATAAGAATCAATCAGTCCGAGGAACTCTACCGTTTCTCCGTCACTCGTAAGTTGTTGAGCTATTTCATAGGCAATCAAACCACCAATTGACCATCCGGCCAGACGATAAGGCCCTTGTGGTTGGAGACGACGGATTGCCTGAATGTGACTGGTCGCAAGTTCCTCAATTGACACAGGTGGATGCTCAAGTGTGTGAATGCCAAGCGCCTGCAACGCATAAACGGGGAGTTCTGGTGGCAGTAAAGTCGCCAGTGGTGAATAAACCAAAGGATCGCCGGAAGTTTCATGCACCAGAAATAGAGGTAGCAAAGAGCCTGCCGGACTTAATGGTACGGGGTTCGCATCAAATGGCGATACAGGTATAGCAGCTAGGTGTTCACTGGCAGCCAAGGCCAGTGAGCACAACGTCGGATGTGCGAACAAAGCGGTCAGCGGAACTTCCATGTCTTGTTCACGCATACGATTCAATAGTTGTACCGCGAGCAATGAGTGACCGCCAAGCTCAAAGAAATGATCATAGCGGCCGATTCGTTCCAGTCCCAATAAATCTTGCCAAATCTGAGCCAGCGTTGTCTCAGTTTTACCAATCGGGGCGGCATAGCCACGTACTACAATCGCGGACGAGTCTGGCGCAGGGAGCGCCTGACGATCAAGTTTACCGTTGGATGTCAATGGGAAAGCCTCTAACGTTACAAAGGCGCTGGGTATCATGTACTCAGCGAGATGTTGGGTGAGTTGCTGGCGCAGTTCGGCCGGCACTAATTTAATACCTGACTGAGGCAGCAAATAAGCGACCAACCGTTTCTGCCCCCCTGTTTTTTCATAACCTGTTTTCTCATAACTTGTTTTCTTATAAAAAGCATCTTCGCGGGCAATAACCACGGCTTCGCGCACACCGTGACATTGTGTGAGCCGGGTTTCTATTTCACCGAGTTCAATTCGGAAGCCACGCAGTTTGACCTGAAAATCATTGCGGCCGAGATATTCGATATTACCATCGGGTAGCCAACGGCCGAGATCGCCGGTCTTATACATGCGTGCATCCGAATCTGAAGAAAATGGATCGGCCAGAAAACGTTCGACGGTAAGTTCAGGGTAGTTCAGGTAGCCACGGGCAACCCCTGCACCAGCGATATGGATTTCACCTGTGACACCAAGGGGAACCGGTTGACCATACAGATCAAGGATATAAATCTGGGTATTGGCAATTGGACGTCCGATCGGAATAGAGCGGGTAACATTAACGGGTGATGCAATAGTATAAGTTGCAGCAAACGTTGTAGTTTCTGTTGGGCCGTATCCGTTAATGAGATGTGCGGGTTGTGACTCAGCTAACTGCACACGTTGGATTTTCTTCGGATCGAGAACATCGCCACCGACAAGCAGATAGCGTAACTGTCCAAATAAAGGGGTGAGCATATCGAGATACTCGTTGAATAAGCCTGCGGTTAACCATAGGGCGGTCACTTGCCCCTTGATAAGTGAATCACAAAAACGCACCGGATCAAGCAGTACGGATTGTGAAACCACATGCAAACGCCCACCGTTTAACAGGGCTGACCAAATTTCCCAGGTCGATGCGTCAAAAGCAATATTGGCACAATGGGCTACGCAGTCACTCACACCGATATCCGCATAAGCGTTATTGATAACCAACCGGTTAACACTGCGGTGCTCAACCATTACCCCTTTGGGTTGTCCTGTCGAGCCGGACGTGTAGATCACGTATGCCAGATGGCGTGAAGTCAGCCCCAACATTCGGGCTTCCGGATTGTGCTCCGGTTGTCCCTCCAGAGAAATGTCTTGTGCATCAAGTAATAACATAGACACAGTGTCATGCAGTCTGTCGCTCTGTGCTGCCTGAGTCAGTAATACTACGGGGGCAGCATCTTTGAGCATATATACCAGCCGTTCAGTGGGATAGGCCGGATCAAGCGGAACATAGGCCCCACCCGCTTTAAGGATGCCAAGTAAACCCACAATCATTTCGGGGCTGCGTTCGAGACAAATGGCGACCCGATCATCCGGGCGCACACCCAATGCAATCAGATGATGAGCCAGACGATTGGCGCGACGGTTGAGTTCGCCATAGCTAATGATTTGATCGCCAAACATCATCGCAATAGCGTCAGGGCGTTGTGCCGCCTGAGCCTCAAATAGCTGGTGGATCAAGGCATCCTGTGGAAAATGCGTCTGAGTGGCGTTGAAGTCCACCAACAATTGTTGTTGTTCTGATTTCGGTAGCATTGGCAGAGTGGCAATGGCTTGCGTTTCATCAGCCGCCATCGCTGTCAGTATATTTGTCAGATAACCAACCATACGCTCAACGGTAGTAGAGTCGAACAAATCAGCGGCATAGGCCAGAGCACCAGCCAAACCAGCTTCAGTTTCGGCTAATGATAATGTCAAATCAAAGTGAGTGCTATGGTGCATTTGTTCAAATGGTGTGAACTGTAGTTCAGGTAAAGCCAGTTCTTGAGCCGGCGTGTTATTTAAGGCCAGCATCACCTGAAAGATTGGGCTGTAACTGAGGCTGCGCTCAGGCTGTAGTGCTTCCACCACCTGCTCGAAAGGCAAATCCTGATGGGCATAGGCCGCGAGCGCCTGTTCCCGGACCTGTGCAAGCACATCAGCCACACTGAGTCCATCATGGAATTTGATACGCAGGGCCAGCGTGTTGACAAAGAAACCCATTATTCCTTCAAGTGCATGATGTGGGCGATTGGCCACCGGCGTACCAATCACAATATCATCCTGACCACTGAGTCGGGCAAGTACGATGCTCCATGCACTCAGCACAGTCATAAACAAGGTGGTGTTATGGCGTTGTCCCAGTCCTTTAAGTGATGCCAATAATGTGGCATCAAGATGGAAGGAAACCTGATCGCCAACATAAGTTTGTACCGATGGACGTGGGCGATCAGCAGGCAGTGTCAGTAACGCTGGTGCGCCCTCAAGTTGGGTACACCAGAAATCACGTTGTTCAGCGAGGGCCGCCCCTTGCAATTGTTCATGTTGCCAGACGGCATAATCAGCATACTGAACGGACAAGGGCGGCAAAGGATCATCGTGGTTATACAGGGCAGCACGGTAGAAGATACCCAGTTCGCGTACTAATACACCAATAGACCAGCCATCAGTGATAATGTGATGCAGGGTGAGCAGTAACACATGCTCCTCATCGGTCAGTTGCAGCAGTTGACCGCGAATAAGTGGCCCTTGAGCAAAATCAAAGGGCGTTTTCGCCTCAAGATCAGCAAGTTCAGTCACATGGCGGGTATGAAGAGCCGGATCAAGCTGACGCAGGTCATGGCAGGACAGGGCGAAGCCGATATCAGCAGGATCGATGTGTTGGCAGGGTTGACCTTCCACCAGAACAAAACGGGTACGCAAACTCTCATGGCGGGCAACCAGACGATCAAATGCGATGGTCAAAGCCTGACGATTGAGCGAACCGGTCAGGCGCAGTGCGGAAGGAAGATGGTAAGCCAGGCTCGCCGCCGGATCGAGTTGTCCCAGAAACCACAAACGCTGTTGGGCAAAAGACAAAGGTAATGGTTGGTTCCGGTCAGCAACAGGAATCATGGCCTGAGTGGTTGCAGCCGCGTCAGTAATGGTATGGGCCAAATCCATCAGGACAGGTTGGGCAAAGAGTTGTTGTAACGGCAACTCCCGGGCCAGCGCCTGACGTATACGTGCAACGAGCTGAACGGCCAGCAGGGAATGACCGCCGAGTTCAAAGAAATGGTCATGGCGTCCAACCCGTTCCAGTCCCAGCAACGCTTGCCAGATCTGCGCCAGAACGGTTTCGGTTTCACCGACAGGTGCTGCATAACCACGCGTCACTACGGCAGATGAATCCGGAGCAGGAAGCGCTTTACGGTCAAGTTTCCCGTTAGGTGTTAACGGGAAAGCCGCTAACATGACAAAAGCACTGGGCAGCATATATTCGGCAAGATGTCGGGTGAGTTGCTGACGCAGTTCAGCGGGAACCAGTTCAACCCCCTCCTGTGGACGCAGATAAGCGACCAGACGTTTCTGATCCGGCTCATGTTCGCGGGCAAGAACAACCGCATCACGCACCCCGTGACACCGCATCAGTTGGGCCTCGATTTCACCCAACTCAATACGGAAGCCGCGTATTTTGATCTGAAAGTCATTGCGGCCGAGGTATTCAAGATTGCCGTCAGGCAGCCAGCGTCCGAGGTCGCCGGTTTTGTACATACGGGCATCGGGGATCGTGGAGAACGGATCGGAAAGGAAACGACTGGCAGTGAGTTCAGGGCGGTTCAGATAACCACGGGCAACCCCCGCGCCAGCGATATGGATTTCCCCTGTTACGCCAAGGGGCACAGGCTGACCAAATTGGTCAAGAATATAGATTTGTGCGTTGGCTATCGGGCGACCGATGGGGGGCAACGTTGGCCAGTGGTCACTCTCTTTGCCCAATATATAGGATGTTGCAACATGGCTTTCCGTCGGGCCGTAGTGATTGTGTAACTGGCAGTTGCCAGCCCGTTGCAGGAAACGCTGAATGGCGGGTGTAATGCGCAATTGCTCACCGGCAGTAATAATATGAGCCAGACAGGAAAAGTCGTCATCACTGTTGCTGGCGGCTTCCGCAAGATGCTGGAGGGCGATGTAGGGCAGGAAAATACGATCTATTCGTTTTTGCTGAATTAACCGGAGGAGCTGCTGAGGCTCCCGACGCATGGTTTCATTAATCAGAACCAGACCGCCGCCTTCACACAGGGTGGTAAATATTTCCTGAAAAGCGACATCAAATCCCAGCGCGGCAAATTGCAGGGTCTTGCCGGTTCCAGCGGGATGTGAAGGCGCCTGACGATGCCATTGCAGCAGGTTTGACAAGGCCGCCAGCGGCATTTCTACTCCTTTGGGTAATCCGGTCGAGCCTGATGTGTAGATCACATAGGCCAGATGATGTGATGCCAGCTCCAATGACTGTGTGTCCGGGTTATGGGTTGGCTGTTCAGACAGACAGACTTGGGGGGCATCGAGTAACACGGTAGTGTATCCGGCGGCAGGCACGGCATGGTTCAATGTATCAGCAAGCGTTGTCTGGGTAAGTAAAGCTACCGGTGCTGAATCCCTGAGCATATACGCCAGTCGTTCGGTCGGGTAGGCGGGATCGAGCGGGACATAAGCACCACCGGCCTTGAGAATGGCGAGTAACCCCACTACCATCTCCGGACTGCGTTCAACACAAATCGCCACCCGTTCATCCGGCCTTACACCCAGCGCAATCAGATGATGCGCCAAACGGTTAGCGCGGCGGTTGAGTTCGCCATAGCTCATAGTTTGATCATCAAACATCACGGCTGTCGCATCAGGCTGCCGGGCGGCCTGAGTTTCAAACAGTGAGTGAACTAAGGTGTTTTGTGGTCTGTCGGTCTGAGTGGCATTGAAATTCACCAACAATTGTTGTTTTTCCGATTCCGGCAGCATCGGCAGAGCAGCAATCGCCTTCGTCTCATCAGAAGCCATCTCAGCCAGTATATTTGCCAGATAGCCAGTCATACGTTCGGCTGTTGTGAAATCAAACAGGTCAGCGGCATAAGCCAGAACGCCAACCAAACCAGACTCAGTTTCGGTCAGTGATAACGTTAAATCAAAATAGGCACCATGATGTGCCTGCTCAATTGATGCAAGCTGTAAACCGGGTAATACCAGCCGCTGGGCCGGCGTGTTATTTAAAGTCAGCATCACCTGAAAGATTGGGCTGTAACTGAGGCTACGCTCAGGTTGTAATGCTTCCACTATTTGCTCAAAAGGCAGATCCTGATGAGCATAGGCCGCGAGTGCCTGCTCCCGGACCTGTGCAAGCAAGTCAGCAACGCTGAGTTCGTTATTGAATCTGACACGCAAAGCCAGCGTATTGACAAAGAAACCAATCAATCCTTCAAGTTCATTATGTGGACGGTTGGCAACGGGTGTGCCGATAACAATGTCATCCTGACCACTGAGTCGGGCAAGTACAATGCTCCATGCACTCAGCACAGTCATAAATAAGGTGGCATTATGACGCTGTCCCAGTCCCTTAAGTGATGCTAATAATGTGGCATCAAGATGGAAGGAAACTTGGCCGCCAACATAAGTTTGTACTGATGGACGCGGGCGATCAGCAGGCAGTGTCAGTAAGGCCGGAGCACCCTCAAGCTGAGTACACCAGAAATTGCGTTGTGCAGTCAGTGTAGCTTCTTGCCGCCAGCCACGTTGCCAGACGGCATAATCGGCGTATTGAATGGGCAGCGGTGGTAAGGGAGCATCATGACCGTCAAGTGCAGCGCGGTAGAAAGCCCCCAGTTCGCGCACCAGCACACCAATAGACCAGCCATCAGTGATAATGTGATGCAGGGTGAGCAATAACACATGCTCCTCATCGGTCAGTTGCAGCAGTTGACCGCGAATAAGTGGACCCTGAACAAAATCGAAGGGGGTTTGGGCTTCAACATCGACAAGTTGAGCAACACGACTGGCGTGCAAATCGGGAGCAATCTGGCGCAGGTCATGACAGAACAGAGAAAAACCGATATCGGCAGGGTCGATGTGTTGGCAGGGTTGCCCTTCAACCGACACAAAGCGGGTACGCAAGCCTTCATGACGGGCAATCAGACGATCAAGGGCAGTAGTCAAAGCATGACGATCAAGCGAACCGGTCAGGCGCAGTGCCGCAGGGATGTGATAGGCCAGACTGGCTGCCGGATCGAGTTGTCCCAGAAACCACAGACGCTGTTGGGCAAATGACAGAGGCAGCGGCTGGCTGCGATCAGCGACGGGGATAATGGCTTGCGTCGTTGTGGCAGCCTCAGTAATTGTGTGAGCCAGCGCCATCAGGATCGGTCGGTCGAAGATCTTCTGTAATGGCAACTCTCGCGCCAACACTTGACGAATGCGTGCTACAAGCTGGACGGCCAGCAGGGAATGACCTCCGAGTTCGAAGAAATGGTCATTGCGGCCAATTTGCTCCAGTCCCAATAAGTCTTGCCAGATTTGTGCCAAAGAGGTTTCTGTTTCACCGACTGGCGCTGCATAGCTGCGTGTAACCACCGCAGATGAATCCGGGGCAGGGAGTGCCTTTCGATCAAGTTTACCATTGGGCGTTAATGGGAAAGCTTCAAGCATCATAAAAGCACTGGGTAACATATATTCAGCGAGGTGCAGGGCGAGTTGCTGACGCAGTTCAGCGGGAACCAGTTCAACGCCATCCTGTGGACGCAGATAGGCAACCAGCCGCTGCTGATTCGGTTCATCTTCTTCGCGGACAATTATTTCTTCTCGGACAACTATTTCTTCTTGGACAACAACGACAGCTTCACGTACTCCGTGACACCGCATCAGTTGGGCCTCGATTTCACCCAGTTCAATCCGGAAGCCGCGTAGTTTGACCTGAAAATCATTACGACCGAGATACTCGATATTGCCATCAGGCAGCCAACGGCCGAGATCGCCGGTTTTGTACATGCGGGCGTCCGGATTTGCAGAGAAAGGATCGTTAAAGAAACGTTCAGCGGTCAGTTCAGGACGATTCAAATAGCCACGGGCAACCCCTGCACCAGCAATATAGATTTCACCTGTTACGCCAAAAGGAACAAGCTGACCGTGAGTATCGAGAATATAGCTTTGGGTATTGGCGATGGGGCGGCCAATCACCGAAGCCTCGGGTATGCCGGGCGTCGCGCTGTATTCATACCATGTAGCATCACCATTAATTTCAGACGAACCATAAAAATTCAGCAGCCGAATCCAGGGGTATTCTGCCACGACCTGCCGTGCCAGTTCAGGGGCAAGCCGTTCTCCGCTGCAAATCAATGTCCTGATTGATTTCAGGTAATGACTATTATCATTACGATCCCGTATCAGGAGTTTCAATAGTGAAGGTACGACCACCAAAAGGTTAACATCAAAGTGCTGCAAGCCTTCACAGAAACGAACAGGGTCTTTCACTTCATGGTTGTTGAAAACCACCAGTTTACCGCCAGCCAGCAACGTGCCCAGTGTTTCCGTGATCGAATCGACAAAGCTGATGCTGGTTTTCAGCGCTGCGGTCAATGATGACGTTGCGATATCACGCACGAACCACAACAACCGGTTGCACAAAGCCCGGTGGCTACTCATCACGCCTTTGGGGACACCTGTTGAACCGGACGTATAAACAACATAGGCCAGATGGTGAGCGGTCAGATCCGTCACTTCCGGGTTATGTTCCGGCTGTGTTTCCATAAACGGTTCTTGGGGGTCGAGCATAACGATGGGTATAGAATCTGTAGACTCAGGGCCGATACATGTATTCAGATCGATAAATGTAGTATTCAGGCCCACCGTTTGCTGAATTGCTTGTTGGGTCAGCAGCACCACGGGTGCGGAATCCTCAAGCATATAAGCCAGCCGTTCAGTGGGATAAGCCGGATCAAGCGGCACATAAGCACCGCCGGCCTTGAGAATACCAAGCAGCCCCACCACCATCTCCAGACTGCGTTCGACACATATCGCTACCCGATCGTCCGGCCTTACACCCAGCGCAATTAAATGATGTGCTAAACGGTTGGCACGGCGATTCAGCGCTTCATAACTGAGTAATTGTTCTCCACATACCATTGCAATATCAGTGGGATGACGTGCTGCTTCAATTTCAAATAATTGATGGATTAAAACATCTTGTGGGAAGTCTGTCTGGGTAGCGTTGAAATCCACCAACAATTGCTGTTGCTCCGCGGCCGGCAAAATCGGCACTTGCAGAATGGGTTGTTGCGGATCATGGGCTAAGGCATCAATCAGCCCACTGATAGCAGTGGTTAGATATTGAGTCACGCGGACAGGATCGATCCCGGGCACAGTCTGAGCCATCAGATGGAAACCCAATCCCAGATCATCCACTGACAGGGTGATGGGATAGTTGGTTCGTTCCTCAGCAGCCAGAATACGCATCCCTGTCCACGCCGTGTCAGCGGCTTCGGTCTCACTGGCCTGACTGTGGCGATAATTCAGCAAGGCACTGAACAGCGGCATGGGTTGTGCCACACCACTGCATCGTTGTGCCAGCGCCAACGGTGCCTGTTCATGTTCCAGCAATGTTGTCAGATTGCGATAGGTGGCCTGTATGACTTCCCGCACACTGCGTCCTGTCAGGGAAATCCGCATCGGCAGGGTATTGATGAACATACCCAGTGTTCGTTTAACCCCTGAAATTCCCTGTAGGCGGCCCAATAATACCGAACCAAAGACCACATCATCGTGACCGCTGGTATGTGCCAACACCTGTGCCCAGGCGACATGGAACAGTACGCTGGGGCTGACACCCAGACGACGGGCCTGCGCGCGGATATTCTTCGCCAAAGCGGGATTGAGCGGGAGACGGGATTCGTTGATGGCGCTGCTATCGCTGTGTACTTTGAGTATCCCGAATGGTGCTGTTGGCTCAACAACATCGGCAAGTTGGGTGCGGAAATAGTCTTCATGCACTGTGCCTGGCACACTTAAAGTTTGGGCGATAAAGTTGCGATAAGGCAATGCAGCGGGCAGCATTGCGGTATTTCCCTGCAACACCTGAGCAATTTCAGCGAAGATCAACTCTAATGTCACATGGTCGCTGACCAGATGGTGAAAACGTAAGGATAACAGCCATTCACTTTGTACTGGATCGTGGGCAATATCCACAGCGAACAGCGGGGCGCGGCTCAGGTCAAGACGATTCCTGCGGGGATCGGTGTGAGCACATAATTGCGATGGAACGTCGTCCACTGTAACCGGAGTAAAGACGTTGATACACAATGGCGCATGACGCCAAACCACCTGAACAGGTTGGGCCAGCGCTTGCCAATAAGCAGAAGTACGCAGAATATCATGGCGGTCGATGATTTGTTGCAACGCGCCTGAAAAAGCATCGAGACGCTCACGGGTATCAAAGGCCAGCAAACTTTGCAGCAGATAATCATCACCTTGTGTCTGCAACAAGTGATGGAACAGAATTCCTTCCTGCAATGGTGCCAGCGGATAAATGTCCTGTATATTACTTACCCCGCCGGGAATAGTTTCAATAATGGCATTGATTTCCGCCTGAGACAGTGAAACCAGCGGCAACATATCAGGTGTGATGGTGGTGCCGTCTTCGCGGATAAGATTGGCGGGCACCACGAAAGCAGAAGTATTGTTCTGATATGTCAGAATAGCTTGCGCCAGTTCACTCAGGACAGGCGTGGCGAATACACTGCGCACATCAAGCCGCCAGCCGAGGTTGTGCAGTTGTTCAATCAGGCTGACGATCATCAGTGAGTGACCACCGAGTTCGAAGAAATGGTCATGACGACCGACTTGCTCCAGTCCCAGCAAATCCTGCCAGATCCGGGCCAACGCAATTTCTAACTCTCCGGTCGGCGCTTCATAGCCACGTGCCACCATGGCAGAGGAATCAGGTGCAGGAAGTGCCTGACGGTCGAGTTTGCCGTTGGGGGTCAATGGGAAAGTGTCGAGAACCATAAAGGCACTGGGCAGCATATACTCGGCAAGGTGCGAAGAGAGTTGCCGGCGTAATTCCGCAGGAACCAATTCAACCCCATCTTGCGCCAGCAGGTAAGCAACCAATCGCTTCTGGCCGACGGTTTTTTCAGCAGATATATCTTCGCGGGCCACAACGACAGCTTCGCGCACACCATGACACTGCATTAACTGCGCTTCGATTTCACCCAGTTCAATCCGGAAACCCCGCAATTTAACCTGAAAATCATTACGACCCAGATATTCGATATTGCCGCTGGGCAGCCAGCGTCCGAGGTCACCGGTTTTGTACATGCGTGCGTTCGGGTCAGAGGAGAACGGATCAATGAGGAAGCGTTCAGCGGTAAGTTCAGGACGATTTAAGTAACCCCGGGCGACACCTGCACCCGCGATATGAATTTCACCGGTAACACCAAGAGGAACGGGCTGACCGTAAGTGTCGAGGATATAGATTCGGGTATTAGCGATCGGGCGCCCGATATGAGTGCCAAAACCGGTTGCCCGATTCATGCGTGTCCATGTTGAATAGGTTGTTGTCTCTGAGGGACCATACAGATTGCACACGTTCTGTACGGAAGAACGGGCAAACAACTGCTCAACAATATGCGGTTTCAGGGCTTCACCCGCTAAATTGATGGTTTTGGTTACAGCAGGAATCGCATTGGCATCGATCAAATGTGCAATGGCTGATGGCACGGTATTGATTAGGCTGATCGACGGCTTTGTCGCCGTCAGCCCTGTGGTGATTAATGACAGGGCATCGGAAACAATATGAACCGTGCCACCGGAAATAAGTGGCGCAAGGCATTCATATACCGCCAGATCAAAATTAAGTGACGTAGCAAAAAGGGTGTTAGCCAGCTCCTCAGGGCTGAACGTCCGTTGTGCCCAGATCAGGAAATTCACCGTATTACGGTGGGCAATGGCGACCCCTTTTGGCCGTCCGGTGGAGCCAGAGGTGTAGATCACATAAGCCAGATGGTGCGATGTCAGGCCCAATACTCGGGCATCCGGATTGTCTGCCGCTTGTTTTTGAATAAATGGTTTTTGAATAAATGGTTTTTGAATGAACGGTTCTTGGTTATCGATGAATACCGTGGGTACGGTGCTCGTTAGTTTGTCTGAGAGTGTGGTTTGCGTCAGTATCACCACCGGAGCCGAGTCTTCAAGCATATACGCCAGTCGTTCAGCCGGATAAGCGGGATCAAGGGGGACATAGGCACCCCCAGACTTGAGAATAGCCAGCAAGCCTACCACCATGTCCAGATTACGTTCAGCACAAATCGCCACACGCTCATCCGGACGTACGCCTTGTGCAATCAAATGATAAGCCAGAAGATTAGCACGGTGATTCAGTTCGGCATAACTGAGTGATTTCTCTCCGCATACTATGGCGATGGCATTGGGCGTAAGCGCAGCTTGTGCCTCGAAGAGTTGATGAATCAGGGCATCCTGTGGGAAATCTGCCTGAGTGTTGTTGAACTCTACCAGCAGTTGTTGTCGTTCCGAAGCCGGCAGTATCGGCAGGGTGGCAATGGATTGTGTTGCATCCGTCACCATCGCGACCAGCACTTGTTTCAAATAGCCGACCATGCGTTCAATAGTGGCAGAATCGAATAAATCAACGGCGTATTCCAGTTCACCGAGCAAGCCAACCTCAGTTTCGGTCAGCGATAGCGTCAAATCAAAGTGGGTACTGTAGCGTATCTGTTCTGCGGGCGCGAGTTGCAGGCCAGATAGCGTTAGCGTTTTGGCGGGCGTGTTGTTTAAGGCCAGCATCACCTGAAAAACCGGGCTGTAGCTGAGGCTGCGTTCGGGTTGCAATGCTTCCACCACTTGCTCGAAGGGCAAATCCTGATGAGCATAAGCGGCAAGTGCCCGCTCGCGGACCTGCGTGAGCAAGTCGGCAACACTGGCGGTATCATTCAATGTGACACGCAAGGCCAGCGTATTAACAAAAAAACCCATCAATCCTTCAAGTTCTTGATTCGGACGGTTAGCGACCGGTGTACCAATCACAATATCGTCCTGACCGCTAAGCCGGGTAAGTACGATGCTCCAGGCCGACAGTATAGTCATAAACAAGGTAGTGTGATGGCGCTGCCCGAATAATTGAAGTGATTCCAGCAAGGCGGCATCGAACTGAACGGGGACTTGGCCTGCGGTATAAGTCTGTATAGCCGGGCGTGGTCGGTCAGTCGGCAGATCCAACAAAGCGGGTGCACCTTTGAGTTGCCCACACCAGAAATCACGTTGTTTAGTAAGGACATCACCTTGTAGCCAGTCACGCTGCCAGACAGCATAGTCGGCATACTGAATGGGCAGAGAGGGAAACGGATCACCCTGATTGTCGAGAGCAGCCCGATAGAGACTACCCAGTTCGTGAACCAGCACACCAATAGACCAGCCATCAGAAATAATATGATGCTGCGTGATCAGTAATACATGTTCTTCATCCGCCATTTGCAGCAAATGACCGCGGATCAGCGGGCCTTGAGTCAGGTCGAAAGGTTTCTGCGCCTCAAGGGAAGTCAGTTCGGCAAGGCGATGAGCCTGTGTTTCTGAATCCGATGAGCGCAGATCTTGACAGGATAACGCAAAGCCGACATCGGTAGGATCAATATGCTGGCAGGGCTGCCCCCCGATAAGCATAAAGCGGGTGCGAAGAATTTCGTGGCGGGCAATCAGGCGGCTGAGCGCGCCAGTCAGGGCATAATGATTAAGCTGCCCCGTCAGACGCAACGCAACAGGGATATGATAGGCCAGACTGGCGGCCGGATCGAGTTGGTTAAGGAACCACAGACGCTGCTGGGAGAAGGACAATGGCAAGGGAAGATCACGGGCAACTTGCCTGATTGGTGGCCGTTTCTGATACGTTTGATTCTGATCCTTCTGAGTTTGTAGTTGTTCTTTAATTTTCTTTTTTAAAACGGCACGTTTCAGATTATCGAGATTCATGTTGGTCCTTATCATTTGTTACTGTCTCCACCTAACACCGACATCAGTTCTTCTGCTGACATTAAATCCAGCGTGTTCCGGAGCGATTCAATATCGTTTTTCCCTATAGCATCCATTTGAGCTGTAAAGATAATTCCGGCCTGTTCCACCAGTTTGGGGGAAAGAAATAACGAAGAAATAGGGATATCAACCAGAAATTCGTCTTGTATGCGTGTTGCCAGTTGCACGATCATCAGTGAGTGACCGCCGAGTTCAAAAAAGTTATCGTGGCGTCCCACTCGTTCCAATCCCAGTAAGTCTTGCCAAATCTGAGCCAGAATGATTTCTTCTTCCTCGTTCGGCGCTTCATACTCGTGGGTTACGATGGCAGATAAATCGGGAAGAGGAAGCGCCTGACGGTCAAATTTGCCATTGGGCGTCAACGGAAAAGCGTCGAGCGTTACAAAAGCGCTGGGGAGCATATAGTCTGCAAGGTGCGAAGAGAGTTGTCGGCGCAGTTCAGCCGGAACCAGTTCAACGCCGGTCTGGGAACACAAATAAGCGACCAGCCGTTTTTGGTTCTGCTCATCTTCACGGATAAGGACAATAGCTTCCTGTACGCCATGACATTGCCTCAACCTGGCTTCGATTTCCCCAAGTTCAATACGGAAACCCCGCAGTTTGATCTGAAAATCATTGCGACCGAGATATTCGATATTGCCATCGGAACGCCAACAACCAAGATCACCCGTTTTGTACATACGGGCATCAGGATCTGAGGAGAAAGGATCGGTAAGGAAGCGTTCAGCCGTCAGTTCAGGGCGGTTTAAATAACCCCGGGCAACGCCTGCACCGGCAATATAAATTTCACCGGCAACGCCGACAGGCACCGGCTGGCCTTGTTTGTCCAGAATATAGGTTTGGGTATTTGATATCGGGCGCCCGATAGGGATTTTTCTTTCACCTTCACCGTATTGCTCTGCTATGAAAGGTATTTCATAAAAAGGTATTTCATAAGCAGTGGCAAACGTGGTTGTCTCCGTTGGCCCATATACATGCAGTAAATGTTGTGGCGGATGTTCAGCCCTGAGGCGAAGGGCGGCACGGGTATCCGTCTGTTCACCGCCGAAAAGCACATAACGCAAACCTGACAATGCAGGAGCAATTAAAGTCGCATATTGGTTAAACAGTGCCGTGGTGAGGAACAGCGCACTGACTCCTTCCGATGACAGGCACTGACCAAAATTGGCGGGCTGGAGTAATTTTTTTTCCGGGATCAACAGAATACGGGCTCCGTGGACTAAACCCGACCAGATTTCCCACGTCGCTGCATCAAATGACACATTGGCGCAATGGGCAATGCAGTCATCCGGCCCGATATCGGCAAAGCCATTATTAATGATCAGGCGGAGAACATTGCGGTGCTCAACCATTACCCCTTTCGGTTGTCCGGTTGAACCCGACGTATAAATCACGTAGGCCAAATGGCGTGATGTCAGCCCGGTTGCCTGCACATCCGGATTATTGACCGGGAATGATGCTTGGCTGTTGAGTTCATCAAACAGGATTGTCGGCAACGTGCTGGCGAGCTTATCGCGCCACTGGGTTTGGGTAAGTAAAGCCACCGGTGTGGCATCCTCAAGCATATAGTTCAGCCGTTCAGCCGGATAGGTGGGATCGAGTGGCAAATAAGCCCCGCCCGCCTTAAGAATAGCCAGCAAACCCACCACCATTTCCAGACTGCGCTCGAGGCAGATCGCAACGCGATCATCCGGACGCACACCCAGCGCAATCAAATGGTGCGCCAGACGATTGGCGCGTTGGTTCAGTTCGTCATAGCTCAGTGTCTGGCCTTCGCAGACCACGGCGGTGGCATGGGGGCGTTGTAATACCTGAGCCTCAAAAAGCGGGTGGATGAGGGCATCTTGCGGGAAGTCTCTCTGCGTGGCGTTGAAATCTACCAGCAATTGTTGCCGTTCTGTCTCTGGCAGGATCGGGATATTCAGAATCGATAGTTGCGGGTCATGAACCAAAGCCTCAATCAGCCCCCTAATCGCGGTTAGCAGATAATGGATGACACGGGACGGATCGATACTGGCTACCGTTTGGGTGCTTAAATGAAAACCAACACCCAAATCATCCACCGATAGGATAATCGGATAGTTAGTCCGTTCTTTGGTTGCGATGACGCGCATACCTGACCAAGTCGCATTAACCGCATTTTCTTCGCTGATTTGAGAATGGCGGTAATTGAGCAGGGTACTGAACAACGGCATGGGTTGCTCTACGCCACTACAGCTTTGTGCGAGCGTCAACGGGGCCTGTTCATGTTCCAGCAATGCCATCAAATTATGATAAGTGTCTCGCACAACATTCTGTACATTACGATCAGCAAGGGAAATGCGTATTGGCAACGTATTGATAAACATGCCCAGTATTTGGTTGGCCCCGGCGCCACCTTGTAAACGCCCCAGTAACACGGAGCCAAAAACGACATCATCACGACCGCTGGTTTGTGCCAGCACCTGTGCCCAGGCAACATGGAACAGGACGCTTGGGCTGACTTTCAGGCGTCGGGCCTGGGCGCGAATGGAGTCTGCCAATATCGGATCGAGAGGAAGGTGGGCTTCGGTAATCGATTCATCGTCGTCCGTTATATCGTTGCTCAGTGCTTGATTATTCGGTATTGAGAGCACACCAAATGGTGCCGTCGGCGCGTCAATATCGGCAAGCTGTGCACGGAAATAAGCTTCATGCTCTGTCGCTGGCACACTCAGGGTTTGGGCAATAAAATTACGATAGGGCAGCGCTGTGGGCAACGTGTCTGTATGCCCCTGTAATATGAGCGCAATTTCAGCAAAAATTAATTCCAGTGTCATATGGTCGCTGACCAAATGATGAAAACGCAAGGCCAACAACCATTCATCCTGCACTGAATCATAAGCAATATCAGCCGCAAACAGGGGGGCCCGGTTCAGATTAATACGGTGCCGGAGTGGGTCGGTATGAGTCCGTAGCTGCGCAGGAATATCGTTCTCTGTGGCAGGCGTAAAAACCTGAATGTCCAGCGGCGCCTGACGCCAAACCGCCTGAACGGGCTGTGCCAGTCCTTGCCAGTAAACCGCGGTGCGCAGAATATCGTGGCGGTCGATAACCTGCTGCAAGGCGGCTAAAAAGACATCAAGACGTTCGCGGTTATCGAAAGCCAGTAAACTTTGCAACAAATAAGTATCGCCTTGTGCCTGCATCAAATAGTGAAACAGAATACCTTCCTGTAACGGTGCCAGCGGATAAATATCCTGTACATTACTGGCTCCGCCGGGAATAGTTTCGATAATGGCATCAATCTGGGGTTGAGGCAGCGCAATCAGCGGCAACATATCAGGAACGATTGCAGTACAGCCCTCTGGAATGCGGTTAGGGGGCACGACAAAAGTGTCAGCGTCACGCTGGATAGTCAGTGCCATATCGGCGAGGATCGGTGTGGAGAACACATTACGGACATCAAGTTGCCAGCCAATGTTACGCAATTCCTCGATCAGACTGACGATCATTAATGAATGACCGCCGAGTTCAAAGAAATGGTCGTAACGGCCAACGTGTTCAAGCCCCAATAAATTTTGCCAGATCTGCGCCAGAGCGATTTCTGTTTCACCCGTCGGTGATTCATAGTTGCGTACTATGAAAGCGGACGCATCAGGAGCGGGAAGAGCGTCACGATCGGTTTTACCGTTAGGGGTCAGAGGGAAAGCCTCAAGTATGATAAAAGCACTGGGCAGCATGTATTCAGCGAGATGTTGGGCAAGCTGCTGGCGCAGTTCGGCGGGAACCAATTCAACACCTGTCTGGGGCTGTACATAGGCAACCAAACGTTTTTGTCCCCCCGTTTGTTCATGACCTGCTTGTTCATAAAAAGCCTCTTCGCGAGCGAGAACCACCGCTTTTTGCACGCCATGGCATTGAGTGAGCTGAGCTTCAATTTCCCCCAGTTCAATGCGGAAGCCACGAAGTTTGATCTGAAAGTCATTGCGACCGATATACTCGAGATTGCCGTCGGGCAGCCAGCGGCCCAGATCGCCGGTCTTGTACATGCGTGCATCCGGATCGGAGGAGAACGGATCGGTTAAGAAGCGCTCGGCAGTGAGTTCAGGGCGGTTCAGATAACCACGTGCAACGCCCGCGCCAGCGACATAAATTTCACCTGTCACGCCAAGAGGAACGGGCTGACCATGTGAATCAAGGACATAAATCTGAGTATTAGAGATCGGTTGGCCGATGGGGATTTTTCTTTCCTCTTCTGCTATGAGAGGAATTTCATAGGTAGTGGCAAACGTGGTTGTCTCCGTTGGGCCATACATATGCAGTAAGTGTTTTGGTGGATGTTCCGCCCTGAGGCGGATGGCTGGACGGGTATCCGTCTGCTCACCACCGAAAAAGACATAACGCAAACTCGACAGAGCAGGTGCTATCAAATTCGCATATTGGTTAAACAGTGCCGTGGTAAGGAATAGCACACTGACACCTTCCGATGACAAATACTGACCAAAGAGAGTTGGCTGTAGTAAGGCTTTTTCCGGAATCAACAGAATTCGGGCACCATGGACTAAACCCGACCACACTTCCCAGACCGCCGCATCAAATGAAATATTGGCACAATGGGCAATACAGTCATCTGGCCCGATATCGGCAAAACCATTATTGATAATCAGGCGAAGGACACTGCGATGCTCAACTATGACCCCTTTGGGCAATCCCGTTGAACCTGACGTGTAAATGATATATGCCCTATGGCGTGACGTCAGACCTAATGCCTGAGCGTCCGGATTGTGAACAGAGTCTGTTGTCAGATCCGCAAAAAGAACAGTATCTAAAAGCACAGTGGGCACAAAGTTGCCCAGCTTGCCGGCCCATTCAGTCTGGGTCAGTAAAGCCACGGGGGCTGCATCCTCAAGCATATAGGCCAGCCGCTCGGCGGGATAGTTGGGATCGAGCGGGACATAAGCTCCGCCGGCTTTAAGGATGGCAAGCAGACCCACCACCAACTCCAGACTGCGCTCAACACAGATTGCCACCGGATCATCGGGACGCACGCCTAACGCAATCAGATGATGAGCCAGACGATTGGCGTGGCGGTTCAGTTCATCATAGCTCAGTGTCTGACCTTCACAGACCACCGCAGTGGCATTGGGGCTCTTTAATGCCTGAGCCTCAACTAGCTGGTGGATCAGCCTATTTTGCGGAAAATCCGTCTGAGTGGCATTGAAATCAACCAGCAGTTGGTGCCGTTCTGACGCTGGCAGCATTGGCAGAGTGGTAACGCTTTGTGTCTCATCAACTGCCATTGCCGTTAACACGTTCGTCAAATAGCCGACCATGCGCTCAACGGTGGTAAAGTCGAACAAATCAGCAGCATATTCCAGATCACCGATTAAGCCGATCTCAGTTTCGTTCAGTGATAGCGTTAAATCAAAATGTGCACCACGACGTTCCTGTTCAATCGGTGTGAGTTGCAAACCCGGTAATGTCAACTCTTGGCCCGGGGTGTTATTTAATGCCAGCATCACCTGAAAGATGGGGCTATAACTAAGACTGCGCTCAGGCTGTAGTGCTTCCACAACCTGCTCAAAAGGCAGGTCCTGATTGGCATAGGCGGCAAGCGCCCGCTCCCGAACCTGTGCAAGCAGCTCCGCCACACTGATGTCGTTATTTAATGTGACACGTAAAGCCAGCGTGTTGACAAAGAAACCAATCAAGCCCTCAAGTTCATGATGAGGTCGGTTAGCGACTGGCGTACCAATCACAATATCATCCTGACCACTAAGCCGGGCGAGTACGATACCCCAGGCAGTCAGCACGGTCATGAACAGAGTAGAGTTATGGCGCTGCCCAAGCCCCTTAAGTGATGCCAATAAAGTGGCATCAAGATGAAAGGAAACTTTGCCGCCGATATAGGTCTGGACTGCCGGGCGTGGGCGGTCAGCGGGAAGCGTTAATAAAGCCGGAGCACCCTTGAGTTGATCACACCAGAAATCACGCTGTTCTGTGAGGGGAGTGCCTTGCAACCGGCTTCCTTGTAACTGTTTGTCTTGTAATTGATCGTGCTGCCAGACAGCATAGTCAGCATACTGAATGGGCAACGATGGTAAGGGCGCTTTGTGACCTTCAAGAGCGGCACGGTAGAAGGCACCCAGTTCCTGCACCAGAATACCGATGGACCAGCCATCAGTGATAATGTGATGCAGGGTGAGCAGTAACACATGCTCTTCGTCGGTCAATTGCAGCAGTTGACCGCGAATAAGCGGACCCTGAGTAAAATCGAAGGGGGTCTGAGCCTCAGTATCAATGAGTTCGGTAATACGGTCAGTATGCAAGGCCGGGTCTGACTGACGCAGGTCATGGCAAGACAGGGCAAAGCCAATATCGGCCGGTTCGATGTGCTGGCAGGGTTGGCCTTCGACCAGCACAAAACGAGTACGCAGGCTCTCATGGCGGGCGATTAGGTGGTCGAGTGATGTCACCAGCGCATGGCGGTCGAGTTGACCCCTGAGGCGCAGTATCACCGGCAGATGATAGGCCAGACTGGCCGCCGGATCGAGTTGACTGAGAAACCATAATCGTTGTTGTGCGAAAGATAACGGTAATGGTTGATTTCGATCCGCTTGTTTTATCAATGACGGTTGCTGCTGATTTCCACGGGTTTTCAATTGTTCTTCGAGTTTTTTCTCCAGAACCGCACGTTTCAAGTCATCGAGATTCATGTTAAGCCTTGTCATTATTCATTGTCCCCGCCTAAAATTGCCATTAGTTCTTCTGCTGACATTGAATCAAGATCGCTTTGCATTGATTCAATCTCGTTTTCTCCTACCTCGTTCAGTTGAGCCGAAAAGATGATGTTGGCCTGTTCCATCAATGTGGGCGAAATGAACAACGAGGTCAGAGGAATGTTGACCATAAATTGGTTTTTTATGCGTGTTATCAGCCGTACCACCATCAACGAGTGACCACCGAGTTCAAAGAAATTGTCGTGGCGACTAATACGCGCGAGTCCTAATAAGTCCCGCCAAATCTGTGCCAAGGCCGCTTCTATTCTTCCCTGTGGCGGCTCATAGTCATGTGTCACCACGGCAGACGCATCCGGGGCAGGAAGCGCCTGCCGGTCAAGCTTGCCATTCGGTGTCAACGGGAAGGTGTCAAGCATCACAAAGGCACTGGGCAGCATATAGTCGGCGAGCTGCTGCGTGAGCTGTTGGCGCAGATCGGCAGGAACCAGCTCAACACCCTCCTGAGGCTGTAAATAAGCGACCAGACGTTTCTGATCTGGCTCATCTTCGCGGGCAAGAACAATTTCACGAGCAAGAACAATCGCATCACGTACACCGTGACACTGCATTAACTGCGCCTCGATTTCGCCAGGTTCGATGCGGAAACCACGTAGTTTGATCTGAAAATCGTTGCGACCGAGATATTCGATATTTCCATCGGGCAGCCAGCGTCCGAGGTCGCCGGTTTTATACATGCGCGCATCCGGCTCTGAGGAGAACGGACAGCTAAGGAAACGTTCCGTGGTCAGTTCAGGACGATTCAGGTAACCGCGGGCAACTCCCATGCCGGCGATGTGAATTTCTCCGGTCACACCAAAGGGAACGGGTTGTCCATATTCGTCAAGAATATAGATTTGGGTATTGGCAATTGGCCGGCCGATGGGAATAGAGCGGGCAACATCGACAGGTGATGCAATCGCGTAAGTTGCGGCAAAGGTTGTCGTTTCCGTTGGGCCATATCCATTGATCAGGGCGGCTGGTTGTGACTCAGCCAACTGAACAGCCCGTATCTTTCTTGGATCAAGCACATCTCCACCCGCCAGCAGGTAACGCAATTGACCAAATACCGGCTCAAGATAGTGGTGATATTCGTTGAACAAACCGGCGGTCAACCAGAGCGCAGTGACCTTCCCCTTATTCAGTGAATCGCAGAAACGTACCGGATCAAGTAAGACGGATTGGGAAACGATATGCAGGCGTGCGCCATTGAGCAGGGCAGACCAAATTTCCCATGTTGATGCGTCGAAGGCAATATTGGCGCAATGAGCAACGCAATCATCGGGCCTGATATCCGTAAAGCCATTATCAATAATCAGGCGAAGGACATTACGATGCTCAATCATGACGCCTTTGGGAAGACCGGTAGAGCCTGAGGTATAAATCACGTATGCCAGATGGTGTGGCATCAGCCCCAATGTCTGTGCGTCTGGGTTACAGGTCGGTTGTTCCGCCAGTAGTGCTGCTTGCGTGTCGAGTACCACGATAGGGACAGAAACAGGCACAGAGATCACAGACTCAGAACGGGGTAACTTGTCGGCTTGTGTCGCTTGGGTCAACAAGACGACGGGAGCCGAATCTTCAAGCATATAAACCAACCGTTCGGTCGGATAGCTTGGATCAAGCGGAACATAAGCGCCGCCGGCCTTGAGGATAGCGAGCAGACCAACGATCAGCTCCGGGCTACGCTCGATACATATCGCGACCCGATCGTCGGGTTGTACACCCAGTGTCATCAGATAGTGGGCCAACTGATTAGCTCTGCGGTTCAGCTCACCGTAACTGAGAGTTTGCTCTTCAAATACGATGGCAGTGGCATCGGGATGATGCGCCGCGTGAGCTTCGAACAATTGATGTATCAGGGTATTGTGTGGCAGATCTACCTGAGTGGCATTGAAATCGACCAGTAATTGTTGCTGTTCTGTGGCGGGCAGGATTGATACATTTCGAATCAACTGTTGCGGGTCACGAGCCAGCGCATCAATCAAACCGCCAATCGCCGTAGCCAGATAATTGATAACCCGGGCGGGTTCGATACCCGCCACTGCTTGGGCAGTCAGTTGGAAACTGACACCTAAATCATCTACTGACAGAGTAATTGGATAGTTGGTTCTCTCTTCTGCGGCCAGAACGCGTATGCCTGCCCAGGTTGTATCAATTCCCTCAGCCTCGCTGGTCTGGCTGTGGCGGTAATTCAGCAACGTACTGAACAGCGGCATAGACTGTGGCACGCCGCTGCAACGTTGTGCCAATACCAATGGGGCCTGTTCGTGCTCCAACAGCATCATCAAATTGTGGTAAGTGTCCTGCACCACTTCCTGAACGGTGCGGTTGCTCAGGGAAACCCGCATCGGCAGGGTATTAATAAACATTCCCAGTACGCGTTCAGCCCCTGCTCCGCCCTGAAGCCGGCCCAATAATACAGAACCGAATACGACATCATTACGGCCGCTGGTTTGTGCCAGTACCTGAGCCCATGCCACATGGAACAGAACACTTGGACTGACTCCTGAACGGCGCGCTTGGGAACGTATGGTTTCTGCCTGTTCGGATGTAATAGAGAGACGCGCTTCCGTAACGCACTCGCTGTCAGTAGGGACTTTGAGCACACCAAACGGCGCAGTTGGCTCACTGATATCAGCAAGTTGCTCGCGGAAATACGCTTCATGATCGGAGGCAGGTACGCTCAGCGTCTGGGCGATAAAGTTGCGATAGGGCAGTACAGCGGGCAGCATATCCGTATTTCTCTGCAATATTTTTCCCTGCAATTTTCCTTGCAATATGAGCGCAACTTCCGCAAAAATCAGCTCCAGTGTCATATGGTCACTGACCAGATGATGGAAGCGCAGGGCCAGCAGCCATTCATCCTGTGCTATGCCGTGAGTAATAGTGCCGTGAGTAATAGTGCCGTGAGCGATATCTGCGATAAACAGCGGTGCGCGATTCAGATCGATACGGTGCCGACGTGGATCTGTGTGAGTCCTTAGTTGGGCAGCGACATCATCAGTTGTAGTTGGGTTGAAAACGTTAACCACCAACGGTGCCTGACGCCAGACAACCTGAACGGGTTGTGTCAGCTCTTGCCAGTAAACAGAGGTGCGCAGGATATCATGGCGGTCAATGACTTGTTGCAGGGCCGTCAGAAAAGTATCAAGGCGTTCACGGGTATCAAAAGCGAGCAAGCTTTGCAGCAGATAATTGTCACCTTGTGTCTGCAACAGGTGATGGAACAGAATACCTTCCTGCAATGGTGACAATGGATAGATATCCTGCACATTGACCGCGCCGCCGGGAACCGTCGCGACGATGGTATCGATCTCTGTCTGAGACAGTGAAACCAAAGGCAACATATCCGGCGTGATAGCCGTGCAATCCTGAGGAATACGATTAGGTGGCACAACAAAGGGGTCAACATTCCGCTGGACAGATCGTGCCATATCGACAAGAACAGGAGCGACAAACACGCTGCGAACGTCGAGTTGCCAACCGATGTTTCTCAGTTCTTCAATCAGGCTGACAATCATCAGAGAATGCCCGCCGAGCTCGAAGAAGTGATCATGCCGACCGACCCGCTCCAGCCCTAAGAGAGTTTGCCAGATTCGGGCGAGAGCGGTTTCCATTTCGCCAATCGGGGCTTCATAGCTGCGTACCACCATAGCGGATGAATCAGGCGCAGGCAGTGCGCGGCGGTCAAGTTTCCCATTCGGAGTCAGAGGGAAAGCATCGAGCGTCACAAAAGCACTGGGCAACATGTACTCAGCAAGGTGCTGTGTGAGTTGTTGACGTAATTCGGCGGGAACCAGTGAAACACCGGTCTGAGGCAGCAGATAAGCAACCAGACGTTTCTGATTGGGTTCGTCTTCGCGCGCCAGAACCACCGCTTCGCGCACACCGGAGCATTGCCCAAGCCTTGCCTCAATTTCGCCGAGTTCAATACGGAATCCGCGTAGCTTGACCTGAAAATCATTGCGGCCGAGGTATTCGATATTGCCATCGGACAGCCAACGCCCTAAGTCACCCGTTTTATACATACGGGTATCTGAAGCCGGTAAGAACGGATCGGCAAGGAAACGCTCTGCGGTCAGTTCCGGACGGTTCAGGTAGCCACGGGCAACCCCTGCACCGACGATATAGATCTCACCGGCCACCCCCAGAGGAGCCGGTTGACCATAAGCGTCGAGAATATATATCCGCAGATCGGACAGTGGCTGACCAATCAGGCTACCGCGCCCTGAGTTGATATCGGATTCTGTCAGTTCACGGTAGGTGGCATGCACGGTAATCTCGGTGATGCCATACATATTCACCAGACGAGTTTGCCGGGTAGGATTGTGGGCAACCCACAGGGCAAGCGTATGCAGTTCTAATGCTTCCCCTCCGAATATGATACAGCGCAGAGAATGCGGGGTAGCATCCTGAGCCGCAATCAACTGCCGGAAAGCACTGGGTGTTTGATTCAGGACAGTGACCCGTTCACGACACAGCAGTGAATAGAACATTTGTGGTGAGCGGGCGCAATCGGCGGAAATAACAACCAACCGACCACCGTAAGACAAGGCTCCCCACAATTCCCATACTGAGAAATCAAAAGCAAAGGAGTGGAACAGCGTCCATACATCGTTGTCATCAAACCGGAAGCGATCCTGTGTGGCGGCTAACAGGCGAATGACATTGGCGTGCCCGACCATGACACCTTTGGGTTTTCCGGTCGACCCCGACGTATAAATGACATAGGCCAAATGCCGTGATGTCAGCCCCAGTGTTTGAGGGTCTGGGTTATCGGTTCGCTGTGTTGTCAGGAACGATGCCTGATCATCAAGTAAAACCGTAGGCAAGGCGCTGGTGAGTTTGTCGGTTAACGTTGCCTGAGTCAGTATTACCACCGGTGCCGAATCCTCAAGCATATAGGCCAGCCGATCGGCAGGATAGGCCGGATCAAGCGGAACATAAGCCCCACCGGTTTTGAGGATAGCAAGTAAGCCAATCACCATTTCCAGACTGCGTTCGACACAGATCGCGACCCGATCATCAGGACGCACGCCCAGCGCAATCAGATGATGAGCCAGACGATTGGCCCGGCAGTTTAGCTCGCCATAACTGAGAGTCTGTTCCTCAAATACGACGGCAACGGCATCAGGGCGGTGCGCTGCCTGAGCTTCAACCCGTTGGTGGATCAGCGTGTCTTGCGGAAAATCAACCTGATGAGCATTGAACCCTTCCAGTAATTGTTGTTGCTCTGATAGGGGCAGCATCGGCAGAGTAGCAATGATTTGCGTCTCATCAGCCGCCATTGCTGTCAGTACATTTGCCAAATAACCCACCATGCGCTCAATGGTTGCAGAGTCAAACAGGTCAGTGGCATAGGCCAGTTCACCTTCCAGACCCGTGTCGGTTTCAGTTAATGACAACGTTAAATCGAAGTGAGCACTCTGGTGCACTTGTTCAATAGGGGTGAGTTGTAAGCCGGGTAACGCCAAATCTTGGGCCGGTGTGTTGTTGAAGGCTAACATCACCTGAAAGATCGGGCTGTAACTGAGACTGCGTTCAGGTTGTAGGGCTTCCACGACTTGCTCAAAGGGCAGATCCTGATGGGCATAGGCGGCAAATGCCTGTTCCCGGACCTGTGTGAGCAAATCGGCAACACGGGAGGAATCATTCAGCGTGACGCGCAGAGCGAGAGTATTGACGAAGAAACCGATCATTCCTTCAAGTTCTTGGCGCTGACGGTTAGCAACGGGTGTACCAATAACGATATCATCCTGACCACTGAGCCGGGCGAGTACGATACTCCACGCTGTCAGCACAACCATAAACAAAGTGCTGTTATGGCGCTGTCCCAGCCCTTTCAGCGAAGCCAATAAGTCAGCATCGAAATGAACAGGAACCCGGCCGCCGATGAAGGATTGCCCCGCCGGGCGAGGGCGCTCGGTCGGGAGTGCCAGCAAGGCCGGTGCACCTTTGAGCTGGGTACACCAGAAATCACGTTGTGCTGTAAGGGCAGCTTCTTGCAGCCCGTCACGTTGCCATACGGCATAGTCCGCATACTGAATGGGCAGTGGAGGTAATGGCACATCTTGTCCATTAAGGGCAGCACGGTAGAGAACTCCCATTTCATGCATCAGCACACCGATGGACCAGCCGTCAGAAATAATATGATGCTGGGTGATCAGTAATACATGCTCTTCATCCGCCAGTTGCAGCAAATGACCCCGGATCAGCGGGCCTTGGGTAAAGTCAAAAGGCGTCTGGGTTTCGAGGGACGCAAGTTCAGTAATACGGTTAATGTGTGCATCTGATGCCAGTGCACGTAGATCTTGGTAAGACAAAGCAAAGCCAATATCCGCAGGATCAATTTGCTGACAAGGTTGGCCTGCAACCAGTACAAAGCGGGTGCGTAGAATTTCCTGTCGGGCAACCAAATTGTCGAGTGCACGGGTCAACGCATGGCGATTAAGTTGACCGGTAAGACGCAATGCCACGGGGATATGATAAGCCAGGCTGGCTGCCGGATCGAGTTGACCGAGGAACCACAAGCGTTGCTGGGCGGAAGACAATGGCAGTGGCTGATTACGGTCAGCCACCGGGATTGCGGCCTGATTTGTTATCGAAGTAGCGGTAAGCACTCGGGCCAAATCGGTCAGAAGTGGTTGATCAAAAAGTTGTTGTAACGGTAACTCTCGTGCCAACACCTGACGTACACGCGCCGCGAGCTGGACAGCCAGCAGCGAATGCCCGCCCAGTTCAAAGAAATGGTCATAGCGACCAACGCGTTCCAGTCCCAGCAAATCTTGCCAAATCCGGGCCAGTGCAATTTCTGTCTCGCCAACAGGAACCTCGTAGCCACGTGTGACCACAGCCGATAAATCAGGGGCAGGGAGTGCCCGCCGATCAAGTTTGCCATTAGGGGTCAGCGGGAAAGCATCAAGCATGATAAAGGCACTGGGCAACATATATTCGGCAAGATGCCGGGCGAGTTGCTGGCGCAGTTCAGCCGGAACCAGTTTAACGCCGGTCTGGGAACACAAATAAGCGACCAAACGTTTTTGGTTCGGCTCATCTTCGCGAATCAGTACCACTGCTTCACGCACACCGTGGCATTGTCTGAGTCTTGCCTCGATTTCACCCAGTTCAATACGAAAACCACGCAGTTTGACCTGAAAATCATTGCGGCCGAGGTATTCAACATTGCCATCGGAAAGCCAACGACCGAGGTCACCGGTTTTATACATGCGGGCATCGTGATCGGAGGAGAACGGATCGGCAAGGAAGCGCTCGGCAGTCAGTTCAGGGCGATTCAGATAGCCACGGGCAACGCCGACACCCGCGATATAGATTTCGCCGGCAACCCCAAGAGGCGCAGGTTGGCCTTGCCTGTCCAGAATATAGATCCGGGTATTAGAGATCGGTTGACCGATAGGGATTTTAATTTCACCTTCGTCCCATTTATCTTCTATGAGAGGTATCTCATAGGTGGTGGCAAACGTGGTTGTCTCCGTTGGCCCGTAGACATTCAGTAAATGTTGTGGCGGATGTTCAGCTTTGAGGCGAATGGCTGAATGGGTATTAGTTTGTTCACCACCGAAAAGCACATAACGTAAGCCAGATAATGATGGCGCAATCAAATCCGCATATTGGTTAAACAGTGTTGTGGTGAGGAATAGCGCACTGACTTTTTCCGATATCAGGCACTGACCAAACCGGGCGGGTTGCAGCAGGGTTTTTTCCGGAATCAACAGAACCCGCGCCCCATGAGCCAGAGCAGACCACACTTCCCAGGTCGCGGCATCAAATGAAATATTGGCACAATGGGCAATGCAGTCATCAGGCCCGATATCAGCAAAGCGATTATTGATAATCAGACGAAGGACACTGCGGTGCTCGATCATCACGCCTTTTGGCTGACCGGTTGAACCCGACGTGTAAATCACACAGGCCAGATGACGTGATGTCAGGCCGCGAACCTGAACATCCGGATTGTCAGTCGGTTGTGTCATCAGGAACGGCGCCTGAGCATTGAGTTCATCACCCATGACATCATCGTTCAGTAAAGTATCAAGTAAGATCGTAGGTAACGCGCGGGTAAGCTTATCAATCCACTTAGTTTGGGTCAGTAAAGCCACAGGGGTTGCATCCCTGAGCATATAAGCCAGTCGTTCAACCGGATAGGTCGGATCGAGAGGGAGATAAGCTCCCCCTGCCTTGAGAATAGCCAGTAAGCCAATTACCATTTCCAGACTGCGTTCGATACAGATTGCTACGCGATCATCAGGACGTACGCCCAGCGTAATCAAATAATGAGCCAGACGATTAGCGCGTTGGTTCAGCTCGTCATAGCTCAGTGTCTGGCCTTCGTAAATCACAGCGGTAGCATTGGGGCGTTGTAATACCTGAGCCTCAAACCGCTGGTGGATCAGCGCATCCTGTGGAAAATCTGCCTGAGTTGTGTTGAAGTCCGCCAGCAGTTGTTGCCGTTCGGCTTCCGGTAAAACCGGCACATCCAAAATTAATTGTTGCGGATTGTGAACTAAAGCACCGACCAAGCCTTTGATCGCAGTCGCCAGATAGGTGGTGACTTGATCCGGCGAGATTTCAGTGATGGTCAGCGCAGTGAGTTGGAAACCGTTGCCTAAATCATCCACTGACAGAGTAATGGGATAATTAGTCCGCTCTTTGGCCGTGATCACGCGCATATCTGCCCATATTGTGTCAGTTTCATCTCCCTGACCGGTTTGACTATGGCGGTAATTCAGCAACGCACTGAACAGCGGCATCGGTTGTGCCACGCCACTGCAACGTTGTGCCAATGCCAGTGGTGCCTGCTCATGTTCCAGCAATGTTGTCAAGTTGCGATAGGCATCCTGCACAATTTCCTGCACATTGCGTCCGCTCAGGGAAATTCGCACAGGCAGGGTATTGATGAACATCCCCAGTGTTTGATTAGCTCCCGCGACACCTTGCAGGCGGCCCAAAAGTACGGAGCCGAAGACGACATCATCACGACCGCTGGTTTTTGCCAGTACCTGAGCCCAGGCGACATGGAATAATACGCTGGGGCTGACGCCCAGACGGCGTGCCTGAATGCGGACGGCTTCTGCCAGATCGGGACTGAGTGAAAGCGTGGCTTTTGCTACGGTTTCACTGTCTTCGGGTAACTCCCTGTGCTTTGAAATAGCTTTTGGCATGGTGAGAACACCAAACGGAGCCGTTGGTTCGTCGATATCGGCGAGTTGTTCGCGGAAGTAAGCTTCATGTACTGAAACCGGGACACTCAGGGTCTGGGCGATAAAGTTGCGATAGGGCACGGCAACAGGCAATGCCTCAGTATTTCCCTGTAGAATCTGGTCAATTTCCGCGAAGATAAGTTCCAGCGTCATATGGTCGCTGACGACATGATGAAAACGCAGGGCCAGCAGCCACTCATGTTGGGCCGAATCGTGAGCAATATCAGCCGCGAACAAGGGGGCTTGAGTCAGATCGATACGATGCCGGCGCGGATCAGTGTGAGCCCGTAACTGGGTGGTAACATCATCCCCCGTCGTCGGGGTGAACACATTGATGGGCAAAAGTGCCTGACGCCAAACCACCTGAACAGGTTTTGCCAGATCCTGCCAGCAGACTGCGGTGCGCAGGATATCATAGCGGTCGATAACTTGTTGCAAAGCACCCAGAAAAGCATCAAGGCGTTCGCGGGTATGAAAGGCAAGTAAGACTTGTAACAGATAGTCATCACCTTGTGTCTGTAACAGGTGATGGAACAAAATACCTTCCTGCAACGGAGCCAGCGGATAGATATCCTGAACATTACCCGCCCCATCAGGAGTATTATTGATGATGGCGTCAATCTCAGACTGGGACAGAGAAACCAGTGGCAACATATCGGGCGTGATAGCGGTACAGTTATCAGGGATTGGGTTAGGCGGTACAACAAAAGTGTTGGCATCACGCTGAGCCGCTTTTGCCATATCAGCAAGCACCGGCGCAGCGAACACACTGCGGACGTCAAGTTGCCGGCCGCTACCGCGCAATTCTTCGATGAGACTGACGATCATCAGCGAATGCCCGCCCAGTTCAAAGAAATGGTCGTGGCGACTGACGTGTTTCAGTCCTAATAGATTTTGCCAGATCTGAGCAAGAGCGATTTCTGCTTCACCGATTGGCGATTCATAGTGACTTGCGACAAAAGCGGACGCATCAGGCGCAGGAAGCGCCCGACGATCAAGTTTGCCATTAGGGGTCAGCGGAAAAGCCTCAAGTGTGACAAACGCGCTGGGCAGCATATACTCCGCAAGATGCAGGGAAAGTTGCTGGCGTAGTTCAACCGGAACCAGTTTAACGCCGGTCTGGGAACACAAATAAGCGACCAAACGTTTTTGGTTCGGCTCATCTTCGCGAATAAGGACAATAGCTTCACGCACGTCTTGGCATTGCACCAGTTTGGCTTCAATTTCGCCAAGTTCAATTCGGAAGCCACGCAATTTGACCTGAAAATCATTGCGTCCGAGGTATTCAACATTACCATCAGCACGCCAACGGCCAAGGTCACCGGTTTTGTACATACGGGCATCAGGTTCTGAAGAGAACGGATCAGTGAGGAAACGTTCCGCAGTCAGTTCGGGGCGGTTCAGATAGCCACGGGCAACACCCGCGCCAGCGATATAGATTTCGCCGGTTACTCCGACAGGAACAGGCTGACCTTGAGGATCAAGGAGATAAATTTGCGTGTTGGCAATCGGGCGACCAATAGGCGGCGCGCTTTGTTCCTGACTGTCACACAGATACATCGCCGCACAAACTGTGATTTCAGTAGGGCCATAAGCGTTCAGCATACGCCGTCCTTCTGACCAGCGTTGAACCTGTGAAGCTGGGCAGGCTTCACCACCCACGAGCAGCGTTTCCAGCGTTTCAGGTATGGCATCCATGGCTGCCAGTGCCGTTGGGGGCAGAAGTGTGTGTGTAATGGCCTGCGTTTCTAACACCTCCTGCAATGCAGGGCCGGGTAAAAGATGAGTACGGCGGGCAAGATGGAGGCGAGCGCCACCCAAAAGTGCCATGCAGCATTCCCAGATACTGGCATCGAAACTGTTTGAAGCAAATTGCAGGATACGGCTGTCTGGTGTGATCGCTAAGGTATCTTGCTGTGTCGTAATCAGGTTACTTAAGCTGCGATGTTCAACCATGACCCCTTTAGGCAATCCTGTGGAGCCGGAAGTATAGATGACATAAGCCAGATGGCGGGATGTCAGCCCTAATGCTTGAGTATCCGGATTGTGGGCTGGCTGTGAAACCAGTAGTGGGCTTTGGGTATCGAGCAGTAACACAGGGACTGAATCGGGCAGTTTGTCGGCCAGCGTTTCTTGTGTCAGCAACATTCTCGGTGCCGCGTCCTCAAGCATATAAGCCAACCGCTCAGGGGGATAGGCCGGATCAAGCGGCACATAAGCTCCCCCGGCTTTGAGGATAGCCATTAAGCCGACCACCATTTCCAGACTGCGCTCGACACACATCGCCACGCGGTCATCCGGGCGAACACCCAGTGTAAGCAAATAATGGGCCAGACGATTGGCGCGGCAGTTTAATTCGTTATAGCTGAGTGTTTGCTCCTCGAATACGACGGCAATCGCATCGGGATGATGTTGCACTTGGGCTTCAAACAGTTGGTGGATCAGTGCGTCTTGGGGGAAATCAGCCTGAGTGGTATTGAAATCCACCAGCAGTTGTTGCCGCTCCGATGCGGGTAACATGGGCAAAGTGGCAATGGATTGTGTTTCATCAGCCACCATTGCGGCTAACACATTGTTCAAGTAACCGACCATGCGCTCAATGGCTGCGGAATCGAACAAATCGGCCGCATAAACCAGATCACCCACCAAACCGGTTTCAGTTTCAGTCAGTGACAGGGTTAAATCAAAATGAGCACTATAATGCGCCTGTTCAATCGGAGTGAACTGGAGTTCCGGTAACGCCAGCGCTTGAGATGGCGTGTTGTTCAGGGCCAGCATGACCTGAAAGATTGGGCTATAGCTTAGGTTACGCTCAGGCTGTAGGGCTTCCACCACTTGTTCAAAGGGCAGATCCTGATGAGCATAGGCAGCGAGTGCCCGTTCACGAACTTGGGTAAGCAGGTCAGCGACACTGATGGAATTATTCAGCGTGACACGCAAGGCCAATGTATTGACGAAGAAACCCATTAACCCTTCAAGTTCATGATGAGGCCGGTTAGCGACCGGTGTGCCGATGACGATATCATCCTGACCGCTGAGGCGGGCAAGGACGAGACTCCAGCCAGTCAACACCGTCATAAACAGGGTGCTGTTATGGCGTTGCCCGAATCCTTTCAGTGATGCCAGTAGATCCCTGTCAAAATGGACAGGAACCCGGCCTCCGGCGAAGGATCGCACTGTCGGGCGCGGATGGTCAGTCGGCAGTGTCAGTAAGGCCGGAGCCTCTTCAAGCTGGGTACGCCAGAAATCGCGTTGTGTCGTCAGGGGCGTTTCTTGCAACCAGTGACGCTGCCAGACGGCATAGTCGGCGTATTGAATGGGCAGAGGCGGCAATGGATCGCTTTCACCCTCAAGGGCAGCACGATAGAGGGCGCTCAACTCACGCATCAGCACACTGATAGACCAACCATCAGAGATAATATGATGGTGGGTGAGCAATAAGGCATGCTCTTCGTCTGCCAGTTGTAGCAAGTAACCCCGGATCAGCGGGCCTTGAATAAAGTCAAAAGGCGTCCGGGTTTCAAGCAAGACAAGCTCAGTCATCCGGTGATGACGCTCTTCTGGTGCTAATGGGCGCAGGTCTTGGTAAGACAAGGTAAAGCCAATATCAACAGGATCGATTTGCTGGCAGGGTTGACCCGCAACCAGCACAAAGCGGGTACGTAATATTTCCTGTCGGGCAACCAGATTATCGAGTGCGAGGCTTAATGCCTGATGATTGAGCTGACCCGTGAGGCGTAATGCCACGGGAATATGATAGGCCAGACTGGCTGCCTGATCGAGTTGACTCAGAAACCATAACCGCTGTTGAGCGAAGGATAACGGTAGTGGCTGATTTCGATCAGCCACAGTAATCGTTAGCGGGGCGGTTGTTGAAGCGTCAGTCAGCGTTTGAGCCAAATCCATCAGAAGCGGTTGGTCAAAGAGTTGCTGTAGTGACAACTCTCGCGCCAGATCCTGACGTATATGCGCAACGAGTTGGACAGCCAGCAGTGAATGACCACCCAGTTCAAAGAAATGGTCATGGCGCCCAATCTGTTCCAGTCCCAGTAATTTTTGCCAAATCCGGGCCAGTGCAATCTCTGTCTCACCAACAGGCGCTTCATAGCCGCGTGCGACCACAGCCGATAAATCAGGGGCAGGGAGTGCCTGACGATCAAGTTTGCCATTAGGGGTCAGCGGGAAAGTCTTAAGCGTGACAAACGCGCTCGGTAGCATATATTCCGCAAGATGTCTGGCGAGCTGCTGACGCAGTTCGGCTGGTACTAACTCGACGCCATCCATCGGTTGCACATAGGCGACCAGACGTTTATCTTCACGGGCGATCACGACCGCTTCGCGCACACCATCACATTGCTCAAGTTTTGCCTCTATTTCGCCAGGTTCAATCCGGAAACCCCGCAGTTTGACCTGAAAATCGTTGCGACCGAGGTATTCGATATTGCCATCGGACAGCCAGCGCCCGAGGTCACCGGTTTTGTACATACGGGCATCCGGCTCTGAAGAGAACGGATCGACGAGGAAACGTTCTGCGGTCAGTTCGGGGTGGTTCAGATAACCCCGGGCAACGCCAGCTCCGGCAATATAGATTTCGCCGGCCGCACCGAGAGGAACCGGTTGCCCGTAGGGATCGAGGATATAGATCTGAGTATTCGCAATCGGGCTGCCAATGGGAATAGAACGAGTCACATCAACAGGTGAGGTAATCGCATAGGTTGCAGCAAACGTGGTGGTTTCCGTTGGGCCATATCCATTAATCAAACAGGCGGGCTGCGATCCAGCCAATTGAACATGCTGTATCTTTTTGGGATCGAGTACATCACCGCCGACAAGCAGATAACGCAATTGCCCAAACAGGGATTTGAGTGCATCAAGGTACTCATTGAATAAGCCAGCCGTTAACCAGAGCGCAGTGACTTGTCCCTTGATCAGGGAATCGCAGAAACGCACCGGATCAAGCAGTACGGATTGTGCAACGACATGCAGACGCCCACCATTGAGCAGGGCAGACCAGATTTCCCACGTTGATGCGTCAAAAGCAATATTGGCACAATGGGCAACGCAATCATCAGGGCCAATATCAGCAAAACCACTGTTGATGATGAGGCGAAGCACATTGCGGTGCTCGACCATTACGCCTTTAGGCAATCCGGTAGAACCTGACGTGTAAATCACGTAAGCCAAATGGCGTGATGTCAGATTCAGCGCCTGAATATCCGGATTATGCGTCGGTTGGGTTGCCAGAAACGATTCTTGTGCATCAAGCAACACAGCAGGGATGTGGTTGTTCAGTTTGTCCACATGGGGTGTTTGAGTCAGCAAGGCTACTGGCTCTGCATCCTCAAGCATATACACCAATCGTTCGGACGGATAAGTCGGATCAAGCGGCAGATAGGCCCCACCCGCCTTAAGGATGGCGAGCAAACCCACAATAAGTTGCGGACTACGTTCGACACAGATCGCCACCCGATCGTCAGGACGTACGCCCAGTGTAATTAAATGATGGGCCAGACGGTTAGCACGACGGTTCAGTTCGTCATAGCTTAATGACTCGCCGCCAAACACGACGGCAATCGCATCGGGATGATGTTGCACTTGGGTTTCGAACAGTTGGTGGATCAAGGCATTTTGTGGGAAATCCACCTGAGTGGCATTAAAGTCCACCAATAATTGCTGCTGCTCTGTAGCTGGCAGGATTGATAGCGTTTGAATCAACTGTTGTGGATGGTGAGCCAAAGCATCAACCAGACCACGAACAGCGGTCATCAGATAAGCGGTAATGCGTGTTGGATCAATACGGGTTACTGTTTGCGCTGTGAGGCGGAAACCGAAGTTCGTATCATCTACTGTCAACGTGACGGGATAGTTAGTCCGTTCTTCAATAGCGATAATACGCATACCTATCTGGGGCATCTCAATAACGTCCGTCTCATTAAGTTGAGTGTGACGGTAATTGAGTAACGCACTGAACAGTGGAATTGGCTGCACTACGGCGCTGCAACGCTGTGCCAGCGCCAGTGGTGCCTGCTCGTGTTCCAGTAGGGCCGTTAAATTGTGATAGGTGGCCTGTATCACATCCTGCACACGATGACCGGTGAGAGAAACCCGTACCGGCAGCGTATTGATAAACATCCCCAGTGTTCGGGACGCGCCCGCACCGCCCTGTAGACGGCCTGACAGCACAGAACCGAAAACAACCTCGTTGCAACCGCTGGTTTGTGCCAGCACTTGCGCCCAGGCGACATGGAATAATACGCTGGGGCTGACGCCCAGACGGCGGGCCTGAGCGCGGATCGCTTCTGCAAGAGCAGAATCGAGCGAGAGATGCGCTTCAACGATAGGCTCACTATTATCCTGTACTAAATCATCCTGTACTAAATCATCCTGCACTGAATCATCCTGCACTGAAAGTACACCGAAGGGCGCTGTCGGTGTGTCGATATCAGCAAGCTGTGTACGGAAATACGCTTCATGAACATCTGTCGGCACATTCAGCGTCTGGGCAATAAAGTTACGGTAAGGAAGCGCCGCAGGCAGTGCTTCGGTTTGCCCTTGTTGTATCTGGGCAATCTCAGCGAAAATCAGCTCCAGAGTCATATGGTCGCTGACCAGATGATGGAAGCGCAGGGCCAGCAGCCATCTGTCCTGCGCGGGATCATGGGCAATATCTGCGGCAAACAGCGGTGCCCGGCTGAGGTCGAGACGGCTTTCACGTGGGTTAGCATGGGCCTGTAACTGAGATGGCACGTCATCCGCCGTCGCTGGCGTGAACACATTGACATGCAGCGATGCCTGACGCCAAACTACCTGAACCGGTTTTACCAATCCTTGCCAGCAGGCGGCGGTACGCAGGATATCGTGGCGGTCAATGACTTGTTGCAGGCCGGACAGGAAAGCATCAAGGTCGCTGCGGGTATCAAAGGCGAGCATGCAATGTAACAGGTAGGTATCGCCTTGCGTTTGTAACAGGTGATGGAACAGAATACCTTCCTGTAGTGGTGCCAGAGGATAGATATCCTGTATATTGCCGGCCCCGCCGGGGGTTGCTGCGACGATCGCATCAATCTCAGTCTGGGAGAGTGATACCAAAGGCAGCATATCAGGTGTAATGGCGGTGCAACCGTCAGTAATACGGTTAGGCGGCACAAAGAAGGTATCAAAATCGCCCTGAATCGCCTGTGCCATTGCAGACAGTACGGGAGCAGAAAACACACTGCGGACGTCAAGTTGCCAGCCGAGGCTGTACAATCGTTCAATCAGGCTGACAATCATCAGTGAATGGCCGCCCAGTTCAAAGAAATGGTCATGACGGCCGACTTGCTCTAATCCCAACAGATCTTGCCAGATTTGCGTCAGCGCAGTTTCCGCCTCTCCGATCGGGGCTTCATAGCCGCGGGCGATAACAGCGAAGGCATCCGGAGCAGGAAGCGCCTGACGATCAAGTTTACCGTTAGGTGTTAACGGGAAAGCCGCTAACGTCACAAAGGCACTGGGCAACATATACTCAGCAAGGTGTTGGGCTAGTTGTTGGCGCAGTTCGTTGGGAAGTAACTCAACACCCTCCTGTGGACGTAAATAGGCGACTAATCGCTGCTGTCCGGACTCATCTTCACGGGAGATAACCACCGCTTCGCGTACACCGTGACACTGCATCAGTTGCACTTCGATTTCACCCAACTCAATACGGAAGCCGCGTATTTTGACCTGAAAGTCATTGCGACCAAGGTATTCGATATTGCCATCAGACAACCAGCGGCCGAGGTCACCGGTTTTGTACATACGGGCATCGGGATCTGAAGAGAACGGATCGGAAAGGAAGCGTTCGGTGGTCAACTCAGGGCGATTCAGATAACCGCGGGCAACCCCCACGCCGGCAATATGAATTTCACCGACAACGCCAAGTGGCACTGGTTGACCATACGCATCAAGGAGATAAATCCGGGTATTGGCAATCGGACGGCCGATATGGCTGTCAAATCCCGTTGCACGCTGCATTCGTGTCCACGTTGAATAGGTTGTCGTTTCAGAAGGGCCGTACAAATTGCATACATTCTGGACATTGGTGTGGGCAAATAAGTGTTCAACAACGTGTGGTTTCAGGGCTTCACCGGCTAAATTGACGGTTAGGACACTCATGGGCACCGCATTGACTTCAATCAGTCTTGCGATAGCCGATGGCACGGTGTTAATCAGGCTGATGGCCTGTTTTGTGATGGCTGATTCTGTGTTAACCAGCGACAACACATCAGGGACAAGGTGCACCGTACCGCCAGAGAGCAAAGGAGCAAAACATTCGTACACAGCCAAATCAAAATTCAGCGAAGTGGCAAACAACGTGTGTGCCAATTCCGCCGGACTGAACATGTGTTGTGCCCACGTCAGGAAATTCACGGTATTGCGGTGTTCGATAGCCACGCCTTTGGGCAGACCGGTAGAGCCTGATGTGTAAATGACATACGCCAAATGGCGTGAAGTCAGCCCCAGAACCTGCATATCGGGATTGTGGTCTGGCTGTTCTGACAGGAATGGTGTTCGGGTGTCGAGTATATTATCGAGCAGAACTTTGGGTACAGGGCTGGTCAGCTTGTTGGCAAGTGCCGTTTGGGTCAGTATTACTATCGGTGCTGAATCTTCCAGCATATACACCAGCCGTTCGGTGGGATAGGCCGGATCTAGCGGCACATAAGCCCCGCCAGCTTTGAGGATGGCGAGCAAACCCACCATCATTTCGAGACGGCGCTCGATACAAATGGTTACCCGATCATCCGGGCGTACCCCCAATGCAATCAGATGATGGGCCAGACGATTGGCGTGACGGTTTAATTCGTCATAACTGAGCGTTTGGTTTTCACATACAACGGCTGTTGCAGTAGGGCATTGAGCCGCCTGAGCTTCAAATAGCTGGTGGATCAGGGCATCTTGCGGGAAATCGGCGTGGGTGGCGTTGAAATCCACCAACAATTGTTGCCGCTCCGATTTTGACAACATCGGTAAACGCGCAATGGCTTGGGTTGTATCGGTTGCCATTGCTGTCAACACTCGTTGTAAATAGCCGACCATACGCTCAACGGTGGTGGAATCGAACAGATCAGACGCATATTCCAATCCGCCAATCAAGCCGGTGTCGGTTTCAGTTAACAACAACATCAAATCAAAGTGTGCGCTATGACTTACCTGTTCAATGCGAGAGATCTGTAAGCCGGGTGAAGTCTGCTCTTGAACCGGCGTATTGTCCAAGGCCAGCATCACCTGAAAAATGGGGCTGTAGCTGAGACTGCGTTCAGGCTGTAACGCCTCTACCACTTGCTCGAAGGGCAAATCCTGATGGGCATAGGCGGCGAGTGCCAGCTCCCGGACTTGGGTAAGCAGGTCAGCAACGCTGAGGTCATCATTGAGTCTGACACGCAAAGCCAGCGTATTGACAAAAAAGCCCATTAAGCCCTCAAGCTCACGGTGTGGGCGATTGGCGACCGGCGTACCAATCACAATATCATCCTGACCACTGAGTCGGGCAAGGACAATACTCCAGGCTGCCAGTACCGTCATAAATAAGGTGGTGTTATGACGTTGCCCAAGCGATTTCAGCGATGTCAGTACACTGGCATCAAGATGGAAGGGCACCTGACTGCCAACATAAGTTTGTACTGCCGGGCGTGGCCGATCAGTGGGAAGTGACAATAGGGCTGGTGCATTTTCGAGTTGTGTATACCAGAAATCCCGTTGTTCTGTAAGGTTGTTTCCCTGCAACCATTCACGCTGCCAGACAGCATAATCGACATATTGAATCGGCAAAGGTGGCAAGGGAGCGTCATAGCCATTGAGGACAGCGTGATAGAGAACATCAAGTTCGCGTACTAATACACCAATAGACCAGCCATCAGTAATAATGTGATGCAGGGTGAGCAATAACACATGTTCTTCGTCGGTCAATTGCAACAATTGACCACGAATAAGCGGACCCTGAGTAAAACCGAAAGGGGTTTGCGCCTCAAGGTCAGTGAGTTTAGTGATATGGCTGATGTGCAGAGCCGGATCGAGCTGACGCAGGTCATGGCTGGACAGGGCAAAACCAATATCAGCGGGATCGATGTGTTGGCAGGGTTGACCTTCCACCAGAACAAAACGAGTCCGTAAGCTCTCGTGGCGGGCAACCAGACGTTCCAGTGCGGTCGTCAGGGCGTGGGAGTTAAGTTCACCAGTCAGACGCAATGCCACGGGAATATGGTAAGCCAGACTTGCCGCCGGATCGAGCTGACTCAGGAACCACAAACGCTGTTGGGCAAAAGATAAAGGCAATGGCTGGCTGCGGTCAGCCACGGCAATCATGGCCTGAGTGGTTGTGGCCGCCTCGGTAATGGTATGCGCCAACGCCATCAGAACAGGCTGGGCAAAGAGCTGTTGTAGCGGCAACTCCCGAGCCAGCGTCTGACGTATGCGAGCTACGAGCTGGACAGCCAGCAGGGAATGACCGCCCAGTTCAAAGAAATGGTCATGACGGCCCACTCGCTCCAATCCCAGCAAGTCTTGCCAGATTTGCGCCAAAGCGATTTCCATTTCACCGACCGGTACTGCATAACCGCGCGTCACCACGGCAGATGAGTCCGGAGCAGGCAGTGCCTTACGGTCAAGTTTGCCGTTAGGCGTTAACGGGAAAGTCACTAACGTAACAAAAGCACTGGGCAGCATATATTCAGCCAGATGTTCGGCGAGTTGCTGACGCAGTTCAGCCGGAACCAGTTCAACCCCCTCCTGTGGACGCAGATAAGCGACCAGCCGCTTCTGGCCTCCGGTTTTTTCATAATTCCCGTTTTTTGCATAATTTCCGTTTCTTGCATAAGAAGTATCTTCACGGGCGATAACTATTGCTTCACGTACCCCATGACACCGCATCAGTTGCGCTTCGATTTCACCCAGTTCAATACGGAAGCCACGTAGCTTGACCTGAAAATCATTGCGGCCGAGGTATTCAATATTGCCATCAGACAGCCAGCGGCCGAGGTCGCCGGTTTTGTACATGCGGGCATTCGGATCGGCGGAAAACGGATCAGCAAGGAAACGTTCGGCAGTGAGTTCGGGACGGTTCAAATAACCACGGGCAACCCCCGCACCCGCGATATGGATTTCTCCTGTTATGCCAAGGGGCACTGGCTGACCATATTCGTCAAGAATATAAATTTGAGTATTCGCTATCGGGCGACCGATGGGAGGAAGCGTTGACCACTGTTCAATTTCTTTGCCCAAGGTATATGACGTTACGACATGGCTTTCTGTCGGGCCATAGTGATTGTGTAACTGGCAGTTACCCGCCCGTTGCAGGAAACGCTGAATGGCGGGTGTAATGCGTAATTGCTCACCGGCAGTAATAATATGAGCCAGATAAGCAAAATCGTCTTCACTGCCGCTGGCGGCTTCCGCAAGGTGCTGGAGGGCAATGTAGGGAAGAAAAATACGATTAACCTGTTTTTGCTGGATCAGCCGTAGGAACTGTTGAGGCTCCCGACGCATGGCTTCATTAATCAAAACCAGACAGCCGCCTTCACACAGGGTGGTAAAAATTTCCTGAAAAGCAACATCAAATCCCAGCGCAGCAAATTGCAGGGTTTTACCTGTGCCGGCGGGAGTTGAAGGGGAGTGACGGTGCCAATGCAGCAAGTTTGATAATGCTGCAAGCGGCATTTCTACCCCTTTGGGTAATCCGGTCGAACCTGACGTATAGATCACATAGGCCAAGTGGTGTGAGGCCAGCCCCAGAGCTTGAGTATCCGGGTTATGAGTCGGTTGTTCAGCCAGATAGGATGGCTGGGCATCAAGTAGCACGGTAGTGTATCCGGCAGTCGGTACGACGCCGTTCAGGGTTTCGGCAAGGGCCGTCTGGGTGAGTAACACTACCGGAGCCGAATCCCTGAGCATATACGCCAGCCGTTCGGCCGGATAGGCGGGGTCGAGCGGAACATAAGCACCACCGGCCTTGAGAATAGCGAGTAACCCCACCACCATCTCCAGACTGCGTTCAACACAAATCGCCACCCGTTCATCCGGGCGAACACCCAGCGCAATCAAATGATGCGCTAAACGGTTGGCGCGGCGATTGAGTTCGCCATAGCTGAGTGTTTGTTCTGCAAACATCACGGCTGTGGCATCAGGTTGTTGTGCAGCCTGCGTTTCAAACAGTGGATGAACTAAAGCATTTTGCGGGTAATCCGCCTGCGTAGCATTGAAATCCACCAACAATTGTTGGTGTTCTGCCAGTGGTAATATCGGTAGGTTGTGGACCTGAGTCTCCGGAGACGTAAGGGCACCTTCTATCAGTGTCATCAGGCGGGATTGGAGCGCGATGGCTTCGGCACGGCTCAGATAATCGGGTGAATAATCAAACTCAAGTGTGTAAGGTTTATGGGCATCCTTACTGTTGGCGAAGGCGTATTGATGGATTGCAACGACGAGAGGGAATGGGGCACCACGTTGTATTTTTGAGTATTCGAGAGTGGCGTTTGGCATACTGGCATTCACTTCGATCTGCTCAAATGACAGCATGATATCGAATAATTGAGTTTGCCCTGTCTTCTGTTGGGCCTGTATGTGTCGGTTCAGCTCGGCAATTGGCAAACGCTGACGTTTATAGCAACGACGCAATTCTGCTGCGGTTTTGCTCATCACATCGAGGAAAGTATCATGTGGTGTAACGGTAATACCGACGGGAATAACGGATGAAAACATCCCTACCATGCGTCTTTGTTTGACGTTTTTACGATTGTGCACGGGGATGCCAAGAACAATTTCCTCAACATGGCTAGTGCGGGAGAAGTAACAAGCCAGAACGGCATACATAAAATGCAGGACAGATAATCCTTGTGCGGCCACCATATCTTCGATTCGCTGATAAATCGCTTTGTCCAGTTGCCAAATTAAAGGCTCAGGGTGTTCGTGTTCTGTTATTTTGTTTGAATTTGATGGTTGAATTAATGCGGGCGGTAAATTTTTATAGCGTTCCAGCCAAAACTGCCGATCCTGTCTATAGCGTTGTGAGTTCAGGTAAGCGATGTCCTCATCAATAAAGCCGAGATAAGAAGGAGCCGCTTCGGTAAGTTCCTCACCTTTGGCTAAGAGGCTATAAGTGTTGGCTATCTCTTCGGGGATAAGTCCTAACGTTATCCCATCAGCAACGAGATGATGGCAACTGAACTGCCAGTACCAGCGGTTATCACTCACCCGCAGCAGCTCAAAGCGCCATAGTTCGCGATTCAAATCGAACGGACGTATTAGGGCTGCCCGAATGTGTTGCCCGGCAAGTTCTTCCGGATTGTCCTGACCAGAAAAATCATGAATTGTCACGGACACGGGCAAAACGTCTGTCAGTTCTTGCAGTGGTAGTTCCTGGGTATTAACGAGTCGTAAGCGCAATCCATCATGACGATCAACAACGGTCTCAAAGGCGCGCACTAACAGCGCTTCATCCAGCTCTCCCTCAATGAGAATAACTGAACCAAGATTGTAGCAGGTGCTGTCAGGGCGAAGGATCTGGTCAAGCCAGACGACTTGCTGGGGGGAGCTGAGGGGAAATTGGTGAGAGGGGGAGGAAGAACAATTCTCAAACGAAAGTTGATTTTCGTTGTTAATACGATTGCATGACATAGACATTACTTAACTCCTGCTCGCGAGTCTAATAAATCAGTCTAATGAATTAAGTGTGATTTATGTGACATTGCGACACGATGAAGATGTTAAAGGACTAACTATTTAATAACCATAACTGGTTACTTTATTTTTTTAATTTCTATTATGAAAGAGCAAAGATTCATCTATTTTTGATAGGTGTTTATAAAAATTCTAATATGGTTGTCGTGAGAAATAGCATCCCGAATAAATTTCTCTGCATATTCAACGTTAATTCGTGTACGACAACAAAATCGTGAATGTCCTGCAATAGAAATATTTCTTAACTACTCTTTATTAACACCTATGTAGATTCCATGTTGATTGGCATTATGGACGGGGGGATTTAAGGTGCAATCGGAAAGGCAGCGGGTATATTTCCCTTGGTGGTGGGCAAAAAAGAATTAAAGCAGCCTTTATGACAGGCTGCTTTGGGATATACAGCGGAATGCTGACAGGCGCAATTAATGTGCACTATCAGTGGGGACATTAATTTAACTATATGTTTTTAAATGTTTGTAACATCAATAAACATTTCTTCATTAATGTTCGTTGATGATACGACCGCTTCGTTAAACGCATACTCTTCTCTTTCTCCCTCGCGGGATAATGGTAAGTTAACAAAGTCGAAAAGCGTTCTATCGGCCAATTGGCTTGGGCTAACATTTTGCAGAGATTTGAAAATACTTTCTACTCTGCCCGGTGTTTTCTTGTCCCAATCCACCAACATTGCTTTGATTGTTTTGCGTTGTAGGTTTTCTTGAGAACCACATAAATTGCAAGGAATGATTGGGAATGCTTTGTGTTCCGCATACTTAATCAGATCTTTCTCCCGGCAATATGCCAGTGGCCTTATGACTACATTACGGCCATCATCAGAACGTAGCTTTGGCGGCATCGCTTTCATTCGTGAGCCGTGGAACATGTTAAGAAACAGAGTCTCAACAATGTCATCTAAATGATGTCCAAGTGCAATTTTCGTCGCCCCAATTTTTTCTGCAAAAGAATAAAGTGTGCCCCGGCGCAATCTTGAACACAATCCACATGTGGTTTTGCCTTCCGGTACTTTTTCTTTCACCACTGAATAGGTGTCTTTGTCAACGATATAGTAGGGAATATCCAGACTTTCAAAATATTGAGGTAAGATATACTCAGGAAAACCAGGCTGTTTCTGATCAAGGTTCACTGCAACGACTTCAAATTTTATTGGCGCGGCTTTTTGCAGATTCAATAGAATATCTAACATCGCAAATGAATCTTTGCCGCCACTGATACATGCCATTACAACATCATTAGCTTCAATCATATTGTAATCAATAATAGCATTACCAACACTTCTCCTCAGGCGTTTCTGGAGCTTGTTGAATTCAAGTGTTTCTTTTCTCGTATCTTTCTGATTCATTGCGACTTCTCACCATTGCCGATCGTATCGACGATAGATTTCTTATAGGGATTCTTTGCAGGGGGTGGATTATACGGATTTTTCTTTTTGTTTGAAACAGATCTGTGTTTAATCAAGTCCAGTCCTATAGCGTGTATTGTTATGAAAGAACTCCAGTTATCACAATTGACTGCGAACCTTACCTCCTCATCAGACAAAGAATTAAAGAAACTGCTATCGTTTCACGTTGTTGCAAGGCTGGATGATCGCTCAGTTTATCAACTGAAATTAACTTTATTGAGGAGCGCTCAAACAAAAATGTTGTTGGTCAAAAAACGGAAGAAAATATGAGGCCAGCAAAACCGGCCTCATTAATAAAATTAACTTATATTATCCTTAATTGATAATGTGTTGATTATTTCTGTGCTGATAATGGGAACGGCTTCAATAATATTTTCATGATAACAATCATCAACCAATGTAATTACTAATGGGTTGACTGTAAATTGAGAAATATTATTATCCGGGATTTTCCTTGTCAATTGACTAAGCTCAAATCCAACACCTTCTTTATAGTATGGATTTGTTCTTCCTGCTTTAAATAAGGTGATATTTGTATGTGTTAATTTCCCGCTTAAATTACCATTCCCTATTTCAATCTCAAGCGGTATTGCTTCCAATACTGTATTGATATAAGCATCGCTCGCGCCCATTTCCTGCAATTTTCTGGTGGCTTTCTTATATTCACTTGGCATATTCAGTTTATTTTTCAGATCCTTTATCTCATCGTTATTGATAATAGTATCTAATAAGAATAAATGAATCTCTTTTGCACCTAGCTGTTCTAATTGAAATGCAATTTCCATAGCGAGTTGTCCTCCTAATGACCAACCTAAAATGCGAATAGGTTTATCAATAGCAGTTTCTGTCAGGATTAACTCCATGTAGATTTGGGTTAGCTTCTGTAGCGAATCTGTCTGATTATCCATGCAGTGATTATAATTATTGATGCCTATGCAGTTATACGCATCAGATAATGTATTTGCCAGAGCAGCATATACTTCACTACCGCTATTAGCCGGATGAACCATAAACAGTTTATTGGTTGCCGTTGATTCCGGTGTTAAGAAATTAAGTAAATCCGGTTTAACACTGCCTGTTTCCAGCCATTGAGCTAACAAAGCAATACATTTGTAGCTAAACAGAATATTTAAAGGAATATCAACGTCTATTTCATTGCGCATTGCGGCGGTCAGTTTAATCGCCGTTAAGGAATTACCACCAATGCGGAAGAAATTATCTTCGATGCCAATCTGCTCCAGTCCCAATATTTCCTGCCAAATAGCACACAGTCGGGTTTCCAGTGTATTGCGGGGAGCAACATAACTGTCCTGCGTCCCCCATATCGGCTCTGGCAGGGCGCGGCGGTTCAGCTTGCCATTCAGGGTCAGCGGCACGGACGTAATGCGGGTAAAGCTGGCGGGCAGCATATATTCCGGCAGGCGGGCGGAGAGGTGCTTAATCAGGGTTTCATCGGACAGTACTTCCGCTGCCACCAGATAGGCGGCCAGCACTTTATTTCCCTTATACTCGTGGTCAATCACCACCGCTTGTTTTACCTGCGGATGGGCAGCGAGGGCGTTTTCGATTTCGCCCAGCTCAATGCGGTAACCGCGGATTTTGACCTGAAAATCATTACGTCCGAGGTAGTCCAGATTGCCGTCCGGTCGCCAGCACACCCGGTCGCCGGTTTTGTACAGGCGGGTATAGCCTTTGGCCTTATCTTCGGCCGTCGCGAATGGGTTTGCCACAAAACGCTCGGCAGTCAGTTCAGGCCGGTTCCAGTATCCCCGCGCCAGTCCTGCACCGCCGATGTACAGTTCTCCCGGTGCGCCGACAGGAGCGGGATTGCCGTCATCATCAAGAACATACAGACGGGTATTGTCGATGCCTTTGCCGATGGTTCTCTCCCCGTCCTGTAATAAGTGCTGGGTCGCACAGACAGTAATTTCAGTGGGACCATATTGGTTAAACAGGGTGATCCCTGAGCGTAAATTCAGGGCATTCAGGGCCTCCCCGCCCGTATGGATAACCTGTAAGGTGGACTGGAATAATTCAGCGGAAAAATGGTTCATCAAGGCTGTTGGAATAAACGCCTTGGTAATGTTATGGAAATTGATGAATGCCAACAACTGTTCACTGTCTTTGGTCACCGAAGTGGGGGCAATAAACAGGGAGGCTCCCGTTATCAGGACAGGGAAAATCTCAAAGACAGAGGCATCAAAGACGTAATTGGAGAAAAACAGCGCCTTGGTTTGCGGGCACAGTAAATGTGTTCTGGCAATAAACCGGGCTAAGTTATTGACGCTGGTATGCTCAATCATCACGCCTTTGGGCTGACCGGTGGTGCCGGAGGTGTAAATGATATAGGCCAAATCGGTTGGTTTGTTGACTGGCGCCGGATTTTCTACGGGCTGGCCTGCGGTGATTGTCTGGTCATCCGCCGCTATCAGTGTTGGCTGTTCAACCCATGTTTGGGTGTATTCCTTCAATGTCGCCAGATGCCGTTGCTGGGTAATGACATACGGGGTCCGGATATCTTGCAGAATAAAACTGACGCGTTCTGCGGGATATTCCGGAGAAATGGGCACATAAGCACCGCCGGCTTTCAGCACTGCCAACATACTGATCACCATTTCCGGACTGCGGTCAAGATAAAGGGCGATTGGCGTGTCGGCTTGCAGCGGTGCATTACGTTGCTGTTGATCGCATAGCTGTTGATCGCATTGTTGTTGATCGTATTGCTGCTGATAATTCCCGCGGATAGCGTGTGCCAACTGATTTGCCCGTTCGTTGAGCTGGCGATAGGTTAGCGTTTCTCCCTCAAACACCAGTGCCACGTTATCCGGTGTGGTTTCCACCTGAGCTTCAAACAATTGTTGCAGGGATTGGTCCTGCGGGTAGGAAACATTGGTCTGGTTCCAGATGTGCAGCAGGGTATGGCGCTCTCCTTCACTGAGGAACATCATGGAAGTATGCGGCTGGTGTGGGTCACAGGCCGCGGCGTGCAGAATACGTTCAAGCTGATCAAGCAAACGTTGAGCCTGTTCCCCGGTCAACCAATCTTCTCCATAACTTAATTTCACTATCAGGCGGTTATCTTGCTCATAAGCCATCAGCGACAACGGATAATCCACTTTTTCGATAGCCTGACGGAACACCAGAGTGTTCTCAATCCCTTCCTCATTTTCGCTCACTACTGGGTCAGGGTAGTTTTCAAAGATCAACAGGCTATGGAATAACCGCTCCCCATCTGGCTGTAAGCCGGCGAGTGATACGGCACTGTGGCTGTTGAGTGCGGCGATATCCTTCTGTATGTCTTGTAAAACCGTAGCTATATTTCCTGCCGGAGTCCATTGCACTGCTAATGGCAGGGTATTGATATACAGGCCAACACTGGACTCGATTCCATCCACTGGAACATCACGCCCGGATACCGTCGTGCCGACAAGGGTCTGTTCATCCCCACTGTAATTGTGTAGCAATTTATGCCAGGCAAATTGCAGTACCACATTCAGAGTCACACCTTGTTCGCGACACATTTTTTTAAGCTGATGGTAAGCATTTCCTTGTACGGTAATCGCTTTTCCCGCTGGTTTTTCAATCGCTTTTATTTGCGTTAAATCAACGTGGTGACTTAACAGAGCCGAAAGATCGTTGGCTCTATGGAATTGTATTTTGCGTTCATCCCAATAAGCCTCAGATTCTGCTCTATGATCCAAATGGTATTGTTGGGTTGCCAGATAAGCGTTGTCTAATGTTATCTGGGGGACCCGTCCTTGTATCAGCTCGTTGTAATATTCATGCACCGCTTGTAATAAAATCGGGTTACTCCAGCCGTCGGTAATCGAGTGGTGTTGAGTGATGAGAACCGTTACTAACTGTTCATTCTGTTTAATTAAGGTGAAGCGGATTAAACCGGGTTGACTTAAATCAAAAGACAGATTGCGGTCATGTTGTTGAATCGCTTCAATCGCTTTGTTTCGGGCTTCTTCTGGTAATTGACTGATATCCTTGATGGTGAAATTTGCCGCACCAAGACTTGCGCCCTCAGTCACAATCTGCAAGGCTTCCTCTTCCCAGTTAAATGCGGTTCTGAGGATGGGGAAGCGCAGTGAAGCCAGCGTCCAGGCTTGCTGGTAAGCGGTAAGATCCAGTTGTGTGCGGTAATCTAACAGCAGTTGCACGCGATAGGCATCATCCTGTGGTTGAGCCAGATGATGATAAATAAATCCCTGCTGCAAGCTGGTAGCAGGATACAGCGCTTCAATGTGATACATCTTCTGAAGGCGACGCAGAAGCTTAATGGAAATTCCTTTAATGCCGTAATCATGGGGGGTTTTTATTCCCCCCGCTTGAGCCTGTTTTTGACCTGCCATGATGACAGAATTGAGTGCCTGTTCAAATGCGGTGATGAATACCTGCGTCTGAGCCTGTGACAAGTGCGAGCTGACACTAAATTGCAATCTTCCCGCTTGAATCAGGCCATTAATATTCAACAACAAATGACTACGATTATCGTCTGCCGCTACGGTTCCACAATCGTCATTGGTCAGTGACCAGTTTTGCTCATCCTCTCCGCTTAATTTGCCGAGGTAGTTAAAGCTGAGCGCTGGCAGTTCATCGGTCAGGTGACCTGCCTGACATAGCGCCCCATAACCAATACCTTTGTTTGGTATAGCACGGAGCATCTCTTTGGTATGAATAATGGTTTCCGCAATATCATCCTGCATTGCCAGACGAACAGGGTACACAGTTGTAAACCAGCCGACGGTTTCGGAGACATCCAGTGTGTTGTCGATGGCTTCCCGTCCATGACCTTCAAGTATGATGTGGTTAACAGGGCGCGAAAAGACGGCCTGTAATGCCAACGTCAGGGCACTGAGAAGCAGGTCATTGATTTCGGTGTGGTAACCGGTATTGGCTTCACGCAACAGAATGTCGGTTAATTCAACGGAAATACCCAACATATGTTGACTGCTTTCATCTGAAACAGAGTGAATCTGGTTCTCTGCCATCACTTGTTGCCAGTAGGGAATTTCCTGTTGGTGGTGTTCTGCATAGTGATGGACAGCATTGACCCACTGCCGGTAGCTACTAGTTTTCGCTGGCAGTGTTTCATCCTGTAACAATCTGCGTATATCCTCAGCAATAATTCGCCAGGACACTACGTCAATAATCAGATGGTGAAATGCGAAGAATAGCCGGGCGGTGCCGTCGGTATATCCGGTCAGATGAGCGGCTTGCCATAATGGCCCGTTGCTGTAATTAAAATCACTCTGCCATTGGGTCAATTGCTGGTGTAACTCAGCCTTATCTGACTGACTGACGCCACTCTGTTGCAAAGGCGGCAACCAGGATGGCATATCTGCGTGGTAGCATTGATGGTAACGGCCTTCTGTGCTGACAAAGTGGGCACGTAACATATCATGTCGCTCAACCAGTACTATCAGGGCCTGTTCAATAGCGGCGTGGCTGATGTTACCGGGCAGTCGGATCATAAATGCCTGATTCCAATGATGTGGACTCGACAAATTCCAGTTGAAGAAATCTTGCTGGATAGGTAACAGGCCAAACTCTCCGCTTAATAATCCCTGTTCTGCAACAATGGCTACCGTGGATGACGCTTGTGTCAGGAGTTGCGCCAGCCGTGCTACTGTTGGTGCTTCAAAAATCGATTTGACTTGCAGGGAGAAACCCGCCAGTCGCAGTTTGGAAACTAATCGGATACTGACAATGGAATCACCGCCGATACGGAAGAAGTTATCTTCAATACCCACGCGTTCTAAGTCCAACACTTCCTGCCAGATGGTACACAGCTGGGTTTCCAGCGCATTGCGGGGAGCGACATAATTGCCCCGGTTTTCTTCTGTCGGTTCTGGCAGGGCTCGGCGATCCAGCTTGCCGTTCAGGGTCAGCGGCACGGACGCAATGCGGGTAAAACTGGCAGGCAGCATATAATCTGGTAAACGGTCGAAAAGGTAATTCATCAGGGTTTCATCGGACAGTACGTCATCTGCCACCAGATAGGCGGCCAGCACTTTATTCCCTTTGTGCTCGCGGTCAATCACCACGGCCTGTTTCACCTGCGGATGGGAAGCGAGGGCGTTTTCGATTTCTCCCAACTCAATGCGGTAACCGCGGATTTTGACCTGAAAGTCATTGCGCCCCAGATATTCCAGATTGCCGTCCGGCAGCCAGCGCACCAAATCGCCGGTTTTGTAGATGCGGGTATAGCCTCTGGCTCTGTCTTCTGCGCTGGCAAAAGGATTCTCCACAAAACGCTCTGCGGTCAGTTCAGGCCGGTTGAAATACCCCCGTGCCAGTCCTGCTCCACCGATATACAGTTCTCCGGGCGCCCCGATTGGAGACAGGTTACCCTGTTTATCAAGCACATACAGACGGGTGTTATTAATCGCCCGGCCAATATTCGTTGCGATATCCCCGCTTTGGTATTCCTTCACGGTTGCACAGACAGTCGTTTCTGTTGGGCCATAACCGTTTAACATACAAGTGTTTTTACTGAAATGCTCAAGGTAATCTAATGTGGGCGATTCTCCCCCGGTAATTAATGTTTGTAAGGAGGGTAAGTCCGCACCGTTTAATAATTTCAGTATCACGGGCGGTAAGATGGCTATTTCAATGCCTTCCCGTTGGATGAGTTTTTCAACCGCAGGGGCATTTCGTTCTGTTTCACTGCAAATGTAAGTGGTAAGACCGTTAAATA
>NZ_LFCV01000068.1 GCF_001037465.1 Xenorhabdus khoisanae
GGGTGGTTTCATCGGCTTTGCCATCAACTTGGGCCACAAAAGCGATCGCAGGCGTCAACCAAATGGGACTGCCATTGCACAGTGTATTCCGGGATATTTCCCAGCGCGTTAAGCGATTTTTTTATCCCTGAGCAGAAAACATTTACGCGAACTGTTAATTAGGTTACGGACTGCTCATTAAAGATAGATATTTAAAGTTTACATTTATGACGAAAGGGAATAATAGAAATTCTTTTTTTTACATTCTCATTATTTATGTATTTAGTTAATATCATAAACCTGTTAAATAGAGTCACGATATTATCGATATAGTTAGTTAGCTTGATATCTGAACAGCACAAGCCTGATGTCTTGCAGGCTATGCCAATCAATGGTATTGCTGTTTTATATATGTAATGTTTGTTACTCAATGGAAAAAGTGAAGTGGTGAACTGTTTCTGAAGGTTGTTTAAATCATAGACATTAAACGATGATTAAACTGTTTCAGTTTATGTCTATACTTTAATTTATAACTGAATGAGTTAATAATAAATAAAATTAGGAAGGATTCTGATGCTAATTTTTTCAAGGGTTTTTCTATATTGAAAATAAGAGAGGTATCTTATTATGTTCATAAGTGGAAGATATTGATATTTTTTAAAAATATAAAAGGGGATTGTAATGTTAAAACTTGGATTTGTCATAGGGACGAGACCTGAGGCAATTAAGTGTGCTATCCCAATTATAGAAATGCGTAAAGATGAACGCTTTGACCCAATTATTATATCTACTGGACAACATGATGAGATGTTACATTCTACTCTTTCAGTATTTGGAATAACAGCAGATATAGATTTGAAAGTTATGCGCGAAAGACAAACCATTTCGGGTGTAACACATAGAATATTAGAAGGATTATCTAAAGTTCCTATAATACAGGAAATTGATGCAATCGTTGTGCATGGAGATACTGCTTCCACTGTTGCGGGAGCATTGTATGGTTTCCAAAATAGAATCCCTGTAATTCATATTGAAGCCGGATTACGTAGTGGAAATCTTTATTCTCCTTTTCCTGAAGAGGGTAATCGGCGTCTGGTAGCACAAATAAGTTCATTGCACCGACCCATTTTTTAATAAAAAATGTTTATGTAGTAAAGAGACAGATATGTTGAAACAACCTTCTTTGACAAAGATATCTTCTTTAATATCAAATAGTAAATAATGGACAAGTAGAATGAAAATAACAGGGGCTAACCATCAAAGATTATTAGAATTTTCAAATGATTTATTACCATCTATAGTTGATTTTGATGAAGGTAATTTATCTCTTGAAGCACGAATCGTTCTACATCTCAACCAGATTAAGCGGGATGTGACTTCTGGAGATGCTCATGAAGCGTAGTTTAGTTGGTGAGATAGTTATAATCACTGGGGCAGGTTCGGGTATCGGGCTTGCTGCTACCACTGAATTTTTAAAAGAGGGGGCATATGTTATTGGAGGAGATATTAATCTAGAGCAACTTTATGAATTGCAGGAAGACAAATTCTTATTTCCTTATCAGTTTGATGTCAGAAATCCTTCAGATATTGATGGTCTTATCAATACAGTCATCAGTAAATTCGGGAGGATAGATATTCTGATTAATAATGCTGCATTAGTAGAGCCTAGGGAGAGTTTTCTTGATGTAACAGATGATGATTGGCATTCTACAATCGAAATCAATCTGCTTGGCTACATTCGAATGGCCCGGAGTGTATTACCTTATATGCGTAATCAAAAAAAGGGTATTTTACTCCATATAGCTTCTGAAGCAGCATTAATGCCAAATTTAAATCTTCCTGATTATAGTATCTTGAAATCTTCAATTCTAACGCTATCTAAAGTGATATCACGGGAGTTTGGCAAATATGGTATTCGCTCCAATGTTATCTCTCCTGCTTTTATTCATACCGCTATCTACGATAAGCCTAAGGGGTTGATAGCCCAGCTTGAACAAAAATATAAAGTTGGACGTGAAGAGGCATTACAACGCTACATCAAAGAAGTTGATATTGCTGTTGGTAGGCTAGGGCGACCTGAAGAAGTGGCGGCTTTACTCTCATTTTTGGCTTCAGAATCCGCTGCATTTATCACTGGTGCAAATTATTTAGTAGATGGCGGAGTGACTCCTTTTATCTAATTACAGAAATAGATTAAGACTCAGCTTGTCTAGTGAAGATGAATAGAGGTTTATATGAATATAAATTTAGAAGGGAAAATTGCATTAGTCACGGGGTCAACAGCAGGCATTGGGTTAGCCATTGCGCACAGTCTATATAAAGCAGGTGCCTCCGTTATTTTAAATGGAAGAAGTGAAGAGCGGTTAATTCAGGCAGTTAATAAATTTAATGGTTCAGATCGCGTTTTTACTGTAGCCGCTGATGTCGGAACCAGAGAAGGATGTGAATTAATTAATCAGAAATTTCCGGATATTGATATCCTGATTAATAACGCTGGAATATTTTCCCCTAAGCCAATTTTTGAAATCAGGGATGAGGAATGGCTTGACTATTTTAATATCAATGTCCTAAGTGGGATTCGTCTGGCACGTTCATATATTCCACTCATGATAGAGAAAAAGTGGGGGCGCGTGGTATTTATTTCCAGTGAATCAGCCTTACAGATACCGCTAGAAATGCCACATTATGGCCTGACCAAGACCGCCCAAGTCGCAGCAGCAAGAGGATTCGCCCAAGCCGCTGCTGGAACAGGAGTCACCGTCAATAGTGTTCTACCCGGGCCAACTGAAAGTGAAGGGGTTGAACGATTTGTTAGAGAACTTATCACGGATCCTACACTTTCAATTGAGGAAGCGGGAAAACGCTTTATTGAGACAGCACGTCCCGCATCGTTGCTGGGGCGGTTGGCAACAGCTGAAGAAGTTGCTAATGCCGTTGTTTTTTTAACTTCACCACTGGCTTCTGCAATAACCGGTACTGCTTTACGTGTTGATGGTGGCGTCATTCAAAGTATTTTGTAAGATGAAAGGAACAAGTCGGGATGATGATAATTTTACTGACTTGTTCAGTTACTTATCCCAAGGGGGAATTTTCCACTCTTCGGTGAGGAATTCAATAAAACTTTTGATACGTTGTGGAACTGGTCGCTTCCCCGCCCTTACTACATTAATTGGAGAAGTTTCTTCTTGCCATTCTGGCAAGATTTGGATGAGTTTATTTGAGCGAATTAAACCTGCTACATCCCAGGTTTCTCGAAGTGCTATACCCAGACCTGCGGCACACCACGTTCGTAAGACATCACCATTATTGGCGATTAAATCACTGGAGAGTGAAATGGCTTTCGTGTTTTTTTTGTTGTGAAGTGACCATATTGTACTTTTATTTCCAGAGGCGGAAAAAAGCAGGCAGTTATGGTTAGCTAGCTCTTCTGGATCCTGAGGTTCACCATGTAGTTTGAGGTAATTAGGTGATGCAACTAAAATTCGTTTGTTCTCTGATAATCGTCTGGCAATTAAACGTGAATCAGTCAAATTTGCCACTCTGATAGCTAAATCCATTTCGGCCTTATAAAGATCAACAACTTTGTCTGTCAAATGTAAGATGAATCCTACCGATGGATATTTCTTTCTAAACTCTGCAATTGCTTCTGTTACATAGGTCCGACCAAGCGGTACTGGCGCGGTAAGTCGAATCAAACCTGTGAGAGACTCATTTCCATCTTTGGCAATTTCAGCCGCTTCTTCCACCAGAGTTAATGCAGCCCTCACTTTTTCAGCGATTAATTTGCCTTCAGGTGTAATGCGTAGTGAGCGGGTATTTCGTACAAAGAGAACGATTCCAAGGTTTTTCTCTAGGCGTGCAATTTGCTTACTGACCGTGGTAGGAGATAACCCCAAAGTTCGGGCAGCAGCGGTGAAACTGCCTGTGTCGATGATTCTGATAAATACACTTAAGTCTTCAAGGTTACGCAAGACCATTAGTGACTCCTTATCATAAGTTTTTATCCATTATGGATATTTATTGCACTAAATGAAAGCATGATACTTATTACTCATCTCAAATTTAGACTGAGGCATTTTTAGCGTATAAGGAGAATCTCCAATGCCATTCGTGATATATATATTTTCGCTTTGTGCATTTGCGATAGGGTTTACAGAATTCATCACTATTGGACTGATATCTGTGATGTCAGTAGATCTTGGCGTCGATGTAACCAGTATTGGGTTAACTGTGACAGCCTATGCGTTAGGTGTTGTGATTGGGGCACCCATTTTGACGGCACTGGCCTCTAATTGGTCGCGAAAACGCTTACTTCTTACTGCAATGCTGGCATTTACACTGGGAAATCTAATAGCAGCCGCATCAACAAATTTGGTTCCTCTTTTAGCTGCCCGTTTATTATCTGGTCTGGCACATGGCGTTTTTTTTGCTGTGGCTTCTGGTGTTGCGACTCGTTTGGTTCCGTCTGAACGTGCTGGTACTGCTCTGGCTTGGGTATTCGGTGGTGTCACTATTGCCATGTCTTTAGGTGTTCCTGTAGGAACTTGGCTGGGCAGTATACTAAATTGGCATGTCATATTTTTAATTATCGCTGCTTGTGGATTGATTGGAGCGATTGGCATTGGATTCAAGATGCCAAAAGATGCCGGAGAGCCGGTTATTAAAGTATCTGCTAGCTGGCGCCATCTTATTATCCTTTTTGATCGGCGTTTACTGGCAGGGGCAAGCGTTCCAATGCTTTCCTATACCGCTTCATTTGCTCTGTACACATTTATTACCCCTATACTCTTGACGATTACAGGAGTCAGTGTTGAAACCGCCAGTGGAGTATTGCTTGCTTACGGTATTGGAGCCGCTGTTGGTACAGTTTGGGGAGGAAGACTAACAGATCGACAAGGAATGGATTTTGCCTCACTTATTCTTCTTATTGGTATTGCCGTTGTATTGGTGGCGATGAGTTTCAGTCTTACCAATTCTGTACTGATGATTGGTTTAGTCGCTTTACTTGGGTTGGCAACTTATGGGGCAATTCCACCGTTGCAGTCAAGGATACTTATGCTGGCAGAACGGCACACACCATATGCAATGGATATCGCTTCGGGCATGAATATCGCGGCTTTTAATGCCGGGGTTGTTCTGGGGTCTGTTATTGGTGGTACTACAGTACGAGAGTGGGGATTAGAAACGCTAACATGGGTAGGTGCAGGAATGGGTGTATTGGCTATCGTATCTCTTGTGTGGCAAATGGTTATTCCATCCATGCGTGAGCAACGTTCAATCTCTAACTCACTATAATTATCCTGAGCTTTCGCGTTGAGTATAAAAAAGCCCGCTTTGGCCGGGTCCCATTCATTGAATTTCAGTTGATGGTGAGTTTCAACTGAAAAAACGCATAAATTACAGCCATACATGAATGATATGCCCGTTGCATAACGGGCAAAATACCCCGCATGTTCAAAAAATAGCTTGCCCGGAAATTTGTTCTGTAGACGTTTTGTGATAAGGGATTTATTATCGATTCTTGATGTAGGATCGGGAAATACAGCTGGCGTTTTTAACTTCCCGTTGGTTGAAGGTGGAAATACGGGATCTCGGCTTACACTGGTTCATCAGTATGCAGGGTAATCGTTTGGTTGTCAGGCAGCATGCGAGTAAAGACGTCAGTTTTAGTGGTAATGCAAATGATTTCATTCTTATTGCTGCCCGCAGGGAAGATCCTGATACACTGTTTTTTCAGCGTCGTTTACGGATTGAAGGAAACACAGAATTGGGACTGCATGTAAAAAATTTGATGGATTCCATTGAATTGGAGTCTATGCCATCCATTCTTCGCTTTGGTTTATTGCGTCTGGCTGAATTTATCAAAGCGGGACAGAAAGAGGGCGTTGATCAGAACGATCGCGCGTTATCGTCATGTTAATCAGGGTCGAAATTCCAGTTGATGCTATGGGGATTGATCGTTTATTACGTCAGTCTTTTGAGACATCGGCAGAAGCTGAGTTAGTGAGTCAATTAAGAGAAGATGGCTTGTTGACATTGGGCATTGTTGCGACTGACGATGAAGGTCATGTGATTGGCTATGTCGGTTTCACGCCTGTTGATATCAATGGTGCGGATCATCAATGGGTTGGTTTGGCATCATTAGCGGTGGAGGAACAGTACCGTCATCATGGTCTCAGTGAAAAATTGGTGTATGAAGGGCTGGATAGCCTGAATGAATTTGGATATAGCGCGGTTGTTGCACTGGGAGATCTTGAATATTACGGCCGTTTTGGTTTTAAACTTGCTAATGAATATCAATTATCTTGCGAATGGCCTGATTGCGAGAATTATTTCCTGATCTACACGCTGGCTGATATTTCACTGAGTGATTGTCATGGTCAGGTTACTTATCCTGCCCATTTTGAGAATCTATGGTCTCTGCCAAAATGATTGTCTCTTCAAGGCTCTCTGATTGAGTAAAAAACTTCTCAGATAAGCCGTTTTCTATCAAATAAGTCGTTATGCAGGGAGGCTGATTCTGAATCAGCCTCCCTTTTTGCTGTTTATTCAGCTTTTTCACACGGTATTCAACTTTCAGCGCCATGCTGCGATCCCCGACCAAACTTTGATAAACCAATGTCAATGGTGCTTTCCCCCTGAGGGCTTTTGCACCTTTTCCTGATGCATGTTGCATAAATCGGCGGGATACATCTGTTGTGATCCCAGTATATAAGGTGCCATTTTGTGCCCTGATCAGGTAGAGATACCAGTGAGATACTTTAATTTTCATTATTTAATTTTAATAGTTCCGAAAGTTTAATTACAGTGTGAAATTAATGTGTCGTTAAGTTTTAGGCTGATTTTTTTGTGATTTTCTGATTTAACAATATGAATTTATTAATAATATATGCAATGAGGCGTCTTTGGATAGCTATTGTTGTTCAAAATAATTGAAAAAATATAGCAACAATTGCTAATTATCATATTCGAAACAAGCGTATAACATGGTCTGCGTCACGGGGGGATAAGCCCTATTGTATAAAGTGAGTAGAGGAGCAAAATATGAAAAATGTAAAAAATATCGTCGCTGGTTTAGCATTATGTGCGGTTTCATTTGGTTCACTTGCAGCAACTGAAGTTCAAATTGCTAAGGGAGATAAAATTGGTGTTGTCTCAGTAACTGGTGCCGCCACATTAGATAGCCTGACTGTAGAGTTATCCAAAAAAGCTGACAAAGCTGGCGCGAAATATTTCCGTGTTGTTTCAGCAAATGGTCAGAATAAACTCAATGGAGTTGCTGAAATTTATAAATAATTTATAGTGTTCCATGCAGCCCACCTTGGTATATTGAGTCGAACATAGAACACGAAGCTGGTTAAATTTCCAGTCGTGTTCTGTTCCGAACAGGCTAAAATAACAGTATGGAACCATATGAATTCAAATAAAGAAAATTTAATAATTAGTCAATATCTCGCTAAACAACATGTATTCACGCTTTGCACTTCTTCGACTCAAGATTTATGGTGTGCGAGCTGTTTCTATGTCTTTGATGCCGACAACATGGCATTTTGGTTTATGACTGAATCTGATACCCGGCATGGTCAAATCATGCAGCAAAATCCTGTCGTTGCAGGCACTGTTGCTGACCAAACCCGCAATATTGCTCACATTAAGGGTATCCAATTTCGTGGTGAAGTGATTCTGCTGACAGGTGAAGCTGAAACTGCGGCCAGAGCGCATTATTGCCACCATTTTCCCATCGCCTTAACAGCCAAGACCCCTATCTGGCAGCTTAACCTGAATGAAATCAAAATGGTGAATAACACGCTGGGTTTTGGTAAAAAATTGCACTGGCAACGTTAATGCTACCGTAACTATCATCGTAAATAGTGGATAACCTGATTATGACTGCCCCGCCAAATTAATGTGGGATCATATAGCGCCTGTTCAAATTTCCCATCAATCAACACGTGGATATAGCTGATAACTTCTTGCTGAATCTCATTTAATTCATTGAGAACATAGCCTGTCCATAGCCAGATATCCTTATCTGGGCATTCTTCTCTTACGCGCTGAACCAATTGCAAGATGGCAGGTAAATTATGGGGATGCAGGGGATCGCCACCGGATAATGATAAACCTTGTCGTTGAATACGATGATCTTTCAAATCAGCGATGATTTGGTTTTCCATTTCCAGTGTAAAAGGCAGACCAGAATCAACCCGCCAGGTACTTTGGTTATAGCAGCCACGACATTGATGCAGACAACCTGACACAAACAGTGTGCAACGGGTTCCGGGGCCATTGACCACATCAACCGGATAATATTGATGATAATTCATGTCATTAACCCATTTGACCATTACCGAAGTGTTTCACGCGGCGTTTCACTTCTTCCTGCTTTCCGGTATTGAATGGGCGTGCATCCGGGCTGCCAAGATAGCCGCAAACACGGCGAATGACAGAAACATGGGCTGAGTCATGATTGCCGCATTGAGGGCAAGTAAACCCTTTGCTGGTACAGGCAAATTCTCCCGTAAAACCACATTGGTAGCATTCATCAATGGGTGTATTGGTGCCATAGTAAGGAACACGTGAATAGCTATAATCCCAAACATCTTCCAATGCCTTCAAATTATGTTGTAGGTTGGGATATTCGCCGTAGCAGATAAAACCGCCATTCGTTAACGGTGGATAAGGTGCTTCAAAATCAAGTTTATCGTAGGGATTAACCTTTTTTTCCACATCCAGATGAAAACTGTTGGTGTAATAACCTTTATCGGTGACACCGTGAATCACACCAAACTCGGTAGTATCCAGACGGCAGAAACGGTCACATAAATTCTCGCTTGGCGTACTGTACAGACTGAATCCATAGCCAGTCTCCAATTTCCATTGATCAACCGCCTGACGTAAATGCTTAACAATAGAAATGGCTTTCTGTTGGCGCTGTTCATTATCAAAAAGGTGAGTCTGATTACCATATAACGCATTTATCGTTTCATGAATGCCGATATACCCCAACGAGACAGAGGCGCGACCATGCCTAAAAATCTCAGCAATATTTTCATCGGCTTTCAGACGAACGCCACAGGCACCTTCCATATAGAGGATGGGCGCAACCCGGGCCTTGGTATTTTCGAGGCGAGAGATGCGGGTCATCAGGGCTTTTTTCGCGAGCAACAAACGCTGATCCAAAATCTGCCAGAAACGGGCTTCATCACCCTTAGCCTCCAGCGCAATGCGGGGCAGATTCAAGCTAATTACCCCCAGATTATTGCGCCCTTCGTGGATTTGCTGACCATTTTCTTCATAAACACTGAGAAAACTGCGACAACCCATTGGCGTTTTAAATGAACCGGTCACTTTGACAACTTGATCATAATTGAGAATATCGGGGTACATACGTTTGCTGGCACATTCCAGCGCTAATAACTTGATGTCATAGTGAGGATCACCAAACCGATGGTTTAACCCATCACGAATGGCAAAAACCAGTTTGGGGAAAACGGCAGTCTTGCGATTTTTTCCCAATCCTGCAATGCGGTTGCGCAGAATTGAAATTTGAATCAGGCGGGATTCCTTTGATATTCCCAATCCGAACCCAAAGGTGACAAAGGGGGTTTGTCCATTGGCGGTATGCAGCGTATTGACTTCATATTCCAGAGATTGGAAAGCGTCATAGCACTCTTTTTCAGTGCGGGCTTCTGCATAAGCAGCCTGATCGGCAATCTTCCACTCTTTAGCAATTGCCAGATGCTTGTCATAACTGGCCTTCACAAAAGGAGCGAGGACTTCATCAATGCGATTAATGGTCGTTCCACCATAAATATGGCTGGCAACTTGCGCGATGATCTGAGCCGTGACCGCAGTGGCGGTAGAAATGGACTTAGGGGGTTCAATTTCCGCATTGCCCATCTTAAAACCGTTGGTCAGCATGCCCTGTAAATCGATCAGCATACAGTTGAACATGGGAAAAAAAGGGGCGTAATCCAGATCATGGTAGTGAATTTCCCCCTTTTCATGCGCCACAACCACATCAGGTGGCAGCATATACTGTTTGGCATACTGCCGGGCGACAATCCCGGCCAATAAATCACGTTGAGTCGGGATCACTTTGCTGTCTTTATTGGCGTTTTCATTAAGCAGAGAGAAATCACTTTGCTCGATCAAACCACGGATTTCCTGATCTAATTGATCATGCCATTTATGGGAATTCACAATAAGGCTCCTCATATGTTATCCACAGACGAAAATGACATGAATGCTCGCTTTTTGTTGGGTGTGGATAATCTTGTGCATAAATACTACATGTAGTGAACTTTGTGTATTTAAGCACAATATATAGATCATTTAAGCCAATATACAACCTACAAAGTTGATCTGAGACAAAGAAAGGGAGGGTTGTAATAGCAACCCTGATACTGGAGTGATCAGGGCTGAAAGAACGTCAAATTAACTGCGAACGGCGATTGCTTCGATTTCGATTTTCACATCTTTTGGCAGACGAGCAACTTCAACACATGAACGCGCAGGGAATGGCGCATTATGTTCAGCGAAGAATGCTTCGTAAGTTGCGTTTACGGCTGCAAAGTCATTCAGATCTTTGACAAATACGGTGGTTTTCACGATATCAGCTACTTTCAGGCCAGCTTGCTCGATAATAGCTTTAACGTTTTCCAAAGATTGACGTGCTTGAGCAGTAACCTCTTCAGGGATATCGCCGGTTTTTGGATCAACAGGGATCTGACCGGAAGTGATAACCATGCTGCCCAGATCAACACCCTGAACATAAGGGCCGATTGCCGCTGGTGCATTCTCGGTATGAATAGAACGTGACATTAGAAACTCCTGTTTAACGTCTGAATAGAAAATGTTGCGAGACCGCCATTATAGTGATCCCCTGCTTTGCATCAATTGATACAGCACATTCTATCCCTCTCAAATGGGAGATAGATTGTTTGAAGCGATGCTTAATCGTTATTGATGACTGCTTGGCGATCAAACTCTTTTTCACAATATTTACAGCGCAATACAACATCATCTTGCGCTGTCATCACATGAAAACTGCTGTTGACGGGTTCATTATGGCTGATGCAATTGCTGTTTGGGCAAACAAGAATACCGTCAATTTGTTCTGGCAGATTGATCGGCATCTTTTTAACGACAACATAATTTTCAATATTGTTGATTGTCGCATGGGGAGCATACATGGCGAGCTGATTTGCTTGTTGCGCCGTCAGAAAGGTGTTTTCAATTTTGATCAGATCCTTTTTACCCAGATGGTTGGAAGGCAGATTCAGGCCGATGGTAATACGTTGGTCGGTTTCGGTGAGCTTAAACAGCGACAATAATTTAAAGCCGACATGGGCCGGAATGTGATCGATAACCGTACCACATTTAATGGCTTCTACTTGTAGTTGATGATCTTGAATCATGTTGTGTCATGAATACCTGTTCGGTATTCCTCCTCCGGACATTAGGGGATCAAGGGAACCTGCTTATTTTGTCACAGACGATTTGGCATTTCATCTGATTAACTCTTTAATTTAAAAGATGATTTAACTTATTGATTGAAAGTCAATAAAACCTGCTAAAAAATATGCCGACCACTTTATATCGCCGATTATTATATCAAGCATTCTATAAGGGTATCTTTAGAGACAAGCTCATCAAGCCGATGGGGAAGATATTATTTCTTCCAGCCAATTGGTTTCATTCGTTGCACTTGACGAAGATGGTAATGGGCTTGGTTTTGCTGATGCATCAATCAGGCATGGTTATGTAAATGGCTGCGAGAGGGTAGTCCAGTGGTTTTTCTGGAAGGCATCTTTGTTTCCCCGACACACAGAAAATGCGGTGTAGCCAAAGTATTGAAGTAATTAGACAGTGATGTCAAACGCAAACAGTTCGGTTTTTTCGTGATCTAACAACGGAATAATTACCACAATGGATGTATAAGAGTATGATTATAAAGAGGTGGTCATCGTTCAGTTTTTGGTTATAGCACAAAGCATGGCTACCCGGTTCGCTCCGATGATTACATTGACGGCAACCCGCAATGCATGAGTTCGGCGTTATTGGTTCACCTGCAAATATGTGGCCAGTCTGTGTTGACCACGGCATAAAAAATAGAGATTTTTATGAAATTCAAATCAAAAATAAAACCTTATCACTCGGCTGCTGGTGGTTGGGGATCTCTGGAGGCAACAACCCGCTTTGTCTTTGACAGTAAACAAGCACTAAAAAATATGGTTAATCTGATGCGCATGAACAAGCCCAGAGGTTTTGATTGTCCGGGATGCGCATGGGGCGATGACAACAAAAGTCTGTTTAGCTTTTGTGAAAATGGCGCGAAAGCAGTCACTTGGGAAGCAACTCGCCGGTATGTTGATCGAGCGTTTTTTGCGGCTCACAGTGTCAGCAAACTCTACCAGCAAAGTGATTACTTCCTTGAATATCAAGGGCGGGTTGTTGAGCCGATGAGCTATAACCCACAGACAGATCATTATGAACCGATTAGCTGGGAGGATGCTTTCGCCCTGATCGCCAGCCATATTAAGGCAATGGATAATCCTAATCAGCTTGAATTGTATACCTCCGGACGTGCCAGTAATGAGGCTTCATGGCTTTATCAATTGTTTGGCCGTGTGTTAGGAACGAATAACTTCCCTGATTGCTCCAATATGTGCCATGAGGCCAGTGGTTATGGCATGTTAAAAAGTCTGGGGGTTGGGAAAGGGACTATTCGGCTGCAAGATTTTGACCACGCTGATGCCATCTTTATATTTGGTCAAAACCCCGGTACAAACCACCCACGGATGCTGCATAGTTTACGGCATGCTGCTGAACGGGGTGCTCGTATTGTCACGTTTAACACTTTGCGTGAGCGCGGATTGGAACGTTTCGCTGATCCACAAAAACCGCTCGAAGTAATCACACCAATGGCAGGAGAAATCAGTCACCGTTATTACCAGCCTAAACTTGGTGGCGATATGTCTGCGGTGCGTGGGATGGTTAAGGCACTTTTGGAAACGCATAATGCCCTGCTGACGGAAGGTAAATCAGGTATCTTCGATCTGGAATTTATCTCAACTTACACCGAAGGTGTGGATGCTTACTTACAAGAAGTTGCTGCGACTGAATGGTCATTTATTGAAAACCAATCAGGATTGACGGAAGCACAATTACGCGAAGCGGCAACCATCTACCAGAATGCCGAACGCGTTATCTGCACTTGGGCAATGGGGATAACTCAACATAAACATTCTTTAGTTACCGTGCGTGAAATCGTCAACCTTCAGTTACTGTTTGGGCAGTTGGGTAAACCCGGTGCTGGGTTGTGTCCGGTACGTGGTCACAGCAACGTACAAGGTAACCGGACAATGGGGATTAATGAGCAACCTTCCAAACCGCTCTTGGATAGTATGGCAGTCTATTTTGGCTTCGAACCGCCTCGTGCCCACGGTCATAATGTGGTGGAAGCATTGAGTGCCATGCTGCGTGATGAAGTCAAGGTTCTGATTGCGCTGGGTGGGAACCTCGCAGCGGCAGCGCCAGATAGCCCACGTACAGAAGAAGCCCTTAAGCACTGTGACCTGACTGTACACATCAGTACGAAATTAAACCGGAGTCATCTTGTTACCGGTAAACAAGGCGCTCTTATCCTGCCGACATTGGGTCGTACTGAACGAGATATTCAGGTGACAGGTTCGCAATTTGTGACGGTAGAAGACTCTTTCAGCATGGTTCATGCCTCGGAAGGCGTCAATAAACCATTATTTGATACCCAACGTTCTGAGACAGCGATTGTTGCCGGCATTGCTGATGCTACAGTAGGTAATACAGCGACAGTTAACTGGCTGGAATTGGCTGGGGATTACAATAAAATCCGTGATCATATTGCCGCGACCATTCCAGGGTTTGATGATTTTAATAAAAAATGTGAACATTCGGGTGGTTTCTATCTTGGTAATGCTGCTGCCGAATTACGCTTTGCCACGCCGAGCAAAAAAGCGGAATTCAGCCATGCGCCGTTACCAAAAACGTTGTTCCCGCAAATTGAGGGTGCTGACGTGCCTTTCACCTTGCAGACCCTGCGTTCTCATGACCAATACAATACGACTATTTATGGTCTGGATGACCGCTATCGTGGCGTTTATGGTCAGCGGGAAGTCCTGTTTATGAATCCAGAGGATATTACTCAATCAGGGTATCAGGCCGGTGATTTGGTTGATATTGAGACGGTATGGAATGATGGTATCAAGCGCAAAGTTTCTGGTTTTAAGTTGGTTCCTTACACCATTCCACGCGGAAACCTAGCCGCCTATTATCCAGAAACCAATCCATTGGTTCCAATGGAGAGCTTGGGAGATGGTACAGGTACGCCGACCTCAAAATCTGTGCCGGTAAAATTATCCCGCACTGAGCAAAACCAATCTGAACCTCAGCGCCTTGTATAAGGTGCATTGAAGGTTAAAAACTGTTCACAGTACGTCGATTCAGGCTCGGTTTTCGGAGATAACTTTTGGTGTAATTATCGGCATTCCAACTGAAAACCATGAGCCATAATACGAGGTCGAACAGTAATAACGAAAGTTGTAAACCTGTTCGATGGCTGCGCAGAATACACTGTTTATCATTAATCCTTTTGAGAGTAGAAAACGCCTTTAACTCCCGTAAATTTTTCGGTTTCATTGGTATTGCCAGCAGCTTTTCTTCCGCTTCGTAGCTTTTTTTATCAGTGGTACAGCCAGCAGGGCTTCCTGCTGGTCGATCAGTGGAGTTGGGGTAACATCGTGTATCGAGTGACGTAATTTTTTTGACAAACTCATTTGTTTCTCTGTCCGTCCGTGTTATTTATTTTTTCACTATCCCGTTGATCCAATTCCGTCAAAATACGTTCGAGTTGCTCCTCAAAATCCACAGGTTTTTTATCTTTAAATAAAAACAAGGCAGGGAAGCGTTTGTAATCCGTGGCAGCAACAGCATCTTTCCCTAGCACCAGATATTTGACGATAAAGGCATGGGCTTCGTCTTGGCGTAATTTGGTGTTGAACCCCCATAAGGAGCCGTAAGAGAGACACATTTGGAAAGCACGGCGCACCAGCGTATTGTTATCATCCAGCGTATACAGTGCCAGCCCCATCAAATGGACGATTTTCATCAGGTCAGTTTGATTCGAAATGCCTACCTGTGAATAACGAGCAGCGTAAACCTTACCTGTGTGCCAGCTAAAAAACAGTTGGCGATCCCGGTCAATAAAGAGGGGGGCTTGCAGCTTCCAGAAAAAGCACCGATGTATCAGATAGAGAGAGAAAGCCAGTAAAAAGCTGAAACGTAAAAAATCGGTAATTAAAAATTTGGTGCTGGCATGGAAATAATTGTAGCGATAATAGAGGTATTTCCAGAAAGAGATTGTTTTATCATTACCAATAAAACGGGCACTTTCCATATGATCAGGAAGATCTTTGCGAAGATAAAAATCTTCTCCATATTTTTTGCGAACAAGCTCGACCCAATCCATAATATTGGATTCATTTTTTTCTTTCTGAATAACAAAACTAACGATGTTATAGTGAAAAACCAATAACATCCCAATAAGGAGAGGAAAAAACACAATTATTCGTGCAAGTCGTTGTGCATTTCGCAGAATACATTGATTATCGTCAATACTATGCAGGGGAAGATAACTCTGTAATGCTTCGTAGCTTTTTTTCACTAGCGGTATAGCCAGCAGGGTTTCCTGCTGGTCGATCAGTGGTGTTGGGGTCATATCATGTATCGAATGATACCATTTTTGAGGCAAGCTCATATGCTTTCCTGTTGACTGTTCTTATTTTCTTGAATTTTCCTGTTTAGTTTTTTCAATTCTTCAAGCACACTAGCGAGTTGCTTATCAAAATCAAAAGGGCGATTTCGGGTACGCCAAAGTAGTGAGCTACCACGTTTAAAATCGATTTCACTGACGGCTTGTTTTCCTTCAATTAAATATTTAACAATAAAAGCATGTATATCAGTTTGTGCAACTTTATTTTTCAAACCAAATAGAGAAATATCTGCATTGTGTAACCGGAAATTATGGGAAACCCGTTCTTTCCGATGTGTAACGCCATAAAGCGTTAGCCCCGAAGGTTCTGCCTGCCCGGAGATTTTTACCTGTGGATAATAGGCTGCGTAGACTTGTGCCCAGCGCCAGCTATAAATCAGTTTGCGTTGTCTATCGATGACAATTTGATGCTGCGGCCAGAAGAAGCAAACATGAATAAGCAGAGGGATAAAGAATAAAGCTAAGCCACCAAATCCAAAAAAATAAGAAATAATGACATCAGTTGTGGAAAAACGAGAAATCTTAAATTTCTTGTGATATTCAATGTATTCCCAGAAGGGGATCGTATTGTTTTTGTCAAACCCCAAGTTAATGAGATAACGCTCTTCTTCCAATGGCTTTGGTAGATCATTTTGCAGGTGAAACTCTTCACCGTACCAAATACGTGCTTCATCCAGCATGAGCCGAGCATTAATTTCGTCCCACTGTTTCAGCGAATTAAAATTATCAATGCCGTTCCATAAGATAAGAGAACTAATGATGAGGTAGGAGAAAAACAAGGATATCCTTAATCCTGGTCGTGTACTGCGCAGAACACATTGATTGTCATCAATGCTGTTTAAGGTAGAAAACGATTTCAGGGCTTTCAGGTTTTTTCTTTCCATCGGCTGAGACAATAAAAATTCTTGTTGCTCAACCAAGGATGTTGCTGGTGTCTGGTGTGTCAATGGGTTTGGGTCATCACTGGTTGCAGAATGTTTATCGAGAGCAGCCAGTATACGTGTTAATTGTGCGTCAAAATCAGTCGGTTTTTTATCCCGACGCCAGAATAGAACAGGAAAACGGCCAAAGTCGGTTGCCGCAACGGAATTTTTTCCTTCTAACAAGTACTTGATGGTAAAAGCAAGAACCTCATTTTGATCTTTTTTTGTGACCATTCCGGCGAGAATGGAAATACAAGGCTGGAATGCACGGCGAGCCAGTGAATTATGACCATTCAGTGTATACAGGGCCAATCCCATTGCTTTCATACCCGCACCGCCAAACAGGGAAATACCAACCTGTGGATAACGGGCTGCATATACTTTCCCCCGATGCCAGCTAAAAACTAATTGTCGCTTGCGATCAATAAATATAGGTGGAGATAATGGATAGAAAAAGCAGAGATAAATAAATAATAGAGAAAAACCGGTTAAAAGGCCAAAATGGACAATATCGCTGATAAAGGTTTGTACTCCATTTTTAAAATAATTATAACGGAAATACATGTATTTTTTAAATGAAATATGTTTGTCATAACCTATAGCCCGGAGTTTTTCTGCATATTTTGGTAAATCTTCACGCAGGAAAAAATCATTCCCAAGTTCCTTTCTAGCTGTCTCAACCATATTCATAATAAATTTTTCGTTTCCCTTTCTGTATTCAATAAAATTTTGAACACTAACATAAAGGGCGAGTAACATGCCGATCAGCATAGGAAGCACTATCATTGCACGAGCAAGACGTTGTTGATTGCGCAGAGTACACTGGTTATCGTCAATACTGTGTAATGGCAGAAAGCTTTTCAGGTCTTCCTGACTTTTCTTCTCCAGGGGAAGAGCCAGCAGGGCTTCCTGCTGGTCGATCAATGGAGTTGGGGTAACATCGTGTATCGAGTAACGTAATTTTTTTGATAGACTCATTGTTATAGTATCTCCTGACCTTTAAATCCTACTGTCGCTACCTCTTGCAAAGTTTGGCCTGCCAGATAACGTAATGGTACCTTAGTGTCTTCGAATGGAATGTAGTGCCAGAATATTTCGGCCTTCTCCTGATAGTTATAGGGATGTTGATCATCAAAGGTGATGGTTAGGTAGCGCGTGCCATCTTTAATCTCTGATGAGGCAGTTTGCAATGCTTTGCGGAATTTTGCTGTCATTTCCTCATCATAGAGGTAGTATTTGCCGTTAATCTCTTCTGCTGTTTCTTTCAGGGCTTCATAATGGATTCTTTTTTGTATTAATGAATCCATATGTTCCTTAATTTTCCCAGTCGGTGCGTAGCTGCCTGTTACCCAGTTATTAACAGGTTCAGTTAGTGGCTTATAGAATGCATACTGAAGATCAGAACTTCCTTCCTGAAATCCAGGTAAAGTAAAAGCATAAGTATTAATGTATGTATTAAAGCTTTTCTGCTTCAATATTCGATTGATAGAAAGTTGAGGCATAAATAGTATATTTAAAAATTCTTGCCGTTCAATATTAAATGCTCGCCAAGTATCATCATTCATATCTCTAGCTGTTTTTAATTGTGAATCCATATCAGGGCGTGTTTCTAAGTTCCAAAATGGATATTTATTTCCTTTACCCCAAAAACAGTTATAAATTATATTTTCCATAGCTGATTTGTTGAAAAACATTAATCCAATAGTACCGCCAATAATTAATAACCAACCAATAACATTAAGGGTTAATAATAGTGCCGAAGCCACGCTAAAGATATTTGTGATGCCTAAAGCAATACCTCCCAATCCCATAGCATAATGGCTGTATTGTGCTCCGATATTACCAGTTGCTCCCGCTTTCTGACCATCTATGAAGGAAACAAACGCACCAACAATACTAACTAATCCGAGAACTGTTTTTGTTACTGCGTGCTTTCCTATATCACCAGCTGTAGTTGTAATTTTATCCAGTTTATCAAGTAAAGCAGGTGTAGCTTTGGGCAATAATTTAGATGCCTGTTCGGTTACTTTTTCTGTGACTGAAACTATATCTGCTGTTAGGGATATTAGAGCTATAGCAAGTTTGAGAGCATCGTAAGCAGCGCTGTATTTGTGCTGATCAAGCGGGTTATTTTGATCAAATTTAGACTGAATAATAACAGAGGTTGCTGTTTTAACATTAAGCAATAAGCTAACACCAGGAGCTGTTTTATCCAGTAATATTGAAGTTTTTTTAGCGCCAACCGTGAAAAAATTAAGAGAGTTATCAATGCTAGTTATCACACCTAGTTTAATGTTTATGCTAGCTTGCGTAGCTATAGGTTTTGCTAAACTTCCAACTTCTTTAATGGTGTTTCCGACTTTTTTGACAGCATTTTCTAAGCTCCTTTCGGCGTTGCTGATTAGCAAGGATTGTTGTTTTGCCAAAAAAATAGATTCTAATTGGCGAAGCTTTTTGAATGCATGGTGGTATTTAGGCATTTTAGGATCTTTTTTGCCTTTATTGATTTTGTTGCCTTTCTTATCCTTCTTGCTTTTATTACTTTTCTTTCTCTTTTTGTCTTTATTCTCTGTATCTCCTGCGATTTTTCCAAGCCTTTCTATAATATATCCAAACTCTTGATGAGTTAAAGGAATTCCTTGGCGGTAATCAATGGAAAAACTGAATGGTTTCAATAATACAGGTACAATTTTGTGGGAAATAAATTGAATTGCTGCATTACTCAAATGAGTTAATGAGCCTTTGATAGCAACAGCCCCTGTTTCTACTAAAGCCATCGCTTTACCCAAGATTCTGCCAAAAACACTTAAGAACTTGTTTGACACCCGTTTCATTATCTCAGATAGATCGGTGGTTGCGTCTTTGGTGTAACTGTGGGTAATGATTTTTACTACGCCTGTTGCTGCTATTTCCCAGGTGTTGGTACTATATTGAAGTTGATGTGTATCGAACGCAGTAGATACTGAGGCTTTGCTTTTGGATTCTTCGTATTTTTTTGTCGGTGGTAGATTATTCGAAAGAGTCGTTATAATTTCTTCAGTTTCAGCATTTATGACTGATTGTGAGATTAATTCCTCCAGCATTTTCTCTGATACGGTGGGATGTTGTAAGTCATCAAAAATATCAGTGATAAGATCGACAAAAGTGTCAATTTCCTGAATGTCAATTTCTTGTATCATCTCTTTGTCATTATGAACGGAGAAGAAATACTTGAAATAGTTATCAAGGCTACCGACTTGAGCTGTGACAGATTTTTCACTCGCAAATGCTTTGAAGATATTAGAAAAAGTCTCTTGGCGTCTTTCAAACTCTTTATATTCTTTTTTTATTAATGGCCAATGTTCGTTTACATCTTTACGATTAATGGCTCCAACAACCTTAAGGTATTCTGCTGGTGGCATGCGAGATTTAATAAGGCACTCAACATACATCCCAATCGTTAAAGGATAGGCATTAAGTTTCGCACTATATTGCTGCCATGCGGTCAAAATACGGTGCGCTTCCAAAATCTCTTTCTGCCGCCCAACGGGATCATGCAGGATCACAATTCGTGATTTTTCCTGATAACAGAGCTTGCTGCGGATCTCAAGTGCGATCTTGTCCGCATCCATTTCATAGGATAACTGGGTAGTCAGCTCATCAATCCTGAGGCTAGCCAAATCCAGATCACCGAAATTCTTGGCATCGATTTTGGCTTTGGCGGCGGCAAATTGTTCCTTACGGGTTTTGTAATCCTGAATTAATTTCGTGAAATTAGCTTCGTTGGCCTCAATGGCATGGGGCTGATTGTCATCATCAAGGTTAATGAACTGCATGGTTTTTTTGCGCAGTTCTAAGTCACCGTTTATACGTGCGATCACATCGGGATGCCATAGATGTTCACTGTAGGCAATGCTGATATTCGAGACATCTTTTGCTACAAACAAAAAAGGATAGCCTTCGCCATTCAAACCTGACTCTGGCATGACACCATCACGTGCGTCTTTTTTGTTTCGGTAGATGAATTTCCTAAACTTCTCGGTCTGATTCTCTCCATTTGGTTCGTATTTAAAGATATGGAAATAGGCAGTTTTACTCGGCCGATGTTCCATACTGTCTTCTTCTCGAATGTAAATCCAACCCGGGCGCATCAAGCGGGCAGCGTAGCCTTTACTCTCTTTTAAGGTTGTTGCTGACATCAATGTGTGAATATCCGGTGGTGCTTCGGGCTTCTCCAGATCTGAGCCAAAGAAATTCACATAGGCATAACGGACAGGGTAAATAGGCTTGATATTTCCATCACATGGGTATTTAGCACTTCCCATATCAAGTCTGGATACGGATTTGTTCGCATTTTCACTGATGTCTGTTATTGAAGATGTCATGACTGGCTCCATGTTGTCGGGTTAAGGCATTCCTTGAGAAGTTTGTAGGCACGGGCTTCCTGATTGGAGGGTTCAGACAGGACGGTCTCCAGTGCGTGATCCCAGAGCGCTTCATTTTTAGCCGTGACAGAACGTGCCACAATATAGTAAAGCCCTGTCAGCTCAAGGGTGAATCCATTCAGGTAAGCGTAATTGACTTGTTGGGTAATAAAAGGTAGCAGCCGGTCTTCAGGGATCTGACACTGCTGTAGAACATGCTCTTTGATGAATGTTTTAACTTTATTGAAGTACTTTTGCTGCATGTACCGTTCAAAATTGAGGTTCATTCTGTCATTGATCGTGACAGTCTCGAGCTTGGATTCCCTGATCTCTGCCGTTACGGTCGCTTTCATCAGACTATTTTCATGATTGAAACCGTAAATAGCGCCGATGTGCCGCATAAACGAAGAGAGAGCGCCACGGGACAGGTTTTTCAGGGTTAACTCCAATGCCAGTGGGTAGTAAAAGCGGAAAAATACCCATTCTCGGTTGTGTTCTTGCTGTAAGTAAGGAAATTTGCGCAGGTGGTTATACAGTTCATCGAATTGACTATCAGTATGGATAAAAATCCCGATATCCGGCGTATAGTGAGTGATGAATATCTGTCGCAGAAATTCCTTATCCTCATGTCCTGTCAGTTCGACCAGATAAGGAGCGGCATCTTCGAGGGTGATTTGTGTTGTTCCTTTAAACAGGCAGCGGTAAGGCAATCCGGAAGTCATCAATGAAGGAACGATAAAGTGGCCTGCATGTTTATGATAAACTGCCGCATCAATCACCATATAGCAGCGGGAGTATTTCGTTGCGTTTTGGCTTTGCTGATAAAGCAGGGAATATAAATCATCACTGATCCAGTATCGATTAAAGGGATTCTCACCAGCAAAGGGAGGGCAAAGATACTGCGTGATTTCCAAATCACCGGTATCAATAGGGAGTAGTTCGCTGATATCCTGCGGATTCAGTACGATGATGGGCTGCGCTTCGCTGACTTGTTCAAGATTCAGGATCAGATGTTTTTCCAAGTGACGGCAGGTATCCAGATATTGCAAAAAGGGCAAAATTTTCTCGTATTGGCCTTCACTTGCCCGCAATGAGTGCAACATATGATCAGATAGTTGGACCAATGCTTGATGCTGGCTTTTAGCCTGAATTAAGGCTTGTGCACGGTAATGTCGAGATTTTTTCTGCTCAGTACCATGGTAACCATATGAAAATTCGGCTACCCAAATATGTTCATACTGCTGGTGGTAATTCTTTTGCCTTTGCATGATTTAATATCGTCAATTTGTTTATTTTCAGCCGGAATATTTGGGAATTTGGCAGATTATTTCTATTTTTCACTCACTGTGGGGTGAAAAATTGTTAATGAATAGAAATGATGAACATCCTTGTAAAATCTGGAGCGGGCTGAGAAAAAACGAAAATATCAGATAGCGTATCCGTTAATATGGCTCCATAAAGTATTCACCATCAAGATAACGTGATAAAGCACATGTTATCGAAACGCACAATAATAGCCTGTTTTGATGACAGGTTAAAATAAGAAAAGCACTTCCAAATATACGTATATTTGAAAGTAATTATTGTGATTTTAATTGTCACGTTTGTTATATTTTATTTCAGGAGATTAGGCTGAATTACAATAAAAATAATAAGGCGGAAAATTATTTATTGGGCAAGAGGAAACTAATTTTCTCTTTATAAACATATTATGATCAAGGAATAATTCCCTAATCATAATATCAATATCTATTTATTCTACTTAACGATCTATTTCATCATTTTTCGATGACAACATCTTCATTCAACACCATCGATAACAATGCCTGACGGGCAAAAATACCATTACCCGCTTGCTGGAAGTAGTAAGCATATGGCGTTTTATCGACATCTACCGTGATTTCATCAATACGTGGCAGCGGATGCAGCACTTTCAGGTTTTCTTTTACATTCACCAGATCCGCAGCGCGCAGGACAAACTGAGCCTTGATATTGGCATATTCTGAAGGATCAAGGCGTTCTTTTTGGACGCGGGTCATATACAGAATATCCAGTTCAGGCAGGACATCTTCGAAGTTACTGTGGAGGCTGTAACTTACTTGTTTCTCTTCCAGCATATGCAGGATATAGCTTGGCATCGCAAGGGCATCCGGAGCGATGAAGCAGAAATGATTGCCATTAAATTTTGCCAGAGCCTGTGTCAGCGAGTGAACGGTGCGGCCATATTTCAAATCACCCACCATGGCGATTTTGAGATTTTCCAATTTGTTCTGAGTTTCCTGAATGGTGAACAGGTCGAGCAACGTCTGGGTTGGGTGCTGGTTGGCACCATCACCAGCGTTAATAATAGGGATATGACCGGAAAACTCAGAAGCCAACCGTGCCGCACCTTCCTGTGGGTGGCGCATGACGATCGCGTCGGCATATTGGCTGATGATAGAAATAGTGTCAGCCAGCGTTTCTCCCTTTTTACCCAATGAGGTATTGCTGCTGTCAGCAAAGCCCACCACGGAAGCACCGAGTCGCTGGATAGCGGTTTCAAAAGAGAGACGAGTGCGCGTTGAAGCTTCAAAGAAGCAGCTTGCGATCACCTTGTGTTTCAGTAACTCAGTCTGTGGATTGGCTTTCAATGCAGCCGCCGTTTGCAATACCAGTTCCAGATCTGCGCGGCTCAGATCATTAATTGAAATGATATGCTTGCGATATAACGGGTTAGCCATGTTTATGTTCCTCTTTTTATGACTTCTAGCCTTGGACTGGGCAGGCAAAAAAAAGCCCCTCAATTGAGGGGCTTTTTAAATGTTCGGTTGAGCAATGGGAAAAACAAAACGCCTACGCTGCCAGCAGACAGTGTTTCGTTAGCTTGATGTTTTGTAACGGCTTTTACAGCGCAATCTTTCATGTTTTCTCCCAGCAAATCGTCGCGCATTATACTCACGATAGCATTCACCGCAAGGTTTGCTGGAAGAAATTTTTGTTTTCACTATTTGCTAAACTTAATGAGCAGAATAATGATTTGATTATTCGCTTCTATCACCCAAACTTACTGCCATTCTGTTAAGAGCATTCATGAGAGAAATCGCGGCAGTCAGGTCAACAATCTCTTTTTCCGTAAAAACGGTATCAAGGCGTTCTTTAATTTGATCCAGCGTGCTTTGCCTGATATTTGTTGTCAGGGCTTCACACCATTCCAGAGCCAGTTTTTCTTTTGGGCTGTAGATACTGGAATTGAACCAAGCAGGTAGTTTATCCAGTTTTACTTGTTCTATGCCATGATCCTTACGGATGGCTTCGGCATGAAGATGACAACAATAAGCACAGCCGTTAATTTGAGATACCCGTGTTTCTACTAACAGAATCAGTTTTTGATCCAGCTCAGAGGCATGGACTTCTGCATAGCTTTTATAGAGTGGACTAATAATGCTGGGTGAAATTTTTGCGTAATCCATTTTTATCTCTCAAATTATTTTTGTTGAAAGGTAATTAACGATAAAAAGACCATGTTGTTCAGTCAGAACGATTTTGAGACGTACTTTTCGGAAAACAACGAAAAATATTCTACATCAAAATTTATACTGATATTTATACAGGTATCACACTTATCCCTTTCATTTTTCACTTTTTTTGAAAGCAATTATTTAACTGCAAACACAGCAAAATCTTCGGCCAGATCGGTATTAGGGAATATTTCCCGACATTCCGCCAATAACCGAGGGCACTCTTCGATACCATAGCGCCCGCTGATATGTGTGGCGATGAAGTGTTTTACTTTTGCATCTCGTGCCAGTGCTGCGGCTTGTTTGGTGGTGGAATGCCCACGTTCATTGGCTTTTGCGGCGAAGGCATCTTCTAGTGTGATTTCATGCACCATTACATCAACATTGGCGGCCAGTTTCAGGGCTTCCGACGTGGGTTCGGTATCCCCGAAAATCGCCAGTGATTTGCCACGAATCGGTGTACCTAAATAATCTTTCCCACAAATTATGCGCCCATCTTCCAGTGTTACCGTGCCACCTTGTTTTAACGTCTGCATCCACGGGCCACGGGGAATGCCATCCTGATTCAATCTTTCGGCATCAAGTGCGCCGGGTTTATCGTGTTCCTCAATCCGGTAACCATAACATTCCACTCGGTGGTTCAGGGCATAAGCGGTGACTTTGAGTTCACCATCATCAAACAGTTGTCCAGATTGAACTTCGATAATTTCCAGTGGGTAAGTCAGGAAAGAGCTGCTCATCTGCAATGCAGTTTCCACAAACTGACGTATGCCTGTTGGCCCATATAAAGTGAGGGGATCGGTGGAACCGCCCATCGAACGGCTGCACAGTAATCCGGGTAAACCGAAGATATGATCGCCATGCAGGTGAGTGATAAAAATTTTCTCCAGTTTAGATATCTTGATGGGGGAATGAAGGATCTGGTGTTGCGTTCCCTCACCACAATCAAACATCCATAATGCGTTGCGGATGCCCTGTAAATCGAGTATCAGGCTGGTGACATTGCGCTCTTTGGTGGGAATACCGGCGCTGGTGCCTAAGAATTTCAGTTCCATATTATTGTTCTCCTAATGATGTTGAATACTTTTAATATTGAATACTGTCCCAATCCAAACCGAATCGGGCAAGGTACTTGCGTAATCTATCGGCATCATTGGGTTGTTTTTTATGTTGGCGGGAAACGGCGAATAGCTTGCGACCAGCTTCCGATAAGCTGTTGGATTCACGGCAGACTTTAATCACCGTTTCCAACTGTTGGCGGTCAAACAGATCAATTTCTGGCAGATGATTCGGCAGCGGGGAAGATTGCTCTTGTCCGTGCCAATTCTGCTTGAGCCGTGTGATTTCTTCTTCAACTAAATAGTGGTTGATACGCCCATTTTCGGCAAATGTTGCCATCCGAGCGACGGATGCACTGAGTTCACGAAAATTTCCCCGCCATTGCGCCTGTTCCGAACAGGCAAAACGCAGGTAAATTTGCCGCGCCTCTTTATCAAAGCGAACTTGCGTTTGTTGCATTTGTGCATAACGGGCAAGTTCATAATCGATGTTGGGTTCAATATCTTCTCGGCGTTGCGCCAAACCGGGCAGTTGATAAGTCCACATATTGATACGGGCGTATAAATCTTCGCGGAATTTTCCCTGAGCCACCCAATCACGCAGGTCGCGGTGTGTACCGGCAATTAACTGAAAATCACTGTAGACTTCCTTATCCGAACCATAAGGCAGGAAGCTTTTTTCTTCGATGGCTTTCAGCAGCATCGCTTGTTCATCCAACCCCAATTCTGCCACTTCGTCAAGAAACAGAATGCCGCCATCGGCTTCACGCAGCAGCCCGGTGCGTGGTTGAATCGCGCCTGTAAATGCGCCTTTGACGTGACCAAATAACGTCGACATCGCATTATCGCCGCGTAAGGTCGCGCAGTTGACCTCCACAAATCGCCCGCTGATTAAATGGCGTGATTGCCGTAACTGATAAATCCGGCGTGCGAGAAAGGATTTTCCTGCACCCGTTGGCCCTGTCAGCAGAATGGGAGCGGTGGAGCGCAAGGCCACACGTTCAACTTGGTCGATCAGGCGGTTGAAATTGGCGTTGCGCGTAGCGATGCCTGATTTCAAGAATGCGACCTGTTCCTGTTGCTCACGAAGAAAACGGCTGGTCAGCGTGGTATAGCGACTGAGATCTAAATCGATAATCGTATAAACGCCTTCGGGATGGCTTTCGCGATCGTTATTTTTGGGGGAAGTCTGGAGTAACTGGGCAGGCAGATAGCGGGCTTCAGTCAGCAGGAACCAGCAAATCTGGGCAACGTGAGTACCCGTTGTGATATGTACCAGATACTCTTCGTTTTCAATATCGAAAGGGTAACGAACGGAGAAATCGAGCAAGGCGGTATAAACTTCTTCAAAATCCCATGGATCTTCGATTTGAATTTCGTTCAATACCACTTTTGTCTGCGGTGAAACGTGCTCAACATCCTCTTTAACCCTTTCTGCCAATACGTAATCATGGGTTTGGTAGAGCAATTCCAGTTTATCAATCGGTAACTCTGGCTGTTGGCACATCCCAATGGTAGGACGCCATTTTGTCCAGCGATTGGCTTTCTTACCCCGCCTGTCTAATGTTGTACCCAAAATGCCAATGGCAACTCTGCGTTTCATTGTTTTCTCTTTTTGATTATCTAAATTTATAAACAACGATATAGAAAGATAAGAAATTTAAACTGTAAAAACAATCATCAAAAATGAATGAAAATAAAAACAATTATTTTTCAAATAGATAAAAAATATTTCTGTCTTTTTTCAATGTTGGCACGCAATTGGCAATAACTACAATCAAATTTCAGTATATGGCGGTTTAGATCAAGTTCTAAACGGATTGGTACAAATTAAAGGAGAACAAAAATGACAACCAACGATTATAACTTATTAGTGCAAGAGAATGGCGCGCCAGTGAAAATGTGGACAAATGGCGTGCCGGTTGATCCTAAAGCCATTATCCAGTTGCAGAATACGGCCAGGATGCCTTTCGTTTTCAAGCATCTGGCGGTAATGCCGGATGTCCATGTCGGTAAAGGTTCTACGATTGGTAGTGTGATCCCGACACGTGGTGCGATTATCCCGGCTGCGGTTGGGGTGGATATCGGTTGTGGAATGATTGCGGTGCGGACTTCGCTGGTGGCCTCTGATTTACCGGATAGCCTGTTGAATATCCGCCATGCTATTGAAGCCGCAGTACCGCATGGGCGTACCGTAAACCGTGGAGGACGCGATAAAGGTTCCTGGAATAAAACGCCGGAGATTGTGGATCAACGCTGGGGGACGTTGGCGGATGGATTTAAGCGTATTACCGACAAATACCCCAACTTGTTGAATACCAATAACCATCATCATTTAGGAACGTTGGGAACAGGGAACCATTTTATCGAGTTATGCCTTGATGAAGCGGATCGCGTTTGGGTGATGCTACATAGCGGTTCCCGTGGTGTCGGTAACGCCATCGGCAACTTATTTATCACTCTGGCGCAGAAAGATATGCAGCAGCATATCTCTAACCTGCCTGATCGCGATTTGGCGTATTTCGAGGAAGGAAGCCGCTATTTTGACGATTATATGGAAGCGGTAGGTTGGGCGCAGGATTATGCTCGCCAGAACCGGGAAGTGATGATGCACCGCGTGCTTGAAGCGTTGTCTCGCGAAATCCCAAAACCTTTTACAACACAGCAGGAAGCGGTGAATTGTCACCATAACTACGTGCAGCGTGAACAGCATTACGGTGAAGAGGTTTTGGTAACTCGTAAAGGTGCGGTATCTGCCCGTAAAGGCCAAATGGGGATCATTCCAGGGTCGATGGGTGTGAAAAGCTATATCGTCCGAGGTCTTGGAAACGAGGAGAGCTTTTGCTCATGTAGTCACGGCGCAGGCCGGGTGATGAGCCGTACTGAGGCAAAAAAACGCTTTACCGTAAGCGATCAACGGCGTGCAACGGCGCATGTGGAATGCCGTAAAGATAGCGATGTGATCGATGAAATTCCAATGGCGTATAAGGATATTGACGCTGTAATGGAAGCGCAATCATCGCTGGTGGAAATCGTGCATACCTTGCGTCAGGTGGTATGCGTAAAAGGATAAGTATCAAGAAGTAGGAAAAATGGAATAAATGGAAAATGAGGCAGAATATGGCCCGCGTAAACCGAGAGTTCATGCTTTTATTGAGTCGGAATTGGATGAAACGTTGACATTTTCATCGTCAACTATAAGGAATTCAGATTACCAGGTGAAAACATGGATAAAGTCGATACTAAGATCAGTAAGTTTTTAAGTTACGTATTGCGCCATCAACCGGAATCCATTGGCTTAATGTTGGATAGTGAAGGATGGGCGGATATCGGCACACTGATAAAATGTGCCTCTAAGCACGGTAAGCGATTGAACCCTACGCTGATTGAGAACATTGTCGATAGCAATGACAAAAAACGGTTTGCCATATCAGAAGATCAAAAGCGCATCAGAGCAGTACAGGGGCACTCTACTAAGCTGGTGGATATTGGCTATCAAGAAAAAATCCCGCCAGTGATTTTGTACCACGGTACTGCCACCCGTTTTTTGGATTCCATTTTTAAACAAGGTTTAGTGGCGGGAACACGCCACTACGTGCATTTATCGGCAGATCAATCCACTGCGACCAAAGTGGGGCAGCGTCATGGCAAAGTAGTTATCTTAAAAATTGAAGCCCAGTTGATGTATGAACAAGGTTTCAAGTTTCATCAGGCGGATAATGGCGTTTGGTTGACAAAATCCGTGCCTGTTGAATATATGTGTATTATTTAGCATTTTAAGTAAGCTAATTTTTACCCTGCTTTTACTTCGGAGATAAACATGACAGTCATGGATTCCCTGCTTGCATTCACTGTAGCGGCGACGTTACTCACATTGACCCCGGGTCTGGATACAGCACTTGTTTTGAGAACCGCAACAGCGGAAGGGAGTAAAAAAGCCTTTCAAGCGGCGCTTGGCATTAATGCGGGTTGTTTCATTTGGGGAGCAATGGTGGCATTTGGTCTTGGCACATTGATTGCTGTATCAGAGCTGGCATTTAACATATTGAAATGGTGTGGTGCGCTGTATTTATGCTGGTTGGGAATTCAAATGATTTGGCATCCTAAAAAGGATCTTGGTGGAGAGGTTTCTCCTTCGGTTAAAAGCCATAATTGGTTTATCAGAGGGATGTTGGGTAATGTTCTCAACCCGAAAATGGGCGTATTTTATGTTTCATTCCTGCCCCAGTTTATCCCCCAAGGGCACTCAGCTATTTTATGGACTTTCAGTTTGGTCACGATCCATGTATTGCTTGGCACATTGTGGTCACTGTCATTGATTTACGCCACACGTCCTCTTTCCCATCTATTACGTCGTGAAAACGTGATTAAGTGGATGAATCGCGCAACAGGCGGGCTATTTTTGTTTTTTGCGTTTAAATTGGTGTTGAGTAGTCGGCGGTAATTGTAGTGAGTGCGTATTAACATATCCAAATGTCTTTTTTTATACCCAGCTCACTTGAATTGCGTATTTTCAAGTGAGCTTTATTCCCACAGGAAGATAGAAGGTTACGGTATATCGGAGAAATTTGTCTAGGGGCGCCATTTTAGCCATGAAGATTGGGGTTGTAAAGGAAACGATTTGTTCAAATATTATACTTGAGTACTTATTATTGTACATGTACAATAATAAGTACGTAAGCATTATGAGGTAATGACCATGAATGTTATGAGCTATTCAGCATTTCGAACTCATTTAGCCAGTACCCTAGATAAAGTGAACGACGATCATCAACCAGTCATGATCACTCGTCAGAATGGTAAACCAGCGGTTGTACTCAGTTTGGAAGATTTTCGAGCTTATGAAGAGACTGCCTATTTGATGGCAAGTCCTAAAAATGCAGCTCGCTTAAACCAAGCTATTGCAGAAGTGGAAAGCGCTAAAACCCTCGAAAAAGGCTTGCTGGAAGAATGATTCTATCTTGGGCAGAAACTGCATGGGAAGATTATCTTTATTGGCAACAAACCGATAAAAAAACCCTAAAACGCATTAATACCCTTATTAGGGATATCGCACGGCAGCCCTTTGATGGTCTGGGTGATCCTGAGCCCTTAAAGCACAACTGGTCAGGATACTGGTCTAGGCGGATTGATCGCGAGCATCGTCTAGTTTACAAGGTTACAGACACAGCAATAGTTATTGTGCAATGTCGCTATCACTATTAATTTTATACGCCGAAATTTTCCCATCCGAATATCCAAAATAAACACGCGCAATCGACTACCTCCGATACGATTGCGCTGTGACAGGCAAGCAGTCTATTCCAAGCCTATTTAAATAGGTTCCCGCCCCCAAACTATCCCTTTTTCCTGATAATCCGACGGCGTTTATTAAACAGATCCGGCGATATTGCCTGTGATACACACTGCCATTCAATTTTATCTACATTGACGCCCTGTTTGGCGAAATAGTCCGTCAAGGCGGACTGGCATTGTTGAAGGATCGCAATATCGCAATCTCCTTCCAAGCGCAGTAATAAATCCGTCTGTGTCAGCCGATAATCACTGGTCAGTGGCAATGTATTGGCAATGATCCGCGAACAGGGATCGGCAAAAATACTCACGTTTCCGCCATCATGCGCTGGCAAAATCAGCTGATCATCACTGCGCCCTTCAATACGCTCTATCGCCAATGCCGGATTGCCACAAGCACACGGGGTTTTCTTCACTACCAAAATATCGTCAAGCTGATAACGCACAATAGGTTGAGTTTCCCGCGTGAAATCCGTGATGATCGGGTTAAAACGTGATTCATCGATCCATTTCGGCTCAATATGAAGAAATTCTTCGTTAAGATGTAGCGTTCCATGTGGGCAAGTACACGCCAGAAAACCTTCCGTTGCCTGATAAACCTCTCCCACTTCCCGAAACACATTCTCTAATAATTGGCGATCTTGTGGTTCCAGCACTTCTGCCGCCGAAATCACTTTCGTTGGCGATAATGACACCTCTCCTTGCTGGATCTTCAATGCCAGCGCCCGCAAAACTTGAGCGGGCGCAACAACGATAGTGGGCTGGTATTCCACCAGCGCTTGCACCTGCTGATTAAAGTCAGCAAACAAATCAAAAAAACGGAAAGATATCCAACGATTCTGCACACTATCGTAAAGGTTATTTCCCGCCCGTAAAAACAGTGCAACACGCTCTCCGTGAAATAAACCGTTTGGCAGCATTTTGGCAAGCATTGTGCCCGCCCAAATGCTCCGCTCTTTAGGGCTGATAACAAAAATACCCCGCTGTCCTGACGTCCCTGACGACATCCCGACACTGTATTTACCCACCGTCGGCTTAAAATTTCGTGACTGCTCACTCAACCGCGCGCATTCCAACAATTCATCACGCTTAAGACCCGCCGTATTCATCTGGTCGAAGTTTTCCATCATGATGGCTTTATTCATCAGCGGATATTCCGCCAACGGTAAATCAGCATATGAGGAAAAATAAGGACTTTTCGTCAGCACATTGCGCCGAAATGACGCTAATTCCCTCGATTGATGCTGTTCAAGCTGCTGGCGGCTGGAAAATTTCCATTGTTTCCTGGCACGCCAATAGTACCAAAGCGTTTTGAGTATCATTCCAAATCTCCCTCATGACATAGCTGGATAGGAACCTGCTTTTGGTCAATCTGGTGCAGCTTATTTAACGTCTCATAATAGGCACGGCTATCATCCATAATGATATTCGCCAACCGTGCCGGCCCACGCAATTCACGATAGTTACTCGGTGACCATGCCGCATCGCCCGCCAACACTATCCAGCCTTGTTCAGTCAATACACAGAGGCCAAGATGCCCCGCCGCATGACCGGGCAGCGGTACAATAAACATCTGTTTCTGGCTATCCGGCACGGCATACCCTTCGCCCAATACCGCCAATTCTTCTGGCAACGGACAAGCTTCAAACCCTTCATAAAAACTGACTCTGGATTCAAAATCATCAGGAATTAATCCCCGTACAAATGCCCTTTTCAGCGCAGCGATACCCCGTAAATTGCGGGTCTGCTGCCAGCCTTCTCCCGAACAGATAAATTTGGATTGAGGAAAATCCCGCAATCCAGCAATATGATCACCATGAAAATGAGAAATGATGATGCCATCAATATCATGGGGTTGAATGCCTTCCTCTTTCAGTTGCATCACCAACGAATCTTTGGTGTCAAAATAGACCGGCGTGACAGTGCGATAAAACCGAATAACCCCACTGCGGGTATGATCGTAAAAATGGCTGGCATATCCGGTATCAAGCAGCCAGCGCTTGTCATTGCACTCCAACAGCCACGCACGGGCAGGGAATTTACATACGCGGAGACTTGCACCTTTTAGTGCCACGCAACCGGGATGGGTACAATATCCCACTTCAAAAACACGCATCTTAACCATTTTAACCCGCCTGCTTGTCTATCTGTTTCAACCAATTGGCTGTTAAATGAATGCCTTCCTCCATGGTATAAACCGGCTCATAGCCCAGTTCATCCCGTGCCTTTGAATTATCCAGCGTCATAGAGTAATAGGCCGCACCAATACCGTAACGCGTCAATAAAGGCTCTTTCCGGGTGAGCATTGCAATGCCTTCCAATACCGCCGCAAGCCCATACAAAAGTGAATAAGGCAATGATTTAATTCGATAACCAAACTTCATCTCGTCAAATAACTGCCCTAATGTTTTTGCCAATGGCTGTGGCTGTTGATTGGTAATGTTATATATCGCCCCACTTTGCAACCCTTCCCGATGAGTCGCCAATGACATCGCATGGACGACATTCATGACATAAGTGAGATCCAAAGCATTCTTCCCGCCCGCAGGCAAGACCATGACTCCCTTGCTGGCCTTAACTTGTGCCATCAAGCGTGGCAACAACACTCTGTCATGCGGGCCAAATAGCCCACGAGGACGCAGAATAATATACGTAGTCTCAGGATAACGGCGAATCAGCCGGAGTACGCATTCCTCTGCCAGGAATTTCGTTCGGGCATAATCATTTGCGAAACGCTGGCTACGTTGATTTTCAGTTATGTGCTGTTGGTGCGAGAAATTGAAATATACGGCAGGGGTGGAAATATGAACAAACCGCCGGATACCACATATTCCCGCCGCTTGTGCCAACATAGACGTGGCGCTCAAGTTGATGCGCTCAAATTCATCAGGATCGCCCCAGGGAGAGGATTTGGCGGCACAATGCCAGACCGCATCACAATCTGACATCAACTCAATGGCCCCATCCACGGTTAAGGTTTCCAATTCGGCACAGCGAAACTCCGCACCCAATTGAATCAATACCTCTCCCGCCTGCTGATCACGTCCGGTTGCCACAACCGACTCCCCATGTGATAACAGGTAATCAACGGCATTACGCCCTAAGCCACTTGTTGCACCAGTTACAAGAATTTTCATGGTTTCAGAATCATCTCACTGAGTGAAAGCCCGGCCGCCGTACCAAGCAACATCACATAATCACGGCCATAATAGCGATCCGTCATAATGGCTTCGTGCAACGCAGTGGGAATCGATGCCGCAACCTGATTGCCACGATAACGATAGATATTCACAAATCTCTCATCTTTGATATTCAGCCGCTTACGGATATGTTCCAATCCCAAATGACTGGCTTGATGGGGGATCACAGTATCAATATCGGACATCTTAAGGTCAGCACTCGCCAATACGCGCTCTGTAAAACCTTCAATTAACGAAGCTGTCAGTTTAAACAATGGCCGACCCTGCATCTGGAACAGAAAATCCTTATCTTCCATGCCGGTACGGAGATTCTTGCGGGTTCCTCCAGCACGGATTTCACATAATTCAAGGCCTTCTGGATAAGTTTCATGTTTATAGGTAACAATCCCACTTTTTCCATCCCCTCTTTCAACGATCATACAGGCCGCACCATCACCAAAAATCAATGAGGATTCTTGATGTGACCAATCAATGCCACGGGAAGCCATCTCCGCAGAAACAATTGCAATACGTCGATACTGTTTGGTTGCCAATAACCCTGCTGCAATATCCAAAGCGGAAACAAAACTAACGCAGCTTGCATTAATATCAAAACAGGCGGTTCCTGCCTTTAATTGGCTCTCTTTCAAAATATGCGCAGCAGAATAAGGCAAAGCCTGAATAGGTATTGCAGAAGCCGAAATCAATAAATCAATCGAATCCGGCGAAATTTGGTGTGTTTGTAAAGTATTATGCAATGCCTCTACCGCCAATCTGGCCGGAGAGGCTTCATAATCAGAATGGTAACGATATTCAATTCCCGAATGCTTTTGTACAAATCCACTCGGTTTATTTAATTTCAGATCTAAATCGGATGAATACACCTTATGCTCAGGCAAAGCAGTTCCAGAGGCAATGATCTTTAATGGGATCAATTCGTTTGAGTTTTTCATTTTTTTTATTACTTCCGAATGTTAATTTTTTGTTTAAATATATTGTCAGAATATGAAATGAATTCTGAGTATAGGGTTTGAATCAATTTAGTATTTATCAGATAGCTGATTAAACAGGAAGTAGATATTTATGATACATCATAATACTAAATTGAAATATCGATTACAGATGCATGAAAAATAAAAAGTTTTACCCATTAACCATTTCAATGCCATAAATTTTTTTTAATGAAAAAAATGTATTATGAGATTTAATCATAGTGTTTGTTGTGTTTATGTAAATTAAAAATTAACATTACCTTACAGTTAAACTTAATTGATTTAATAATTAAAAATAGTCATATTAGTTTTTATTACATAAATAATTAATTAATATATAAAA
>NZ_LFCV01000069.1 GCF_001037465.1 Xenorhabdus khoisanae
TTCACTTTTCAGTTGCGTAACTTGTTTAGACAACGCTTCATCCGCATTTGCCCGTGTTTGTTTTTCCTCACTTAACTGGGCCTTGATGTTTTGATCGACTTCACTTTTCAGTTGCGTAACTTGCTTAGACAATGCTTCATCCGCATTTGCCCGTGTTTGTTTTTCCTCACTTAACTGGGCCTTGATGTTTTGATTGAACTCTGCGGTCATTGTTTCTATCTTTTGAGACAATGCCTGCTGCCCATCCACAATTACTTTCTGGTCAGTGAATATCTTGGCGTTGGTTTCACGTTGTTCCCTAACTTCTTCTTCGCCTTTTAACGCAGTATCAATAGCAGCCTTAGCCACCGCTTCAACAGAACCAGCAACGCGAGCGGTTGTTTTCCCGGCATCAACAGCAGTAGATTCAGCCCTTTTAATGACCGCATCGTGGCTGTTTATCTTTGTTTCGATCAATTCAACTTTTTCAGTTGTTGCTTTATCACCCTCAATACGAGAATTTTTCTCTTCGAGCAAAACGGCTTCTATATTGCCTTTTACCGTTTGAATAGCCTCCAACGTTGAAGAGAGTTTTTTATCCTGCTCGTCAACAGTATTTTTGATTTTGACAATCTTAGATGCGTTGTCACCTGCATCTTTCAGGGCTTTTTTAGCATTCTCTTTTACCGTTTCAACGGAAGAATTTAGAATATCTTGAGAAGCCTTGATTTCACCTGTTATTTTGTCAATCTCATCAATTTTTTCACCCGATTCGTCAATCAAATCTTGTATTGCATCGATCTTTTTATCCGTTTCACCAACCAAATCTTGTATTGCATCAAGGTCTTCACCGGCAGCTTTGGTTTCGATTTCTTCTAATAACTCTTTACCTAGTTCGCTTGAAGTAATCTTATTCTTCAAAAAAGACAGTATATCTTTCGTAGTCGCACTTGTACCCAAGTTAGAATTTACAGGGCTTAACATGCCTCGCTTGTTAACTGCTCTGACCCAATAGAACCATGTGGCGTCATCATCCAATCCTGAATGCGTAAAGGTCGTTGATGGGATTTTTGCCAGTAAACTTGCTGTCTCTAATTTATTTGTTCTTGAGCCATAAACGTGAATAGTATCAAGATCGATTGAATCAGGGCTTATCCAAGTCAACACTATTTGCCGATAGTCCCCAACCGCGACAAGATTTTTAGGTACCCTAGGTGGCATCAGAGTACCTAACGTTTTGTACACAGTCGCTAAGGTTTCTGTTCGTCTGCCAGTAACTGAAATTGCAAATACTTCAATATCGTAACGGGCATTGTCAGCGACATTTAGGATCTCACACTGATTATCGGTGACTTCGATGCGAACCCAATTGTCTATCACATCACTGCGGCGATAACGGACAACATATTTAGGGGAACGTCCTTCCCAAAATACAATCAGTTTCACAGACAGGTTGCCGGGTGATGATAAATAAGTTGTCTCCGTCACTTGCAAACCAACGGGTTTAATGAAAGTCGGATCTAAGATGCTTGATTTAGGCGGAATGAGGATTGCCCCACGGTCAATCGCTTCAAACTTAGTCGGGTTGTGTTCAACACCAGTGATTTCAAACGTGCCTTTTTCATCACTTTCTTTCACACTCAAAATACGGATCAAAACTGGTTCTAAGTCAGGTTCAGTGATAGTCCAAATACCCATTGCCACAGGTTCATCACCAGTTTTAATCGGCTCTTTGAATGTCACAGTCTGGTATTCGCCAGTCGATTCAAGTAAGTTGCGATCTATCATACGGCTGTCAACTGTTAGAAACGTGATAAATGCTCCCTCTTTATCCAGTCGTACTGGCGCGTCCAGTGTTATGCTGTTTTGGGTAAAAGACTTAATACGCCCCGAATTACGCTTACCAGAACGATATTTATCTTGCAGTTTTACCAATTCACCGGGAACCAGAAATGAGCTATCGATCCCTGCCTTGAAGATAACAACATCTGTCTCCATTCTCGAAGTATAAAGCAGCCACAAACCAGTTCTATACGCTTGTCCCCGACTGGTACACCCAAACGCTAGCGACTCTGTTTTACGAATCCCAAAGCGTTTCTTGGCCTCCTCATCCTCGACGTATTCAATATTTTGCTTGTAAAGATCATCCTTATCGTTGTATGTAACAACGGCAACTGTTGGGCGGTCTTTCCGTGAAGATCCCTTACGGATGACTTTATCGATGATATTTGATGCTGAAAACTGCATGACTGGTGTAGCCGGACTATCTTGTCGGAGGTTTATCATACCACCAGCCCAAAACACCATGCCTCGGAAAACCGAAGCAATGTCAGAAATGACCTTATATGCCTCCTGACGGCTAGCAATCACTGTATTAATAGTGAACCGTTTCTCCATACCACCGAAGCCATCAGGGACTTCTTGATCGCAATATCGTCCTATCTGATAGAACTGACCGGTATCTATCATATATTCGTTGACGAAATTACCCAAACCGTATCGTTTGTTCGTCAGTAAGTCATAAAGAATCCATGCAGGGTTAGATGACACCTGAATATCAAAGCCACCGTCCCAATCTCCCTGATAGCTGTTGTCTGCAGAACGATAATTTGAAGGGACTCGAATTTTCATACCCGAAACAAGGTATGAACGACGAGGCATATTTCCACCAAATTCCTGTGAATCAATGGTGATCCCAACAATCGCACTGTTAGGATATGCCATTTTTGCAAATACGATTTCCCCGTAGGATGCCACTACAGTTTTGTTGTGCAGGTAGTCGCTATTGGTATCAGGCGTAAATCGAATAATCTTAATACGGTAATTTTTGCCGGGCTTAGGTAAATCAATAAAATATTCCCGCTGAAATTTACCGCTCGATTTCTTGGCAATCTTAATCGTACTATCTTTATGGTCTAACGGAATGACTGGCTTAAACGAACTTTCACCTATGGCTAATTGAAACTGAAATTTTACCTCCGTCCCATTTATGTCTCCGTTTTCTTTGTCGGTTGAAGTCATACGGGGGAATTCCATGATGATCCGCACTCGGTCGGCATCATCATTATCCACTTGCAATGTCTTAGGTGTTGTAGCCTTAAGCTGTGTTGCAACATTATAAGGCGTTTCAATATCGTCAAAGCCATCTATTGGATCTTGGTTTTGTTCCCCTCTTCTTTCCCAAAACTTCACTCCATTGAAGTTAGGCGAGCTGTCAGGGTTTAACAAAGGCACGTCGTCCAAAAAGATAGACTGACCGCCATTTTTCAAACCACCAATTACACCTTCTCCCAATAAATCTAGCATTGAAGCAAGTGTTTTGGACTCAACATTATCAGGGGCTTCAATAGACTGTCTTGGGCGATCACTACCACCACCACCACCAGCTCCCGCTATGAATATTTTTTCTTTTTTCACTGTAACCTCCATATCACAAAAAATAGGTATTCAAATACGTATTATAATAGACAATGCAATATGCTAATACAATTTAAAGAGACTTGTTATCCAGTCTTTTATAACTATAATATGACTTATTAACTGGTCTTTTAAGGAGTTGGAAATATGCCTCAAGTTATCCTAAGTAATGTGACAGCGAGCGTTAGTGAGTTAAAAAAAAATCCAATGGCTACTGTTAGTTCAGGTGAAGGTTATCCTGTTGCTATCTTAAATCGCAACAAGCCCGCATTCTATTGTGTTCCGGCTGATATTTACGAAAGCTTATTAGATCAACTGGAAGATAAAGAATTAATTCAAATTGTAGAGGCTCGTAAGAATCAGGATCTTGTAGATATTGATTTGGATGAATATCTATGAGCAACAAGGATAGGACATACAAAATAAAGTTTAGAGAAGATGCGGCAAAAGAGTGGAAAAAACTTCGCTCGAACATTCAACAACAATTCGCCAAGAAATTAAAAGCCTTAACAATTAATCCATATATTCCATCAGCGAAACTAAGTGGTATGCCAAACTGTTACAAGATTAAGTCCAAGGCATCTGGTTACAGACTGGTTTATGAAGTCGTAGACAAAAAACTAATTATTGTCGTTGTAACAATTGGAAAACGTAATCGGAATGAAGTGTATGAAATTGCGAAAAAGAGGCTTTAATTAGCCTCTTTTGGTTTTTAAGCCACCACGGTTTTAATCTTCTTGGGTTCTGGCGGATCAGGTACTAGCTGTTCTACGGACAGTTTAAGGCTGATTAACTGAGAGCCAACAAGGATTTCTTCGCCGTAAATAAGAGGCACGGGCGCCCCTTGTTCCACCGTATTTTCAGGACCGTCAAAATAAGTTGAGTTTTTGCGGTTATCCGCCCCTCCCGTGTTTGGCTTCGGTTGTTTTGACAAAAGACCGACTACACCACTTGCCAACATGGAAAGACCAGCCATAAAAGCTGCTGGACCGAGCCAAATTGAAGCTATCATTAACGCTACACCAACAACGACCTGAACAATACTCATAGCCTTAGCGCCAGCACCACGATAAATAGGCGTAATACAAACATGAATCATGTCCCCGTTATTTTCCATCTGGTATTCGGTTTCGCTCATTTCGCGTGTTGCGCCATTGGCTCTGGTCACACGGATATGGTATTTCTGGTACTTTCTAGCATTCTGCTTCATCCAAGCGAGCAACCCTTGTCTGTTGCAGTTAATAATGCTGACACCTTGTCGTACCGTCGTGCATTTTACCTTGTGCTCTTTGCCAAATTTCTTGCCCAGCACGCCGCCAAATTCAAATGTAACGAGATTAGGTTCTTTTATCTTTTCACTCATAGCAATTCCTTATGCCGTAAATGATGGATCGTTGTTTTCTGATACATACCACCGTAAATTGCCTTACAACTTAGCCGGTTAGATTGATGATGCAAAATCAGGTTATCACCGATATAAACTGCACAATGATCCGGCATCTTAGCTCCTATTTTCATAAGAAATAGATCACCACGTTTTGGCTGTGTTCCGTAAGGCAGCTTAATAAATCCCTGTTCAGTGATGTTGTCACTGAGAATATCTTTATCGCCATCCCACCAATTAGGGATATGCAGATGCGAACATGCTCCCACCTGAATATTAAATTCTCGCTTGAGGTAATCGCGACATAACATCCAACAATCAAATACTCCAAAAGCGTAAGGTCTTCCCTCATAAGGCATTTCAAAACCATTCGGAGAAATGACATTCACATCACTGATGATGAATTCACTGTCAATTTCAGGGTTATAATTTTTTGTCACATTGATGATAAGCCAAGGAAGTTCTGAGGCTTCACAACCTGCCATATCTGCTTCACTGGCTTTATTAGTTCCATCCGTATGGCTATGCCACACCCCTACGACTTCCCCCCTTTTTTCTGCTGCTATTTGATCTCCTGCATTCATCACAAAAAAATTAACGGGGTCTTCCGCAACGTTTTTACACAACACAAGCTCATACTTAGTTCCTTTAGTGTTGACCAACAACCCACAGGCTTCGTTTGGATAGGCTGTGACGGCTGCCTGTTGCATTTCCAAATACAGAGATGTACTCATCATTTCTTGGATCATGCTCGTGTCGCTCCCGGAAAACCGCCAAACATAATGATGCCATCAGCAAAGTAATTCTTCCGCGCTCGGCAACTAGATAATCGCTTAGGACAAAAATCTGCTCCAGCGATGGAAGTTGGTTTGTCATCTTTATCAAAAGCGGGGCCGGTATATCCACACTCCGCCCCACGATAATCCCACTGACAAGAATTACGGATCACTTGGCGGTTAGGAAGCTGTACTCCCATCAGGTCATAAACTGACGCCAGTTCAAACTCCACTATTTCACAAGTTTCAAGGTTTTTTTGGTCAATAAACCACACATCATCAGGAAAGTGCTGTTCTGGATTTGCATCTGGATTGACACCATCAGGAAAGTTTTCTGCATCAAGGAAACATTGCATCGTTCGTTTGCGTGTCACCTGACAACCTAACAAGTCGTCTTTAGTTTGCAGCTCAGCAGAAATCAATCCATGCAGATTGACAACTTTTAACTTAGGTCTTGGAAGTTTACCTTCTCCGCTAATATCAAAGCCTGTTGCCTTTATCGGCATAGGTTGATAGAACTTTCCCTGCCATACAACAGGTTGGTTCAGATCATTTGTACCAGCGTGAAAATAAAATCTACCTCCGCCCATATTATTAGGCAGATCGATAATAAAAAACTCAAAGATAGATTCAGGTGATAATAGTTGAATTTGCTGTCTGATTGACTTTCCTGTCATTACGTTTCTCTCCTTGAAATCGTGTTATTTTTCTATGGAAATAGGACAAACTTAATCAAATACTTGCCTGAATGTCGCTGTTAAGGTTGCACTCCCCGTATCTCTTTTAATATTAAAATCTTCACATACTATTAAATAAGGTTTCTTATCCGGAGACACCCAATTAAATGAATCTTTCCCGCCATGTTCGTAAAGAAAATCCTCTATTTCTTGAATGAGGGGATATCCCCCCTCAAATACCAAGTTCCATTCGTATTTTCGCCAATTGAATCCCGACGTTAATCGTTGTTCATAACCTTCATCAAACACCTGCTTACTAATTGTTGGCTTAAAGCTTTTACTAGATTCAAACTTCGGATGCCACTTAAAGGTCTTACGTTCCATGTATTACTCTCTTAACATACCGCCCGGTCGTTTTTCTTCAGTCATTGTTTCAAGAACAATGGATTTAATTTTCTGAGCCGTTTCGTTCCATGCCGATTCATTACTGGAATTACTCTCCTCATTGCTATCCCCTCCCTGATTTACTACAGAGATAGAAATGATTACATTTTTATCTGAACCTGCACCAATATCGCTATCTGCAATATTCATACTTACAGGAATACTACGGCCATCAGGCAAAGGTACATAGGCTTCATTGTGTGACCCTTCACCAAAGAGAGCCAACTGAGGTGAAGTGGCAATGCCACCTTTTGAATATGCTTTTAGTGGTATCGCTCCAGATTCACTCATGATACCTCCGTTCGCAAAAGCAAAACTTCCCATCGATTGCTTCATTGCCGCTGTTGTAGCAGCAATTGAAAGCTGTATTAACGATGCAGAAGCCATCGCCGCACTAGCCGATAAAGTGGTGTTTGCAACGGAGGAAGCTGTTGTAGCAGCGGTATTCGCGGTTTGTGCGGTTGTACCAGTGAACATTGCCCACAATTGTTGAGCGTAACCAGCGATGGTAGCGAAAATACCTTGTGACTGCATTGTCTGCAATGCGCCTGTTGTTTCAGTCGCCGCCTTACCAAGCTCTTCAGTAGATTTAGACGCGGCATTTTCACCGAAAGATTGAGCAGGTTTAGCAATGCCATCAGTGCCTCCTGTAGCATTAGAGCCACCAGAACCACCAAACATACTTCCTATACTTCCCATAGCTCCACCGATTTTTGAGATGAAGCTTTCACCTGTGTCTCCGCCAACACCTAAGCCTAGCCCGTTAATCATCGGTGAAATAACCATGCTACGGATAAAACTACGTTGAAGCTCTTTAAAAATAAAATTACCGAAATCAGCAATATTAAATTTACCGGTATCAAGAAATTCCATAAGCTTATCTTCGAGGTTATCGAAAATATTCTTGAAATTATCGTCAATTAACTTACCCAGATTCTGGTAATCGTATGCCATCTTCGCCGTAGCGGTTTCAGTCATACGCACCATTGCTTCTTCTTTGCCAGCGTGGAATTTTGCTTGCTCTGCTTTTAGATATTCATAAACTTCGGTATTTTTTTCATTTGCCTTGATAATCTTGGCAAAATAATTATCGGCTGCTTGGTAATTCTTTTCAAACTCGCTACGCATTTCTGCAATGGATTGTGTCATATTACCTTTAACTGTATTCGCAAACCCCGCCCATTTTGAAATAAGTTGATCAGCAGAGTTTTTTGCCAAAGCATTTAGATAATCATCGTTTTCTATTTCAGCTTTGATTTCCGCCAACCACGCTGTGGCATCATCTATCTGCTCTTGAGACAAAATTCCTTCTTGTGGAGAGGCCTTGGAGAGTTTTTCAAGGCTTTTTCTCAATTCATCTAATGATTGATTATATTTAACAACCTCTTGGCTCCCAAAACCGATCTTTGCCGACATAGCATCAGCATCGCTCAAGATCTTACGATGTGCCTCAGCCACACGTTCAGCTTCACGTTTAGCTTTTTCAGCTTTGGAGTTATCCTTCTTTTCATTCGCAGCATTACCCGCCATACGTGCGTTTGCCATTGCTGCATCTATACTTGCTTTATGACTTTTACTTAAATTTTTATAGGCAACTTCAAGATTATCAACGTTAATTTTTTCTTCTTTAAGCGCATCCACTATATTGTAATGAGTCTGCAATTCTTGTTGTGAGGTGGCGGTTCTACCATCGATTGTCTTTATTTTCTCACCATTACCTAAACGTGCTGATGCGGAATTTCTACGGCTCGAATCCTCTATAGTTTTTAATTTATCACCGAGGGCATCGGATGTAGCATCTATAGCCTCACCATTAATACCGATCATCGACCCCATAAACATCTTTGCAGAATTGGCTATACGTTCAAGGGTGGTTTGATACATTTTTTCATAATTATTTAGAGAGTTAGTGGCGGATAATAGCTGGTTTTCAAGTTGAGTAATCTGCTGTTTCTGAATATCAGTTGTATTATTTCCAGCCCGAGTCCGAACTTCAGTTAACTCTTTCATTATGCGATTAATTTCAGTTCGAGTTAAATCTGCCTGTTTGGTAATACTTTCTTTACCACGTTCTAATTCCTCATTGTACAAAACCCCCATTTTCTCACCGTATTCCTTCCGGATAGAAAGTTGCAACGCAGTATCATTTTTTACCGCGTTGAGTTTCGCTACCATTTCAGCATTAAGAGCCTCAAGTTTGGATCTTAACTCTGATTTTCTGACCCCATCTTCTCTTTCAATACTATTCTCAAGTTGGGATAGTTTTCTTTCATACGCAATTTTAGCTTTAGCGATTTCGGTATTAGTTAAAGCATCTTGTAATTTTTGTAATTTTCCAGCAATTTTTTCTTTTTCCTTTAATAAGGCTTTTTCTACTTCCAAAGCTTGATTCAACGCTTCTTCGTTGGGAGATTTACCACTCTTTTTATATTCTAAAGCAGGTTGCATAAGCTCTTGCTGATATTTGATTTTGCTTTCAATTTCTTCTAATTCTTTTAATTGACTTTCCTTTGCTTTTTTTAAGTCCTCCATTTGTTCATCAGTCACCAATTCAGGCGTGTTTTTAGCCGTCTCCATCGCGTTTTTGGCTCTTTCATTGACTTTGTCATACCACCATGCAAGTAAAGCAAGAACCTCGATAATCGTAGTAACCGCAAAGACAATGGCATTGGCTTTCATAGCAGCGTCTAAACCACGCCAAGCATGTTTCATTCTTCCAATGGCAATTGTTCCAAGGTTAAGATTTTGCCCCATGCCAGAAGCGCGTTGAGAGATTAAAACCATTTGTCTTGCTAGACCGCCAGAACTTGTCACAGTCGTTGCGATCATTCTGTTAAAACCTGTTAACGCACCAGTTATTGACTTAAAAAAGGACAGAACAAGTACACCGCCAGCGATATGCATTAATGCTGAGCCTAAAGACAGTAGCATTTCTTTGTTATTAAATATCCAAACAAGCATTTCTTTAGAGGCGTCAATAATTTCCTTAACCATCTTGCCAAATTGCTCTCCATAGTAAACAGCCGCGTTACTACCCAATAAGCTGTTTATATCTCGAATTGCATCTTTAACGGCATCCATATAACCAGAGTCACCAATGGATTTGGCTAAAAGGGCGGCGTTAGTTTGCATTTGTGATAACAAACCAACATAGGTGTTCATCATTCGCTTGGCAGAGCCGCCGTATGAGACTTCCAAAATGTTCATCATTGATTCAATAGCATCTTTTGAACGAACAGAGCCGCTAGAAACTGCTTTAACCAATTCAGCCATTGACACGTTCATACCTAATGCCATTGATTGCATCGCGGTAGGGATTGCTTCACCAAGTTGTTGACGAAGTTCTTCCATCGAGACAACGCCTTTACCAGACATTTGTTGGATTGCAATTGTAGCCCGTTTCAAAAGCTCACTATCACCACCAAATCGAGCAGTTGCGTCAACCAGAGCTTGCATAGAACCTTTGGTTGGATCTATTCCTGATGATTTTAATTTAACGAAGCTATCTGAAATAGCATCAATAGAAAAAGGAGCTTGTTTTGCCGATGAAATAATGTATTGGAAGTCTCGCATTGACTCGGCTGCTTTATCCGAAGATGTAGCCAAGCCTTGTAACATGACTTGCAGGCGTTCTAATTTTCCTGCGCTATCAAGAATAGTTTTTTGCCAATCAAAAAGGGCGGTTTTTAGTGTTCCAATTGCAAAAGATGCCATACCGATTGTAGTAATCGTATCTGACAACGTGCGACCAAAACCTCTAAACCCGCCCTCTAAACGCTTAACACCCGTACTGGCTTTTGTACCTTGATTGGAGAGACGATTGAGTAAACGACCCGCATTATCGATCTTTATCTCAAACTCTTTGCTGTCCAGCGACAATCGAAAACCTAATGAGTCAGCCATCCTTAGCCCTTACCGAATATATTCCTTAATTTCAGTTCGGCATCTGGATCAGCCTCGGCATGGAAAGGTGACAACACCTTTTTCATAATGACCGGCTGCCCCAATCGCTGCTGTAAACTTTTCTCAAATGCCGTGTAACTATCCGCCGTTGCCTGAGCACCCCTAGCTGTCTGCAAACGACGAATATCATCTTCTGACTTGATACGGTCTATGTTCCGACTTAATAACCAGAACCGTTCAAGCGGCATGGCGATAACCGATTCCGTGGTTTCGCCATAAAAAGCAACAACACGACAAAAGTAGAAACCAAAATCGATAGAAACAATCTCGACTCCGCTTTCCTGACGGGTTATTACTTTGCGTCTTCTCCAGCATGACGCACATTAGTTTCTTCGCCTTCCTGAAATGCAAAGAGAACAATTTGCTGTACCTGCTCTGGTGTTAGGTTATTTGCTTCGATTTCTCCCATGTCAGGAAGCAGTTTGCGAACAATCTCAAGCCCTGCCTTTAATTGCTCAGCCGGAGTTTGGTTTTCGATATCCTGAGAATCAAATTGCTGCGCCAGCGCGAACAAACCCACCGTCATTGGCGACATTTTGTAATTCACACCACGCAAAGTAACTTCTTTAGGTTTTGGGGCAATAGCGTCAAGGTCAAGTAGTTTTGCCATCTTAAACTCCATGTAATAAAAAGGGCTTCAAATAGAAGCCCTATAATATAATATGTATTCACATACTTACCAGATTAAATTAATTAATCTTAGATTGTATTGTGCTATGCCACAGATTGATTATTCTGAACTTTGCTTCCCTCAGATTTTTTATCTTTAGAAGCAGATTCAGTAACTACTTTTTTTTTGCCATTTTCCCCAATACACCACTGTCATCAGGGTAAGCATTAAATTCAATATTGAACACACGAACATCATCATGCTTGTATGCCATGGTGAAGCTACCTGCTGTAGCAGTACGTGGCAGAGTCAGGACGTAATCATCTTTGTTGAGCGGAGTCAGAACCAGAGATTCAGCCACTTCAACAAGGTTGATACCAATACCGGTCTTGATGGTAATCTCATCACCAGCACCGCCCACTTCACTACCCGGCATTACGGTAGCCAGACGTTCAAGGACGGTTTCAGCCAGTGGCACAGTCACTTTGATATTACGCCCCTGAATCAACTCAGAAACGGTGGTTTCACCAAACTGGTCAACCGTCACTTTCAGTGTGTCAGTAGTAACCTCCACCTCTACACCGCCTTTGGTATAACCCAAATCAACGCCTTTGAAAGAAACGTTACATGCACCTAGCTTAATATTTTCAACTTTTGAACCTGCCATAAGTATTCCCTTACTTATTTTAAATAACAACTGAACTCTATCACAACGCCTGCTTCAAAAGAACCTCCGTCATTTTGAGGGTAGATAGTAGGCAATGTAATGACTTGTATTAAATTGAAATAAACTCCATTAATCTCAATATCACGTACTGAAAGGTGCTCCATAACAGCATGACTTAATTGGTTAACCTTTCCAATACTTTCGGCTCTAATCATAAACGGAAAAATGTCTTGATAGTAGCCTTTTAACTCTGAATCAATTTTAATCCCATCGCTAGGCGACATAACCAGATAGCCACGAGGTATTTTGGGTGGCATATAGTGGCAAAACAGATCTTTTCCTATTTTTCCCACTCCTTTTGATTCAAGATATTTAGTAAATGCTTCTAAAATCATTTCCATCGACCTCGACCAAAACCCGCTCTTATACCCGCTTCTTTTAGATCATCACGGCTGCGTTTCCATACGGTATTACCGGCTCGTTCGATAAACCCGTTACCAACTTTAACCCGCATATTGGTAGCATAATTACTCTGCTGTTTAATTCGTGACAATATCCCAAGCCGATATTGTCCATTGTGCATGTATTTGGCATAACGACCGACTGAAACACTCTTGACGGACTTACCACGAGCATTAAATCCTTCACGTTTCTTGTGCTCAGAAACATAAAGATTCACATGAACCTCATCCCTTCTATTTACAACATGAGCGAAGACAGCACTTTCAAGGCTACCTGTCTCACGGGGGATCATGGCGCGGGCATACTTCTGCATTTCAGTCGCCATTTTCCGTAATTCATTGAGTAAGTTCTTTTTGAGAGCATGCTGACTGTGCGTCAAACGTTCCTGAACACGTTTAAATGAACCAATGTCTACTGAGATACCCACAAGTTTGCTCCCACTTCAAAATGCCCCTCCTTGCCCCTTAAGCCGAATCTGTTGTGAATGCTTTTAATCTCCAACTTCACACCTTCAACCAACAACACATCGTCAATATTGAGCTTTGTTTTTTCGGGGAAGATCAGAACGGCATCAAACAACTCAATATCCGCTTTACCTCGTGATGCCGAACTATCCGCTCGTACAGATGAACGATCATATGCCTGAATAAAACGAACAATTCCGACCGGTGATTTTCCAGCAAACTGTAATTCAGGTTCTCCATAAATATTCAATGTTTCAGATTTACGATAAATGGTTGCGGTTGATTGCCAACTGATATTCATATCACCCTCGGCGAATGCGAATCACATTGTCTGTATAGCGTGCAATTAAGCGCCAAGTTTTACGCGACAATGCCTGTGTTGCTGCCCTGCCGCTACGATACATATTGGTTGTTTCACCAATAGATTCAGACAGTACGCCCTCATCACGGGCATCTGCCGCACCACCGGTAGTCACAACAGAAACAGCCTCAATCATGCAGGCTTGCGCCATATCATTGAGGAAATAATCAGGCAGTGCACGGTATTCTTCTTCTGTCAATTCAGAGAAATCAATTGCATCACCTTTAAACTCACCAGCCAGATAGAACGGTAATGTATTAGTCGCTAACACGTTTTGAGGCCGGTCGTATTCGCTATCCGAGATCTTATAAACCCGCTTGAGACTGAATTTCATATTCTTGAGGCGTCTTGTTGCCTCTATCAAAGCCTGACGCTGTGTATGATCACTCAGGAGCAGAAATGCATCTGAGGAATACATATCCATAGCAGCCAGTTTTGCTTCCATCAGGGTAATGAAAGACTCGCTTGGTACAGCTAATTCTATTGAGGCGATAACAGCATAATACTGTTCAAATTCAGATACCCGACCACTTGCTGTGGTTGTTTTCACCACAACACGACGCATATCTTTGGTTTTATCATCCACTAAGGTATTATGTTCACCTGAGATGGAAAAAGATGCGCTCAGATCGCCGCTATTCAGAGTAATGTCTTGGTCAGCAATAATCGTTTTACCGGCAATGTCGAACAATGAATAAGAGGCTTTCTCTATATCAAGCGCATCAAACATCACAGTAATTTCTGATACACCGCCTGATTTGATTACGTCCAGTTTTGACATTATTCACCTGCCACGTTGAGGATACTTTCGATCATCGCTTCAATTGACTTCTCACGCACATTGCATTCGTTGCCAATTTTACGCAAAGCAGTAATCCCGCCTTTATCAGCCAACGCCTCTAATTCATTCCGTGTGAACCGAGTAACAGGCGCATCATTTTCTCCCTCACGTAGCAATTCAGCGATTGGTTTCGCTTTCGTTTCCAGTTCCAACGCTTGTTTTGCTGTAATTTCACGAGATTCGGCTAATGCAGCCGCCCCACTCACATTTTTACCCTCCACGGTTTCGGCTTTCATAATTGAACAGATCCGCTGTTGGTCAATAAACGGAATGGCGGTTTTACTTACACCGTTCTCAAACATGACACCAGACATGACACCGGTATAACCGGAAAATGCTGATTCCAAGAGTTTTACTTTGGCGGGTTTCATTTTCACTTTCCTTAATGAGAAGGTGCGGTCATCCCGACCGCACTACTGTTATTACTTAACTTTCTTCGTGTTTGTCTTCCGATACGCTAGGCTCTTTAATCGGTGGTGTGACTGGCGGCATTGTTTCCAACTCTTTCGTTGCCGGTTTAGCGGCAATTTCAGAACGAACGGTAGCCAAAATACGATCCTGCTTTCGTTGAGATACCGGCGTTATTGTTTTGCCATTTTGAAACTCGGTCATAAACAGATGCCCGTTATAACCACGCATTGAACTTTCGGTCAATTTCACTTGCTTTTCGGTCATAATTACTCCCCCTATAAGAAAAAAGGGTGGGCTTTCGCCTCACCCTTTTCGGTCACCTGCACCTATTACAGAGCTACGCCTGTCAGAGCCGCGATAGCTTTGTTGTGTTTGTTTGCCAGAGAGCAATACCATTTAACACGGGTACGGGTGGCATCTTTGTTCTGTACAGTACCGATATCTTCAACAACGATACCTGCATTATCACCACCGTACAGACCCGTCAGGCCGTTCTCTTCGCTCAGATGCAAACAGTAAATGTCAGCTTTCTGCGCTTTTGTATCACCGGTTTTTGGAATGAAGTCATTCACGAGGAATGGTACGCCGTTGTGAGTCAGCATTGGACGACCAAAGTTTTCGATCATGATTTCGGTAGGACCGACGTTCACGGTACGCAGCAGAGCACGGTACGCACGGATATGCTCGGAACGCATCATGATTGCATCAGCACCCAAATCTTTAACTGCATCAACCAGCTCATCCAGCATGGAGAACGTCATTGCAGAATCAGCAATGATTTTCTGGTCGTTGTGAATCAGCTTCGGAATACCGTCAAAGGTTTTAGCGTTAGAGGAGCTATCACCAAGGATCAGATTGCGACGGAATGCACGAGCCAGACCTTTTACTTTGGAGCGGATTTGAATCGCCATCTGGCTATTCGTGTCACCCATTGTAGAGGACAGGAATTTATCAACATCCACGTCGCCTGCCAGAATACGCAGTTTAGCAACATGTTCAGTGAATTTTGCCGCACCTTCCGGTACTTCATCGTTCACGTCGATAAATTGTGCTTCGCTCAGTTCAGACTCACGATTATACAGGTATGCTTTTGAGTCCACTTTCATGAACGGCAATACCGCAAACAAGTCTTCACGGTCGATAATGGTTTCAATAACACCCTGTTCAAGCGTGTTATTAGACAGCTTTTCAGCTTCTTCTCGCAGTAATGGCATCGTAAATTCCCTTTAGTATGCACACAAATTTTGCTAGAGGGGAACGTCCAGCTCCCCTTGTTAATTACTTACCGGCTCGTAACTTGGCAAGTCCGCCAGCAATTTTGTCGAGAGAACTCTTTTCTTTCGACACAGGCTGTTTTTCCAGTACAGGATCACTCTTTGAACCCGCACCCGGTTTGGCTTTGCTACGTAGTAAAGCATCAGATTCAGGGTCAGCTTTCAAAATGCGTTCAATGGCCTGTTCAAAACCTAAAGCACTACCGTCACCATCAACTAAGATAGCCCGATCTTTAGCTCCGGCGGGTCTGTCATAGCCAAGAACACTACCGTCTTCACCGACTTCAAAATGAGTACCGTAAATCACACGAGCTTTGCTTGGTGTAATCAGCGTTTCTTCACGTAAGAAGTTTGAGCCGGAGAACGCTGAACCTACTGTCAGTTCAAGGATCTGAGAACGTAGAGCTTGCTTTTCGTTGTTCAAAATAGTGATGTGATCATCACGGCCTTTCAACTCAGCTTTATGAGCGTCGACCATCTGTTTTTTGACAGCATCGAACTCACCACGCTTCTCCTGCTCTTCTTGTTCGCGGCGTTGCTTTTCTTCTTCCGCAGCCTGTTGAGCAGCCAGTAATTCAGATACTCGCTCAGGGGTTGCATCACCAAATGCCGCTAATTTTTCTGCCAGTGTCTTGTTGTCGGTTTTACGTTTCATCGTTTCTTTAATGAGATTCGCTTTTTCCGTATCAGCCACTTTCAGGCGAGCGATCAGTTCTTCTTGTGAAAGTTCTGAATAACTGTCTGTGCTTGCATCTGGGATTTTCTCTGATTGTGGAGCATCGCCACCACTACCACCCTGTGTACCATCATCAGCTTCGCTCATCAGGACGCCGCGACGACCCATAAACTTGAACCCTAAATCCATTGTTTACTTTCCTTGTAAATAAATCACTCAGTCTCTTGAGTCGATTTCGGATCGGTTTCTTGATCCTTTTTATTACCTGAATCATAGGTATTTAGATACTTACTTTCAAGCATTAATTGATTATTTTTTGGCGGAAATTCCTCTAAATCCTTATCAAAGGCACTTCTCATCTCCTTAGAAACGTTTGGGAAGATTTTTTCGATTAGAATATCCATCTGGTGACGACGTACTGATTCAGGCGCTTCGATTTCTTTAAGCTGTTTAGCAACATCAAATTCATCCATCAGGCCACGAACGTCAAAACTTTCGGGATATGCGACCAATTCGTCGATTTCTTCCTGAGTTTTCTCCTGCCCCATCCATTTCGCAGCCAAATAAAGCATCTGCCGTTCTGCGCGTTGTAACCGTTCAGCTTTGGTGATCAATAAGCTATTTACACGCTGAAAATCGTAGGCTTTTGCTGCCCCTGAGCTGTTATCTATACCTTTTGCGTTATCCTGTTTGGTTCGTTCACCAGCCACACCGACTGAGTGGTAAATTTCATTGATAACTGTTTGAACGGTCTGAATGATCATTGATGCCTGTTTTGGATCTGGCGACATATAAAATGGCTGTGCTCCGCCTTCAGCATCATAGGTAAAGACTCGTTTTGTGCCGAATTCCAAAATCTTCGTGTGGTTTTCATCGCCCGGCATCATTGCCTGAACAGGAATAGCCAACTGGCTAAAAGTCTGATCTTGGATAATGGCATCAAGGTTAGAAAGGTAGTTAGCAACAGCCCTATCAAGGTATGCGATATCATCAATTAATGACGGACTGAAATAGCGTGATTGGGCATTTCCCATGCAATCAACAGGAAACACAGGTACAACACCTAATTTGTGTTCGCCGTAATTCTCCAGCTCAATTTGTGCTTGCTTAGCGCTGCCCTTTTTAGCCTTAACTTCACGAAATAAAAACCAACTTTCCCGCGTCCACAGCCGATACCGATTTTCTAAATTACCGGATGAGGTGAACGGGTTGGCATCATCACGCACCAGTTCATGTGTTAGTACCCAAAGCAGGTTGCCATCATCGTCATAGGCGAAATCCAACATTTGCTGGGGGGGCAACCAGTAGGCGTAAGCACGAGCATCCGCTTTTTTTTCATCAGCTAAAGAAGTCACCTCCACATCTTTCATTGTCGAATCAACGACAATCCAGATCCGACCAAAGATTGATGTTTGGATATCGATTGCTGACATCAGCTCATCAAGAGTCATTTGCTCACGGGTAGCTCGATCCCAAAATGCTTTTACTGCATCAGGGGCATCAGAGCGTTCACGAGAGATGTTTTCTCTGAAGATGTACTTGTTGATAAGGTTGACCACTTCGCGTGTGTGGTTGAAGCGATAGGCGCGTTCCAGACGCTCCTTAAATTCCTTATCACCCTCTTTGAAATAACGAAAAATATTGTGTTGGAACCAATTACGTCCACCAGCATAAGTGGCTGCCAAGAAATTCCAATGCTCTAGTCGTCCCTCATATTCGGGATGACGGCGACTGACTAATTCCTTCAATACTTTTTGGTCTAAAGATTCAACTTCCATTTAAAATCCTTTAGATATTTATATAACTACATTGTTAACGTGAACCACCGAGAATTGTGCGTTCTTTGACAGGGAATCGTCTATGAATCGGATAACCTATCGCATCAGTACTATGCTCAATACCCGCAGCCTTATCGATATCCCTAGAACCCGGTTTGTAAATGACCTTTTCAAATGATTCAATGAGATGCTTGCATTTTGGGTCAATATGAAGTCTAACTGTCCCCGCAGCACTCATCAATAAACGGTTTGTCGCATTGACTCGATCCGCAATCGGAGGGTGTTTTTTAGGAAAATCAATGCGCGCAAACCCCTTTTCCTTAAAGATATCAATATCCGACTCGCCTCGTGCATGTTGACGATAGCTACCCGCTGGGTCAGGAAAGATAACAACCTGATTTTTCCATCGCCAATAACGGCGTTCGATTTCGTCACACACTTCAACTGTGTTCGATGAAAACAAGACAATTTCATCTATCGCCCACAGTTCTCCGTTCGGTTGAGGCTGCAATACCACCGACGACATAGGGTCAATGTTGAAGTCCTGCCCTATCCAAATAGGTAGTTTCGGGTTGAATTCGCATGGCTTAACGTGTGTTTTTCGTTCAAACGGATAGTACACTCGGCCTGACATATTTTCGAAAGAAGCAAGGTATTCCTGAGCAAAGGATTTAGGGTCCATATCTTCACGGGCTGCCTCAATCTCTGAATCTGGAACAAATGGCGAATCGGCGGTGACAAACTGCCAGCTTTTCCAATGCCCTTTCTTCTGCATCGAGGGATTTTGCCCGATAGTCCAGAGCTTATGGAAAGCGGAATAACCTTTCGGTGTACCGATAATCAGCGCCTTTCCTTTCGTGGATGAAAGAGTTGGACGAATGACCTTGTACCAAGTATCAGGCTTCATGTCCTGAAACTCATCAAGTACAACAAAATGCAATGCGACTCCACGCAGAGTGTCCGGCTTATCAGCGCCTTTTAATCCCAGCTCACTGCCGTTTTTCAGCAAGATGGTCATTGTGGTGTCGTTTTTCTTTTTGATCCATTTACGGGGGATCAATTCCTGCAAATCATCCCAAAGAATCTGCCTTGCCATCTGGTAAGTCGGGGCGATATACCAAACTCGCTGTTTAGGCGCTTTTATAGCCTCTTTCATCAGCTTAGAGATAGATAGGCGGGATTTACCCCAACGCCGACCAGCACAGACGACTTTAAATCGATGAGGTGATTTGAATACTGACATCTGCCCTTTATGGAGCTGAACCAATTGCAGACCACTATTGTTCTGAGCCATCATTCACCCCCGCCGTTTTCTTCACTCTCAGTGTCGAAGTCGAGTTCTTCCGACAGATCAACCGGTTCCTCAGCTTTTCGCAATTCCGCAACCTGTGCTTGTGTCAGTTCACCAAACATCAGTGCCGGAAGCTCATCTTCTTCAACATCAACTTTATCCATGTTGAGAGATTTGCTAGACACCTCAAAACACTTACTTAACGTGATTGAAGCCCGTTGTAGTGCCTTTATATTGGCTTCCCGTTCAGCAAAACCAATTGCCGAGCCTGTTGCTAAGGCTTTAGAACCCTCAGTGACTTCTCTCATCAGCAGAGCGGCAATATTGAATGCAAAGCGGTCATATTTACCCCGCCTTTCTTCAATTAACGCGGAGCGTTCTTTCGCCCTTATTTCAGCATCTGACCTGATTGATTCACGAACTAATTTCCCAACAGCATCCGTGCCTTTGATGACCTTCTTTTTTTTGAAATGACGTGAAAGCGTTTCTCGCCTTACACCGAAGCGCCCCTCTAACTGAGATAATGAAAACTCCCCAGAAGACCAAGCCGCCTCAGCTTCCGCCCATTGTGAAGCAGACAGTCGTGTTCTTTCTTCCCTGATTGCCACTCGAAAATTCCTTTTCCGCAGTGTTAATAAAAAGACCTTGCTCCCATAATATTTATATAAATTTCTTACTAAGAAAGATATAAGAACAAAACAAATATCAAAACAATATAGATATCAAATTTATATTGTTTACTAATATATATTATTGAGAGCACGGTATTATTAACTATACATTTTTGCAACTGCTCTACCGAGATCCGTCAGTTCATACACCACACGGTTATACCCATCTGTTGCGCGTTTTCTCAAACCGCTTTTAACAACGATCCCTTTTTTGATAAGGGCACGGATAGAGAATTGCATAGACTGTTTGCTGGTTTTATAAGGCAGCATTTCCAGTAACTCGTCCATATCGACAGGATTACCCCGCTCTACTCCAATCCAGACAGTGCGGATAATTGATTTTTGCTTTTCAGTTACGTCCATGTTTAAGAATCCTTTTTTAAATCACATTTAAACGCTTTGTATCCATTTGTGAGCGTACATCTTGGTTATCGAATACCAGAAGTGGGATGTCACTTGGCAACGCTTTCCCGAAGTCTGGATTTCGATATGCCCCATATAAGGGTGTGGTAAAACTGAGGTTATGGATTTCTTTGAGAAATTTAACGATCGCTTCCTCGGTCGTTAAGGTGTCCAAAATATCCTGAATTGTTGTGCCTCTATTCCGACCGGCCTTCGCCAATGACGAGTTTTTATGATAATTAGCGACTAGATCAGATAACGCTCTACGCCTACGCACATCAGTCATAGAAAACAGCTCTCTTACGATTGATTCCGTGTCACCAGCATCTGATCGGAAATGACGCTGATATACACGCAACGCACTTTCATAGGTTTTCGGCCGTTCTGGTCGAATGAAATCAAATCCGGCTTTCATTGCAAATGGATTGTACTTGCTCATTGAGGACTGAATTTCAATGATCGGCTTATCATGCATACGTGAGGCAATGTTGATTAACCGGTAACTGACGCCAAGACCTCGGTACAGCGTATCGACTACACAGCGGCTCATAACTGCGAAATTTGCGTTAACGTATTTTCCCCAATACTGGTTAGCAACCGTAGTGTTAGTGGTCGGTTTCAGTTTTGGAAACATCCGGTGTCGTGGTGCAAGCAGCAGCTTTGGGTATGCCATCACTACAACCCCCACTAAGCGATCACCTAATGTGCATTTGTAGTAGCTCGGTGCAAACGGCTTGCCATCTGTCTTATAGTGGAGTGATTTAAGCTCATGCCAATCTTCGACCGTTCCTTTCGAAACAACCATGTCTTTCATGAAGTCTAAGTGTTTCGGGAAATCTTCCGGTTTATGCCGATTAATGATCACGTCCATATTCCACCTTCACCCGCTCTTTATAGTGCTTGGTAATTGTTATGCTAGGGCGTAATGCATTGATCAGATCCTCATGGGTAGTGGCTACCATAACGGTTGCACCAACATTACGCGCCGCTCTCTGGAAGTTTGACGCTACAGCCTGTGCGGTAACGCGGTCTAACACAGCGCCAAATTCATCAGCCGCCCATACCTGAGCACCAGATTCAATCAATTTTGCAATTTTCAACCGGTAACGTTGACCGTCAGACATCTCAGACGGTTTGCGGATAAACAGGTAAGCATCGTTCAAACCTGCCATTGACAGTAAGCTCAACGCTTCTGTGGTAGTCTTTCCGACCTGATCAATAACATTCTTGTCGTTATCAAAGGTGATATCGTCGATGGACACTACAGTTTTGCTCTCGCCTTTCATCAGTCGTTGCAGCTCTCTCAGGATCACCGATTTGCCTGAACCAGACTGACCCGTGATGTACACAACATCACCCTGATCAATCTGAACCGGTAAGTTGTCATAAAGAGTGAATTGCTTATCATCCATACCTAAGCCGAATGACTCAGCGACCTCGAGTGTGCGGGTTGTTTTCGTCACACGGGTATCGAATGAAACGTTAATAATGTAATCGCTCATTGCTGTTCCCCGTACATTTCCTTAGAGACTTTTTCTGCAAACGTCAGAAAAGCGTCTATCCCTTCCTTTCCGGTCATTTCTTCCATGTGAGCGAGTAAATCCCCAACCACAATCGCAGAGCTTGCAGGAATCAATTTAAATCCCATTACGTCCACTAGCCGGACATCTTCGTTTGCCACTTTATGAGCGACCACATCGTGCTCGTCTTTCTGTCTTTCAGTTTCAACTGACAGATCCACAACTAAGCCATCAGTTGCCATTGAGTCGATCATGTCTTCAACCAATACACTCAATTCACGATCAGAAAATCCGTAAACAGCCACGTCACCGTCAATCAGGTTTTTCAGTTCTTCTTGCAGTACCAGAGCGTCGTAGTCGGTACTGGCTAGGCGGTTATCTTCCAGTCGTTTTGCGGCAACTTCGAATTCTGTCAGGTCGTTGCGGACAATGACCGGCACTTTTGCCAGACCAGCAAAGATTGATGCCTCAGTTCGACCGTGACCGGTAATAATCACCCTGCTTTTATCAACCGTGATAGGTTGGTCAAAACCACGTTTTTTGATGGCTTCGGCAAGATCTTTAATTTGTTGCTCATTATGCTTTTTTGCATTCTTCTCATATGGGATCAGAACGCGAGGGTCTAAGTAGACAATTTCAAATTTCTTTTCCATTAGCGTACTTCCCTGTATTTTTCTGCAATGAATAACAGTGCTTCCCCGGCATCTTCCATCTTGTTGCCCGTTTTAATGTTCTCGTCACGGATAACGGCCGCTATCACGGCTTCAATCATTTCCGCCGCATCTGTCGTAACCTTAAATCGCATGGTTTGGTGAGAACTCACCTCGGCTCTTTCAGCTCTTTCACGTAATAACTCAGAACCGGATTCATCCATTTCAGTGTTTGCCCCCATTTCAGTGCTTAGAGCTTCTAACTCCCGAAACGCTGCTTCTGTCGAGATGGTAGGCATTACGTCTTTGAGAATGTCATCAACCGGAGCAAGGTCTGCAAAACTGTAGGAAAGATCTGTCTGAATTTCCTCAAGCAAACGGGTAAAACTGTCCGCATCGTCTTCACCGTATCGCTCATTGTCGATAACAGAGATTTGTTTTGCGGTTGAATCACTGATTTCACCTAAATTGGCAATCATGACGGTCGGCATACCAAGTTCTACAGCAGCTCTCCAACGATGCTCACCACCTAAGATCTCGTATTTGTCCCTGACCTCACGAACAATGATGGGTTTAAACAAACCGAGGCGAGTGAGTGATTCTCTTAATTTGTCCATGTTCATTAGTGGAACACTGTTGGTATTCCAGCCGTTAGGAACGAGTTTTCCCGTCTCCACCTCTAAAAATTTAGTTTTACTTTCCATTGTATTTTTTCCATACTTTTCCATAAGTATTTACATACCTAATATAATATCTGTTTTTTTAAAAAATATAAGGTCTTATTTATGGATATCGTTATTGCATATAATGCAGTCAACGCATTAATAAGTAAAAATGCCGATGAGGGTGTTTTACGCTGTGTTCAAGATGCACTGAGCTATGAGGTTGATGGGGCACAGTTTAAATCAAGCGGATGGGATGGAAGATCGACAATGTTCAACTGGACAACACGCAGTTTTCCATCAGGTTTTGTTCAGGCAGTGACAAAGAAGTTAGAGAAAGCAGGTCACAGAGTACTTTTGCAGCGCAAGCCGTTGATCCAGCCATTGGGTCAACCTAACCCAAAAATAAACGAGTTCCCGTACAATCCTGATTACGTTTATCAGGATGAAACAGTCGAGCGTATGGTCAAGCAAGGAGGGATGATTGCTCAGATTGCAACTGGCGGTGGGAAAAGCGTAGTGGGCTGTAAAGCCGCCGCTCGTATTAATCAACTGACACTGTTTATCACCACACGATCGGTGCTAATGCACCAAATGAGAGACAATTTTCAACGTTCTATCAACTACAGAGCAGAAAACAGCGAACCTCACCTGAAAGGAGAAAAAATCGGGATCGTTGGTGACGGCATGTTCCACTTTTCGCGCCATATTAACGTAGCAACCATTCAGACTCTCGCTAGCTTTCTTGACGAGTTCCCTCGTTTTGTTGAAAAACTACCACCCAAAGGTAAAAAATCAACCAAGCCGCATCCAACCAAAGAGGAACAACGCAAAGAGTGGGGGAAAAAACGAGAGTTTCACTATCGTAGACAGGCGGCAATCAAAAAACTGTTGCAGGAAGTTCGCTTATTGATACTGGAAGAAGCACACGAATCATCGGGCAACGCTTTTTATGATATCAGCCGCATGTGTGTGAATGCCGATTACCGATTAGGTCTAACAGCAACGCCATTTATGAAAGATTCCGCAGAAGCCAACATGCGGTTGATGGCTGTTACCGGCTCTATTGGAATCAAAGTATCGGAACGATATCTCATAGACAGAGGTATTCTGGCAAAACCTTACTTCCTTTATCTAAGAACAGATTACACACCTGATGATGTGAATATCAAAAAAGATCTTTCTGAAAAGGTTGGAAATTCACGTTTAGGTCGTAACTCCCCATACACACGAGCCGCGCAACTTGGCATTACTTACAATCTTGCTCGAAATAGTCTAATCGTCCATCAGGCAAAAAAAATGGTAGGACACAAATTGACCGTAATGATCCTTGTTAGGCTCAAACGACACGGTCAGATTTTGAAGGAAATGCTGGGAAGTATAGGTATTAAAACAGAATTCATCTTCGGTGAGAGCAAACAGGCTGAACGAATGGCTCAACTCGATAAGCTACGTTACCGTGAGATTGATGTACTAATTGGCTCTACAATACTCGACGTGGGTGTCGATGTTCCCGGTGTCGGTGGTGTAATTCTTGCCGGTGGCGGGAAAGCGGAGGTGGAGTTGCGTCAACGTGTAGGTCGTGGACTTCGTAAGAAAACAGATCAGGCTAATATCTGCTTTGTCGTGGATTTCCTCGACTACTCCAATAATAACCTGCTGCAACACTCATTTGAGCGAAGAAACATTGTCAAAGAAACCGATGGGTTTGTTCAAGGTATTTTATTGGAAGGTGGTGAATTACCTTTTCACTTACTTAACCAATAGATACAATAATATTAAAGGTATTTTTTTATAGGTATATTATGACTAGCAAAGCAAAAGTTGTGCAATTCAGAGCTACACCAAAAGCACAATCTAAAATCAGTGAATTGAAATCCAGACTCAAATCGAAAGGCGTTAAACCAAGTATTGAGATAGTGCTTAATGCACTCCTAGAGAACATCACATTAGCAGAATTCGATAAATGCACTAAACAGATCATTGCCGACAACAGTGTTAAAACACAACTTCTCGAAATGTTCAAAGAAGGCAGGATCACAGAGGAAATGCTCGAAATATTAATGAAAAACGCAGAGCAGTCCGCTGACAATTGATACTTTTCCCCTCTATGAATTCGTTATTATTCGCTCCGCTTAATGGAACATTAAATTAAGCGGAGCGAATAAATATCAGCAATTTAACATCATGCCACTGATGTTAGAGACGCTGAGTATAGTTAAAGAGCCTGCCGAACTGACCACAGCCATACCCTCCACAATACAGTCACTCAGGAGAATACTAGCGCTATCAGGAGCACAGGACATAAACCCGAGAGGTTGAAACCCGTGATTGGATAAAATGTCGAGTGATGCCCTAGATAGATCTATGCTGAGGCATTAGACTGACGATGTTAGTTGAAGAGTAATGCACCAGAACCGAGGCTACCAATCTCGTATAGCACAAAGACAAATCACCCGCTCCATCATTTTAATTGATTGAATCATCTTGAAATGAATCTACAGTTGTTAGCTGGATAAGTCCTGCCCTAGAAAATGGCAGAGAGCAAGATGGTTGGTGTTCTGACTATTACTCTATTAGTATTAAAAATAGTCAGAAAATTCTATTGCATATGTCGGAACTGCTGCGTAATCGTTAAGCTCATGCCTCGGTCCAATATTACCATCACCAATTTTTATCCCTGTTGTTAAAGTTATTTTATTTTCATGAAATTTATATGCGGTCGAATAAAAATTCCAGTCATTATTTCTTTTACTCCATAGAAGATATAAGTCTGTAGCCCTAATCATTGGGGACTTTAAATTTGTAGTAACCACATCATTCTCGCTATTAAAAACAACATTTTCACCTTGGAAGAATGGTACGTATCGACTGGAGTAAGTTAACTCTCCCCGTTCATTCCAAATATGAACCCCACAACCATCTTTCTGTGGAGTGAATCCAGAGGAAAAAACAACCACATATAGATTGCAATCATGAGATACGGTAACTTTATTGTATATTCTGTCAGTAGAGACAGCACAATTTGGATTATCACTTCGGACAAATACTACTTGATTATCTGGGTTTGGCAAATCTGATGGAACACTCCATGACTGCCCTGCGCTCATTTTAATTTTTTTCCTTAATACACAATAACCAAGCTCTTTTTCATTAGAAACAGTTAAAAATTGATTTGCCCCCTTAAAATCTAGACCATAATTATCTTTTCTTGTATTTTTAGAATAGCCATATACATCTATAATAAACTCATCAGTAAATAACCACTCTGAAATAGCATAAAAATCCTCAAGAGAATAACTATCAATTCCCCAAACAATATAGTTACCCTGAATATCGAACTTTGTAATTGGTACTGAATACATATCAGCTCTCAAATAATACAATACATAATACAAACAAGAACACCGAGGCACTATGACCAATTGATAGTTTTCAGCATTAGGTACAAAATGTTTATATTGATATTTGACATTTGCACCTTCTCCCTCTTGCTTTTGTTTAATTGTTGTTAATTTTGTTAATAAGTGGCCCTTTTCATTTAATAAAAAGGGTTTTCCACCATCCGATGGGTAAACAACTAATCCAGATTTTTCCATTATAATCGACCTAACAGCATCCAATTGCAGGTTATAGTGAGTTTAGACCTTTCAGTTTCCCAAGCTCATGTTGCTAACCTAAAAAACTAATAAAAATTTATCATTACATAATATTTTTTATACAGGTAGTACTAAATTCAAAAAATACCAAACCTATTATTAACCCAGCTGCAATCTATATCGCCAAGTTCCAGATTTGATACAGCTTGACGCTACATAAACTAAAATCTAAATCACCTCCATTCTCTCCCATAAATGTTGTTTTAACTCTAAATACATTAATTGAGTTGGGTATTACTTTCACTAACAGAGTTTTCAAAAACGGAAGACATGCCCCTCTTCTAAGAAACTCTCCAATCATATATTCACCACTACGGTAATTGTCAACATAATTGGCACTATTAATGAGTTTAAGAGAGCTGTCTTTTTCGTTCGGGATTCAACGTCACGATATCGACCAGCTGCTCTCTCTATCAGTGTTGTTAATGGGGATGACAACTATGCTGACAATTACCGTCCTCGCCATCACGGTAGATGTCAACATCACGAAATAAAGAAGATGTAGGGTCTTTTATTGCCCTGTTAACCTGTTCTTTAACAGACTCTCGAATATCATCATCGCTAGGTGAACAGGCTGTTAATAAAATAGAACCTGCTGCGATTATCATTTTTAGTGAGTGTTTAATATACAACCTTACTGCAAATAGGGAAAACCGTTATTTTTATCTAACCGTAAAACTTTGTCACTAAATAAATAAGCTATTACACCTCTCATAGCTCTAAATCAGTATGCTATTATTTTTAGCATGGTTATTATGGTGAAAATTCAGACTGATTAGATTTAGAAATAGGCAAAATCACTAAAAGATGGATATTTTCTGACTGGGAAATGAACGGTATTCTTCAGCCTTATAACTGCCATCTTCTTGGCGGATCAAAAATATTTTACGTTCCGCTTTCAGCGCCTTGCTAATCGCTGTTTGATGTACACCCAGCGCATTTGCTGTTTCCGCCTGACCATGTTGTCTAACATATTCTGATAATGGTATTTTTTTCATTTCATTATGTTCAAACATTCAGTTACCTGCTACTTTGCAAGATAATAAGCAAACCGCCAGATATATTATTTCGACGAGAGGATAAAATTTGGAAAATATATAGATATTTTATGCTCTCTATTTTGAGCAATCACATTTCTATTTTTCTGAAATGACGTTCAAGAGAGATTTCGGGGTTATGTATCTGAGATTTTTTGTGGAGAGTTCGCTCAATGAGTTGACCGTTTTTGTCAAAATAGCGGCTGGGCCAGATTTCTGAGGGATGGATTCCGAGGTAATTGGCAATAATCCATTCGCCTTTAGGCCATTGCCTACTGAGGGCATTTGCCAGTGTAGACGAACTGAGTCCTGAGTCACGAGAGAGTGCCGCTAAGGTTGTTCCGCGTTTACGCAATGCCGCAATAATATCGGCTTGATGCCAGTCATACCTCATATATTTCATTCCTGCTACCCCTTCCATTAATCAATATCGATGGTGGTGATTCAAAGCAGGGTTAGCAGACCGGGATCAACTTCCGGCGAGACGTGAGTCTCCCCTACCTGAATCACCATTGAAAGGGCGAGAGCAGGCACACTGGCAGAAAATTCCTACCAGTGGTTGATCTTCAAGGCTGCTAAACCTTGACCACCGGATTTTGCCGATGGCGGAAGCACTTTAACCGATTGGTTTATTTGGATCAATAAGCGAACCACTACAATTGGCCACTTTTTATTGCTTATAAACTTTCTGACGGTTAACAATGATAAGAACCCATCGGGCAAGCAGTGTAAAGGTTGGGAAAATCGCGCTTCTACCCATAGGAGTAAGCGAGAGTATTCAAAGCCTTTATTGGTACTGCAATCATCGTTCTCAAGGCGTTAGTTGCACTTTTAGAATTGATTTAAAATAACGGAAACGTAGATAAGACCATCGAGTTAACCGCTCGATGGCCTTTAATATTTAGGAATGGATCGTTTTTATAAAAAATTCAGAGATTGTATATCAACTCGCATTTGCTTCATTCATTGCAGCATTCAATTTTCCATACAATCGGGAAGCTTTTTCAATTTCAGTTCTGTATCGGGAACTATCTTTATCCAAACCATCGGGAGATCTATATCGCGCACAATTATTTATTTCACATTATCTCTTACAATGTTTGGAGTAGAGCCGTTTTTTACAAAAATCCTAAAAACATTTATTGAATTTGGTAATATTTTTGCGTTTAACGAACTTAGTAGTGACGCACACATAGGATTTCCACCTAAATATGTTGATAAAGTAAAATCACCCGAATGTGTGTAAAAAGTAACTTTCTCTCCAGCATTTAACTCAGCAATTTTTATGCCGTTAAAATGTACGTTTTGAAAACAGCCCGCCCCTATGAAACCCTGATCTCTTTTTACTATGATTGTGCTTTTTCCCACAGTATTGTCTCTACCTGACTCCCAAAACATTCTTTCAACAGGTACCTCTTTAGAGGCGGAAGTATCCAGTCTTGTTGTTGAACACCCCACCAGTAGAATAGAACACAAAACAACCAAAAATACCTTATTTTTCATACAAATACTCTATTATTGATAATTGTTCGCATTGTATGATTGTATAAGTATTTATTACAATATAAATGTACACCGATTATCTGATTTTTAACCCGTCATGTGTTTGGTATGATCCAGTCATATCAAAAAAATCATTAAGTAGAGAAGAAAATGAACAGTGAATTGCCAAAGGTAGATATCACATACGGAACAAAGCGGCATGGTAATAGAAGTTATAAAACCTTTAGCGCGTCAATGCTAAAAATTCAACGAGGTGGAAAATCAGTCAAGGCGCTTAAAACAAGTGGAGAATCATATCTTTCCAACATAGAGAGAGTAACAGCAAATAAAGATTTGTTAATTTTGTCAGATACTAGAATGCGAATTTCAGACCTAGTTTCTATCGAAGTTGTTGAACGAGTCGAAGTTGAAAAAAAACAATCCAGAATGGTGGGTGAACCTATCAATAACACCAATACAAAAACCTTTCATTTAATACTCAATAAAGCCCATGCGGTCGGTAAGGGTGTAGTGGTGTTTATGAAAAGTGGAATAGTTTATAAGGGCGTTTCAGACAATCACGACTTTGATTCCCTATCACTAAACACAGATGATGCACAACTCGTTATCATCATGTACGATGCAGTAAAACGTATTATTCCACTCGAAGCTGACGGAACACTGGCTGAATAATGATTCTAAATTTTAGGGGCTAGGTTAAATGCCCCTAAATAAAATAGAGTTTTTATAAGGTGATTCTTCGAGCTAATTCTCACGTATTATTCTTTCCAAGATATCCACTTTCCTACTAAACGTGTTGATTAACAACCCTACCTGTCGAAACAATTCATATATGAAGTTATATTTTACATATTCATTATAAATATAAGGTTAAATATTGGAAAATGTTATTTATCTAGCCAACACCTTCAATCATTTTAAAATTATTTCTAAGACTTTTAATATTCAATAATAAATTAAAAATTTATAAAAAACTCTTGATCTGTTTTTAAAAAACGTTATTATGAACGCCATCAAGTGAGACAACACTATAAAACAAAGTAAATTAAATCAGCCAACTGGCTACTATATACAGGAATCTAAATCATGGCTAACTTGTCTAAATCTATTATCGTTTCTTCTGTAGCTTCTGTTTCTTCACTGTTACACACACAATATAACGATATCAAGCAACGCTTATCCACTATTGCTACTCCTTCCAGTGCGGAAAAAGCAGAATTACAAGCAGCAATTACTAAAGTTAAATACTTCTCTGGTTTATCTGAATTAGTTGCGAAAAATGACAAAGCTGTTTCCGCTTTATACTTCATCGTTAAAAACGCTAAAAAAGATCCTAGCGACTTATTAAAAGAAATTGCTATTAACTCTTATAGCTTAAATAAGTTTTGTTTTATTATTAGTGGCATTGCTAATAGCTTTTATAATTATGATTTATCAGATATGAGCGCATCCAATATCATGGCAGTTTTAGATTTTATTATTATGGGTAAAGTTAAATTTAGTATGCGCCAATATCGTGACCAAATGACAGCACACAAAGAAAAAGCAGACAAGAAAGCAGATAGCGGATTTACACAGACAAATCAAGCGTTAAAACTTTGTGAACGTCTGGGGATTGTGTCTTATACTGGTGGAAAAATAAGCATGGGTTATGGTGAGTATAAAATCAACACAGAAAACGATTTAGTTAAATACTTAAAATCTATTTTTACCAAAGATAAAGAGACACAAAACGAGTTAGATTTATCAATCGAAAATTAATTACTTTTACAAAATCCGCTCAGAGTAGCGGATTTTTTTGTTTATTTTCCGCTAGTCTTATCACTTCACAAAATCCACTCTTACAAAGCCATAAAGCACACTTATAGCGTTTTGATTATCTTTCTTGTACAAATCCACCAGCCAGCGAAAAAAATCGCTTAAAATCCTTTTCATAGCGTTCTAGTGCTTTTCTGTTTTGTCGTTGATAAATAGTAATATTGAACACCCCATAAAAACGCATACAATCAATTTAGAGACGTTTTTAGATTAAAAACAAAGGAATGTATTAGTAAAAGATAAAATCGCTCATAATGCGATACATTTAGTTCTATTGCCCACCTACAATAGCCTAATTCATTTTGTTGATTGGCTAGATGAATGAATCATAATAAGCGTAACAAAATCATATACGTCATAGTTATAACTTATGTTATTACATTAAAGAATATGATTTCATAATTGATAATTTCTTAATTAATTATTATTAAACTATTTAACTTGCTCTGTGCACCTTAACGTGATGCGACCCTTTCCCCGTTTCCCGAAACCGACCTTTTCCCGAAGGCAGCCGTTTTGAAAGTTTTAAAATACTCCCTTTCGCAGCCGAAGGTTTTACTCCACCTCATTGCACCTATTCCCTTCGGCTGATGACTTACAAAAGAAAGCCGGACTTTCCTCCGCTTTCTTCGTTCCAGTTCACGCACAACACAGTATTACATTACAGGTAAAAAGGCTCTCGACTAAAATCTTTTTTCAATCTGAAAAGCTCAGTGCCATTTGAATAAATTGGCGTTTTATCCAATAGATAGAATGAGAGCGATATATTTTCACAGGCTGATGGATGTTTATAGGTTTCACGTTCTTTTCGTATCTCGTCAGCAATACGCAGTTTTAAACGTAAATGACGGCGGTTTTCTTCGATTTGTTCAGCGATTTGATTGTCCAATTCAAGCTCGTGTTCAAGAGCATCATGATCAATAAATAAGTTTTGAGCGTTGCTGTGGTTAAATGCGTTAGAGCGCATATTGTTTACTCCATTTGGTTATTTATAATATTTTCTTAATGGAGTTATTTTCACATACTGAGTACGGTAACAAAGAGATAGCAGACGGGCACAGCAAGTAATACATCTCATAATGCAGGCAAAGAAATACTGAATACATGCGTTAAATAAACTCTCTGCGGTTTTCCACGGGAGAGTTCGGTAGCCGAGTAGAAAGAGGTCCATTGCCTACGGGAAAGAGGTGGATAAAAAGCCGCTACATTAGCGGCGTGGGAATGAACCTTGTTTCCGATTTTTTTCTGACTTCTCCCGCTTTAAATGCGGGGGGAGTTCTAATGAAAATGTTAAAGTGAATTTAATTCCTTAATGAGTGCTGGGTGGCGTTCAAGCATCTTAAGAAGTTTCAATGATGAACCAGAAGGAATACGACGATGTTGTTCCCAGCTTTGAATTAGGGAGGATGAGACACCAACAGCCTCAGCAAATTCGCTCTGTTTTAACCCAAAGGATTCACGCAAGTTTTTTACATCGGGTAAACGATGATAATGGATATTTTCATTAGGGACAGAAAGTTCGCCTTTTTCAATCGCTACCATCTGCTCCATACTTTCGACCAAGTCATTAAAAAGTTCTTTGTCCATAGTTTCTCCGTCGTATGAACATGCCGCGCAAAGGCGCGGCGTTGATTACTGCAATTTGCTACTGATGGCTTTGAGCACTTCTTTTTCTTTTGCCGTTACATTATCCTTTTTATTTTTAGGATAAATCAAAAGAAGATAGAGCCTTCCAGTTTTGGTTATTGTGTAATAAATAATTCTGACACCGCCACTTTTACCCATTCCCTCACGTTGCCAGCGAATCTTCTTACATCCTCCAGTAGCGCTAATGGTACTGCCTTGTTCATGATTCTTTAATAAGTGCTCCTGTAATAGTCTGAATTCATTATCAGTTAATAATCCAGCTCGTTCTCTACTAAATACAGGAGTTTCGATAAAAACTAAGTATTCCATAACAAACATCCTTGCCATCGATGAGAAATACTATACTCGTACAGAGTACGATAGTCAATAAATAAATCGTACTGCGTACGATGTTTTTTTGCAATGTAAGAAATGTGAATTCTTTATTTCGCCATTTTCTCTTGGCCTGTTTCCATAATCGCCCATTGAGTTAATGTCACCATTTCGTTGATCGCTTTATCGCGTTCTGACATTGTGTAGTGTTTGGCAACTGTTGTAACACGTCTTCCTGTCTTTACGCTTCAACGCAATCCGTGTATCAATGAGTTTCCCATCAGCTTTGCGATAGATTTTTTCTTCTACTCTCTACGGTTTTTCACGGGAAAGTGCGGTAGCCGGGTAGAAAGAGGTCCATTGCCTGCGGGAAAGAGGTGGGTAAAAAGCCGCTACATTAGCGGCAATAAAATGGCATAACTAGGGGTATAACCAGCAGTTATTGTTCAACCTTCTATCTATGAATTAATCCATCACAATACGTATGGTTGCCCCACATGCAGCGGCGTATCTCTCAAGAGTAGAAATACTGGCTTTACGAGCATTTTTTTCCAATTTACTAACTGCCGGTTGCGTTATTCCCATTCGTTCAGCAACCTGTGTACTATTTAAACCAGCTCGGCGGCGTAGATCAGCCAAAAGTTCTTGCAATTCTTCCTCTTTCTTCTCTGCAAGATAAGCCGCCATTACATCTGGATTCTGCAATGCTTTTGCCTTTATTTCAGAATAAGGAATACCTTTAACTTTCATTTGTCAGCTCCTCAAGTCTCTTCAATGCTAATTGAATCTCTGCCGGGGGTGTCTTCGCTGTCTTTTTAATAAACGTACGTAAAATATATATTTTTTTACCTTTAGTAAAAGCAAAGAAGGTACGTGTAATATCCTTTTTACCTGCTCTCAGCTCAAACAGACCATCCTGAATAATATCAGTGTGGGGGTAACGTAACTGATTACCTTGAGATTCAAGTTTATCCAATGCGGAAAATGCTTTACCTTGCATAGCGCTATCAAGGTCTAATATTTCCTGTTGTGCTTCAGGATGAAAGATCAGTTCAAACACAAAGTAGTTCCTTCCCTAACTAACCAAAGAAAGTATAACCTATAAGATATGATAACTCAAAAGTTATGTATAACTTATAGGAAATGAATAATTATCACTTAGATGGATGTATAGTGCCACCAGCAGATAGGTATCAAAGGAAATGTGTTAGGGCCAGTAAGAAATAGAAAGGCGTAGTTTTTACTCTACGCCCTCGGAGGTATCAATCTATCGACCGTTACTTGCTGACTTCTGCCGTAGGTTGTTCAATCGGCTTTTTGCCAACCAATGCCAAGACTGATTCTGGCAAGTATTGTTCGGCAGACATGTCACCCATAATGCGAAGGCCATAAGTGCCAATCCATGTGGAATTGTTTAAGCCACTTTCCAGCACGTCGCTCACTTCAATCATCAGGTTTTTGAATTGGCCTTCTACATCTTTGCGATAATGCTCGATTACCGATGTACAGAACTGATCATTACCACGACTCAAGCGAATAACACCTAAGTCGAATTTCTGGCTGCGATCTTTACCAGTGATACGTTTGAATGTGGCTGTAGTAACTTCTTCACCAGTAGCGCGATCACGAACAATGGCGGTGATTTCTGCAATTTTCTCACCAGCGGCTGCATTCTTGCCAGATGAGTAGTACATATCGAAAACGAGGTTTGAGCGATTGATCTTTTCCATGATAATTATTCCTTGTTAACCAATTTCCATTATTGGGTTAATTATCTTAACTTCTGCATTTTGTTATTCAAGTTGTTTTCTTATTTATTTGTTTTCTTAGGTGTCTAATAGAGGAAATGGAATGAATAGATTGAATAGACCTTTCGTTGTTATAGTTTGATTGTGTCACCGTAGGCAACCGTAAGTGAACAACCTTCATTTCCCGTAGGGGGAGATTTAACATTTTCTTGTTCCGTGCCGGGTGCTGCCGTAGGGGAGGAGAAGGGCGGTTCAGGATTGAAAAAATACGGGAAAAGTACGCGCTCCCTCCTGCTCTTCTTACCTTACATACTCTACTTGCTACTGTTCTCTCTACCGCTTTCTCTACGACGTACTGAACAATGTTTACTACCAAATGATTTTCGGTCCAGAACTACTACTTTTGTTGTTCTCTCCACATATGTGTTTCTTGTAGCTTCCTGTAATGGATATAACCCATATGCCTTTATTCATTATCTTATTGGATTGATGGTTTCCCTTACTGTATGGATTATTGTCTTCTATATCTTGATGATAACGTATCAGCCATCCATTTTATTTTGTTATTTTTAAGCATAAGATATTTACCCACTTTTCTTATTTATCTTACTGTTACACATTACTTACCTTCATAGTTTATGCTTTGGCATTCCTGCTTGTTTTGTTTCTGCTGATTTTCTGGAGCTGCTGGTGTTGACGTATTCAGGAAATTGCCTTAATTGTTGCTTTTAGGTTTTTCTTTGGAAAATTAGGTTGTCTGCTAATGGCTGGTTAGTTGCCTAGCAGAATTAGGTTGGTCATTTTCCTGAGTTTATCAGGTGAGGTTGTTTCTATTTGAGATTGCCGGATTGGAGTTTCTTATTTATAGATTCAGATTAGAGAATTGGGACTTAAAACTGTAAGAATTAGCCTGCGAATAGATCAACTTTTTGGTATTCGAAAGTCGATTTTTTGTTGATATTACGTTGATCTAGTTATCTTAATACCGGAATGAACATATCTAATTGATTTAAATAATAAAATTTAACATGGTAAAACTAAAGGGGGCGGTCAATTCACACTTATAGAAATGGTCAATCATAGATAATGCTTTTTCATTATATTTGACGAGCACTTATTAACCGAGGGTATCAAATATAGATGGAGGTAATCACAAAATTTCCCTCCACCCTTTGTCCTTATTTCCTATCGATGATAAACACATTTACTGTCACACCCGTGGTTTCGTAAACGTATCACCATTAGTCATTCTGGTTCTTCTTAGAGACTCACTCCCAAGAAAATGTAGCTTTTCTTGGATTAAATGTCAGCCTAGCTTTCTTCCAGTATTCTTTTGTCAGAACCATCTCTATACATTGAGTAGGATAAAGGTCATCTGCTGGGGAAAATGTTTCATATGCGGAATCTGCATTAAGTTTAAACTGATGCGTGATTTTCATTTCCGTTTTACCATCAGGGCGTTGTAGTCTCTCGCACTCGATGAACGCTTCATCAAAATCATCAGGTAATCCTTCAAGCATACAGCCTTGTGCCCATGAAAGGAGTTGGTCAGGGGTGTATTGCTCCGCTTCTTCGTCTGAGGTTCTAGGTTTGTTTAAGACACGATCTAAAGTATTCATGAGTGATGACAACATTATTGTGGATATCTCTGATAAAGAATTTAGTGAGCGTGTTATAAAATAACTGCCAAAATCAAGCAACCGAATTTTTGGATACGGCTATTCCACCATGAGCATTATGTAAAATCAGTCTTTGTTCCCGAAGAATATGTGCAACGATGAGATATCTGAATTCAAAACAGAAACGGTTGTATTTATTGTTTACCTCTCGATGAAAATAATAAAATTTTCTTAATGAAATTATTTTTATGCATATGGAAATTTATAAAATAAATTATTTAGAATATTTGGTTATCAGGAAACTGAGTCAGTAGTAACTTTAGGTTTATTTATTCACCCATACATGGACGCAAGAGGGGGATTAGTATTATTGAGGAATGATTTATGTGGAAAATTACGTAATGACTGGCAC
>NZ_LFCV01000070.1 GCF_001037465.1 Xenorhabdus khoisanae
TTGTGGTGAGCGGCGTTGATGTGTTGCAACCACAACAGCGCCGCGTTAAATCAGGTCACCCAATCAGCCGTTTTGCCTGATGTTTTAATATCAAGGCATCCAATACCGCCGTTACTAAACGCTGCTCTTCCTCATCCATTTGTTTAACTGCTTCAAACTTCAGCTTAAGTTCATTCTGCGCCATGCGGTGGAACGGTTGCGCAGTGTGCTGGGTGTTAGTACTTGCATAACCGGGGGCGTCCAAATATGGCACAGTAATTTTGGTCATCGTAATAAAGGTGATATTTTCACTGGCTCATCACGTTCGATTACAACCCTGACGGTGCGCTGACTGCAATGATGCTGTTGGTCGGTGACACCTTTGCTTACGGTTATGATGAACACGGGCAGTTAACTAAAAGTGTCCTGCCAACTGGGCGTTCACTAGGTAACCTGATAGCACTGACCAACCCGCTGGGGCACAAGGAGGCGTACCACTACGGCACCCACGGGGAACTGCGCCGGCGACTCCTCCCCGATGGCCGCGAGTGGCACTATGCCTACGACAAACAGCTGCGCCTTGCCAACATCATGACCCCGGACGGTGAGACGACCGGACTGGAACTGGACACATTGGGGCGCCTGCGTGGAATCACCAATGCCCTCAAACAGCAGACCCGCTACCGCTACAGCGACGACCATGCCGGTCTCAATAGCAGCCTGACCGAAATCACCCTGCCCGATGGCGTCACCCAGCAACTGGCCTATGACAGTGAACGGCGCGTGGTGGCGGTGACTGACGGCGAAGGCCATACCACACGCTACACTTACGGCGCGTTTGACCTGCTGACTCAGGTGACCCGCCCCGATGGCACCACGCTGCGCTTTGGCTATGACCGCCTGACCCGGCTGAACTCAGTGACCGCCTCCACCGGCGAAACTTACCGTTATGAGCGGGATGCCGCGGGTCAAATCATCCGCGAAACCGATTTTACCGGGCGTACCCTCGAATATCAGTACGATAAACTGGGATGCCGCACACTGACTCAATATCCCGACGGTCAGCAGCTTCGCTGGCACTATTCGGCTGTTGGTTTGCTGGTCAAACAGGAAAGCTGGCAGCCGGAAGATAACCAACTGGTGCTGAAAGCCACGACCCGTTACGAATACAACAAGCGGCATCAGTTGGTGAAAGCCACTAACGCCGATGCCGTGGTGGAATATGAGTATGACAAGGCCACTGGCCTGCCGACCTGTGAACGTATCAACGGACGAGAAATCACGCGCGAATGGGATAGCTTGACCGGACGTCCAGTGAGTGAGAGCCTTGATGGCAACACCCTGCACTTCGGTTATAACTCAATAGGTGCACTGAACCATTTCCAGCTCAACCAGCATACGCCGCTGACCTTCCAGCATGATGCACTGGGACGGGAAACGGTGCGCGAAAGTGCCAACGGTTTTATCCTTGCCAGCCGCTACACCGCAACTGGCCTGCTGGCACATCAATCGGCGGGGCAGGCCACCCAATTTTTCAGGGAAACGCTGGCTCAAAACGACCCGCACTTCCCGCCACAAGCGACCGCTGTCAATCGAAGCTGGCAATATGACCGTGCCAATAACGTCCGGGTCATTGATGACAGCCGCTGGGGGCAAACCCGTTACCGTTACAATAATAACGACCAAATACTGCATACCCTGTTCGAGGGTGCGCGTCCGCATGAAGAGCAATTCAGCTATGATGCCAACGGCAATCTGAGCCAACATCTGCCTGTCGATGCGTACGGCGCGATGGAACAAATTACGCAGCGACAGAAAGCTGGGCGAGTGGTGCAGCGGGGCGATATTCATTATCGCTATGATGATAACGGCCAGTTAGTCGAAAAAGCCGAGCAGCGTGACGGTTTCCGCCCGCAAATCTGGCGCTACCGCTGGGATACACAAAACCAGCTCACCCACTTAGAAACCCCGGATGGCTCGCGCTGGCAATACAAATACGATCCTTTCGGGCGGCGTATCCAGAAACAAAAAACGCACGATGGAAAACGGGTCGCGGCGAATTTACAGTTGTGGCTGGCTGGTAAGCCGGATTTGCCGGACAATCCGAAAGCGCTGGGCGGCTATGATTACCTGTGGAGCGGGGATCAGCTGATTGAGGAAGTGCCGTATCAGCTTGACGGCACCCGGCTGGAAGAGCGTCGCGTGCGCTGGTTATATGAACCGGGCAGCCTGACGCCGGCGGCCCGTTTTGAACGGGGCAAACTGCACTACGCCATCAGCGACCACCAGGGCACGGTACGGGAACTGCTGGATGAGCAGGGCGAACTGATCTGGAGCCAGCGGCTGAGCACCTGGGGCAAAGCCGAAAACCGGGGCGGCGTGCCGTCCCATCACCCGGATCACCATGTTCAGTGCAACTTCCGGTTTATGGGCCAGTATGAGGATGAGGAAAGCGGGTTATATTATAACCGCTTTCGGTATTACTCGCCGGAGAGCGGGCAGTATATTAGTCCAGACCCGATAGGGCTGGCGGGGGGCGTGAATCCTTACGGATATGTACATAATCCGGCGAAGTGGGTAGATCCTTACGGGCTTGCAGGTGGAGTTGGTAACAAAGGGGAACCGCCTAGTAAACCTGATTTTTATGTTGGACCAGATGGACCAAGTGCTACATTACCATCAACAGGATACCGTCATATGAAATATTTGGAAAAAGACGGTTCTGTGAATGAGTGGGTTACTCCAACAATGAATAATAAATCAGCGCCTGTTTCTTGGTTTGGATTTAAAAAATACTCCACTGGCAGTGAAGCAAGAGATGCTTTCCAAATAGCCCCTGAGTGGAGTGATGCACGGCTTAGAGGTACTTTTGACACGTTGCAACTGTATAAAGATGGTAAGCCAACAGCTTTTGTTCCTAAATGGGAAGGAAACTCTCATCCAACTAAATTAGAACCTTTCGCAGCAGCATACCCTCAATATGGGAAAGGTGGAGCTGTTCAATTGCATGCCGATAATCAAGTTATTCACTTTGATTCAGTTAAAATTTTACCGGACAAATAAGATGGAAATGTTGAAAAGAGAAGATGCAGAAGCAATGCTTTATCAGGTGTTTAAAAGAACTTTGATAAATGAAAATGATATCAATGCGCTAATGGAAATAGCAAAAATGGATGATCGCCCTATTCCAATGAAAGCGATACTCTATAAATATAGTGAGATGGAAAAAAGGGAATTAACTAAAGAAGATAATGATATTTTTAATACGCTAATTTACTTTTTCGGTCCTTAAGTAATTGGGTATCTATGAGCCGGAAAGATCCCCGTGATCTTCCGGCTTTCTGCTTTTTTAAGAGCCGCTCACTCCCTGCCCTCAGCCGCTTTTGTAGACGCCAATCAGTTCCGGCATTCTCAGTTTAATTTCACTGAGCTGGTCTTGCTGACGCTGATCTGTTGCTTAATGGTTCGAATGTCATCGCTGTCGGGGATCAGTACCAAGCAACCATACATGATTTTAACCGTGAGCGTGCCGCCAATATCAAACCCGGCAGCCTTAAGCTATTGGCCTTTCAGGTGGATCGCAGACGGGGCGGTGGCCTTGTCGTTTTGCGGCACGTATTCCACGGTGTAATAACGTTCGTTTTGCGCGGCTTTATTTACCGCCCGGTTTTGCTTAGAATGCGCCTTAACCATTATTCAACCCCTAGATAGTTGGGTGTGGTGAGCGGCGTTGATGCGTTGCAACCACAACAGCGCCGCGTTAAATCAGGTCACCCAATCAGCCGTTTTGCCTGATGTTTTAATATCAAGGCATCCAATACCGCCGTTACTAAACGCTGCTCTTCCTCATCCATTTGTTTAACCGCCTCAAACTTCAGCTTCAGTTCATCCTGCGGCTCACGTTCTTCTTGCTCAAATATCAGCCAATCAGCCGACACGTCAAAGGTGACGGCAATCCGCTACATCTTTTGCTTCATCAATCAACATTTGCCTTCCCTCCGAAAGACAGGGCAATCCTTTGATACTTATAAAGTTATCACCATTATAATACAGTCTTTGCACTGATTGGATACATTATCATCACTATAATACAACCTCGGCACCAATTGCTCAAATTACACACGATTCCGTAATGCTTGGTTTTTATAAAATCAGTAACAAGATAAGCTTTAACTTAATTATATATTACGAAAACACGACCCTATCACGCTTATTTCTGTTCAGAGATCTCTCACAAACTCTCATCTACATGATAATTTGGCTTCCCCATTGGGGTGCTTTAGAATGGCATTCCCATATCTGTACCGTTATCTTTCAGGAGCTTTTATTAATGAGCCAGTCCGAAACGCTTTACTCTCAGGCAAAACATGTGATCCCCGGTGGTGTCAATTCACCTGTACGTGCTTTTAACGGTGTTGGCGGTACGCCTGTCTTTATCCAACGTGCTGATGGTGCCTATCTTTATGATGTCGATAACAATGCCTATATCGATTATGTCGGGTCATGGGGACCAATGGTGCTTGGGCATAACCATCCTGCCATCCGTAATGCCGTCATTGAAGCTGCTGAACGTGGCCTGAGTTTTGGCGCGCCAACCGCTGCCGAAGTGGAAATGGCAAAATTAGTCACAAAACTGGTGCCTTCCATGGATATGGTGCGTATGGTGAACTCAGGTACAGAAGCGACCATGAGTGCCATTCGTCTGGCTCGCGGTTATACCCAACGCGATAAGATTATTAAATTTGAAGGCTGCTACCACGGTCACGCTGACTGCCTGTTGGTTAAAGCAGGCTCCGGCGCCCTGACTATCGGTCAACCAAACTCTCCGGGTGTTCCTGCGGATTTTGCTAAACATACCCTGACTTGCACCTACAATGATTTGAACTCCGTTCGCGAAGCCTTCGAAAAATATCCTGAAGAAATAGCCTGTATCATTGTTGAACCTGTCGCGGGCAACATGAATTGTATTCCGCCATTGCCAGAATTCCTGCCGGGTCTGCGTAAGCTGTGTGATGAATTTAGTGCTTTGCTGATCATTGATGAAGTAATGACAGGTTTCCGCGTTGCTCTGGGTGGTGCGCAGGAATATTACGATGTTAAGCCGGATTTGACATCGCTTGGCAAAATCATCGGCGGTGGTATGCCTGTAGGTGCTTTTGGTGGTCGTCTGGAAATCATGGAAAAATTGGCGCCAACCGGCCCTGTTTATCAGGCGGGAACTCTTTCTGGTAATCCAATCGCGATGGCTGCGGGTTTGGCTTGCCTGAACGAAGTTGCCCAAGCGGGTGTTCATGAACGTCTGAGTGAATTAACCGACAAACTGGCTACTGGCCTGAAAAATGCCGCATCGGCAGCCGGTATTCCTCTGGTTGTTAATCACGTCGCTGGCATGTTCGGTATTTTCTTTACTGATGCGGAAAGCGTTACCTGCTATCAGGATGTGATGAAGTGCAATGTAGAACGCTTCAAACAGTTCTTCCATTTCATGCTGGATGAAGGCGTTTATCTGGCTCCTTCTGCGTTTGAAGCAGGGTTTATGTCCATTGCTCATTCAGATGAAGATATTCAGCGTACCGTTGATGCAGCAGCGCGTTGTTTTGCAAAACTGAAATAAAATACCCGTTCCCTAAGACGCCACAATTTATCCACTACGATCCCGTGGCGTCTGAATAAATACTCACACTAAAGCCCGTATCGCCTGAATCGCTGACATTAACGCCAAAACACCAAGCAAAATCAGTACCAACCAGCGAAAATGCTGTGGGCTAATCAGTGATCTCAGGCGAGTACCAATAAAAAGAGAAAGCAGGGATAACGCAGTTAGTATCACTACCGGCCATAAATAATCCGAGGAAAACAGCGCGAATGCTTCATGGCGTAATACGATTAATTGGCTGATCTTGCCAAGTAAAAAACACAAATTCGCTGCTCGTGCAATTTCATGGCGATCATTGCTCATTGCCAATAGGCACATAATTAAGATAGGCGACATCGCATTGGTTGCACCGCCAATAACCCCGGCAGCGAAACCAAATAGAGATAAAACAATCGGATTTTCTGGCAAATGCAAGTTACTGCCACGAGTATTATTGATAATGTAAAATGCAATTACCCCACTCAGCAATAATTGCAAATAGGCCGGATTAATTAAAAATAACAGTTTCGCACCAATAAAACTGCCGAGCAGGGAAAAGAAGGCTAACAAACCATATTTATATAAAATATGACCAATCTTTCCGCCCGATATTACACTCAAAACATTAACCAATAATGTTGGCCATAACGCTAATACAACCGCCTCTTTTAATGGCATAAATAGGCTTAATGCGGTTGTACTGGCTATCGGAAAACCGATACCGCTAATGCCATGTAATAATGCAGCGGTAATAAAGAGTAAGGATAAGACAATAATATTCATGCTATTACCCATACATAAAAAAACAACGCCATTTTTAATTCATTTAGCACACCAACTCCCAGCATACAAACATATCCCATGAGTAAAAATTAATATCAAAATTGTGCCATAGTCTATATCAGACAAAATATCTTGATACTTTTTTTGCGATGGAGATTGAATATCCGAATAAGGAATCAGGTTGTAGGCGCCAAAAAACTCTGTCAGATGTGTTTTCCAGACCTATCAACGGTTCTATAAAATGGTCTGATATTGAGGCACTTTTTACCGCATTAGGCGCAGAGATCCATGAACGGGAAGGTTCCAGAATCGCAGTTTTGTTGAACGGTGAAAAGCGTATTTTTCACCGGCCACATCCCAGACCGACTACTGACAAGGGAGCGGTTAACTCTATTCGTATCTGGTTGGATAGCTTAGGAATAAAACCATGATGAATAATACAATTAAAATCGATGGTCACACGGCTGTTATCTCTTTCGATCCGGAAATAGAAATGTTCCGCGGCGAGTTTATCGGCTTAAATGGTGGTGCTGATTTCTACGCTTATAGCGTTGATGAACTGAAGAAAGAAGGCGCGATATCACTGACAATTTTTCTGGATGAATGTAAGAAAGATGGTATAAAACCATACAAAACTTACAGTGGTAAAATTGCAGCTCGGCTGACACCAGAACGACATCATGCTTTAGCGATCACCGCACAAGCCACAGGTCAATCTCTCAATGAACTTTTAAACGAAGGTGTTGATCTAGTGATAGAAAAACACTCTTGATCTCAAGATAGGGCAAGATGAGGCTCATAAGAGCACTATTGCATTAAGTAGTTTATCCATCCCCACCTATCACAAATGGGGATGGTATTTTATGACTATATTATTACTGACCAAACATCTCACGCAGCCAGCCCGGAGCTTCTTCTCCATTCTCTTCTATTGGCTGTTGTTCTGATTGCTGACACAAAGCCTGTGGATCGTCTGTCCAAACCGGCAACATCCTTACGCCATTACCCGCACAATCGAAGCTGCCATCTTCATTGACTGACATATCCACGATACCTTCTGGTGGACGGTTATTCAGCATCAATGGCGTTTCGTTTTCCAGATAACGTTCGTAAATCTTTAATGCTCCCGTCGCCCCCGTCAACTTGGTGGGGCCATTGTCATCGCGCCCAGCCCAGACAACCGCTACTTCCTTACCATCAATTCCTGTAAACCAACTGTCACGAAGATCATTGGTCGTTCCGGTTTTCCCCGCCAAATTGTATTTGCCATATTTTCCAATCAATGAACGGCCTGTACCTCGCGCTATGACTTGCTGCATACCGTATAATGTCAGATAAGCAGCCTGTGGCGGAACAGCCCGTTCTGCCTGTGGGTAGCTCTGGTAAACCACCGTACCATCTTCGGCAATGATAGAGCGCAAGGCGGAGAGTTTTGCACGATTACCGCCGCTGGCAATGGTCTGGAACTCTTGCGCCATTTCCATTGGCGTCAACTCAATCGCACCTAATAACATGGCGGGAACCTGTTTAATCTCTTTCGCAGGAATTCCCAAGGAGATTAAGGTACTGGTAATGCGATCCAACCCAACATCCAGCCCCAGGTTAACCGTCGGAACGTTCATCGAGCGCGACAACGCATCTATGATCATAACGCGCCCGCTAAAAGTACGGCTAAAGTTCTTCGGCTCCCAAGGTTTTCCCCCGGTCTGAGGGACAGAGATAGGTTCATCTGCCAGCCAAGTATTCAGGCGATATTTATCCGGCTGACTCAATGCCGTCAGATAAGTTGCTGGTTTGGCAAGAGAACCGATCAAACGACGGGCATTCAATGCGCGGTTAAATCCGGCATATTGCGGTTGGGAGCCGCCCACCATTGCACGAACTTCGCCACTGAAACGGTCAACGACAACCATCGCTCCTTCCAGACCCTTAATTCCACGGGCGGCCCGCAAAGCAACAACACCTTCTTCCACCGATTTTTCCGCCGCAAACTGTGCAACCGGATCTAAAGTGGTAAAGATTTTCACACCCGATAAGTCATTAACTTTATCGCCTAACTTTTCCTGTAGTTCCTGACGCACTAACTGCATAAAAGCAGGTTGTGGTGTAATTCCCTCATTTTTCAGCTTCACACCCAATGGGCGGGCGCTCAATTCATCATATTGTTGCTGAGAGATAACGTTGCGGCTCTGAAGAATTTTTAACACGACATTACGGCGTTCCAGTGCCACTTGGGGATTGCGCCACGGGTTATACAAAGATGCCCCTTTGACCATGCCCACCAGCAACGCCTGCTGATCCAAAGACAGTTCCCCGATCGGACGCCCAAAATAGTACTGGCTCGCCAGAGGGAAACCATGGATTTGCTCGTCACCACTTTGCCCCAGAAAGACTTCGTTCAGGTACAGTTCAAGGATGCGATCCTTACTGTAACGGGCATCCATCAATAACGCCATGTAGGCTTCATTCACTTTACGGCTCAAGGTACGTGCATTGGAAAGAAACAGGTTTTTCACCAGTTGCTGCGTCAGGGTACTTCCCCCTTGAACCGTGCGCCCCGCCATTAAGTTAGCCAATACGGCACGGGCAATGGAAAGCGGCCTGACTCCGTCATGTTCATAGAAATAACGATCTTCTGTTTCCAGTAACGCCTCAACCAATGATTTAGGAAAGTCCTGACGCGGAATAAACAGACGCTGCTCGCCATTCGGCGATTGCATCATTGTGATCAATTTCGGATCAAGGCGGAAAAAACCAAACTGACGTTGATTTTCCATGTTTTGAATGCTGGAAAGACGATTATTATCGAAGGTCAATCGAGCTTCAATTTGTCCTTCCTGACCATCAGGGAAATCAAATGGACGACGTAGCATCTCAATGCTATTACCCTTGACAATGAACTCACCTGCACGGGTGATTCTGGTCACTTTCCGATACTGCATCCCCTCCAGTAAACGGATCATTTCATCCTTACTGTAATTCATGCCGGGTTCGAGGTTAACCATCCGTCCATACACTGCGGCGGGTAAATCCCAAACTTTACCGTCGATACGCTGGCGCATTTTGTTATCCAGATAAAAACCATAAATAACAAACAATACTGCCAACACAATAAAGACTTTTAACAGCAGCCACAAAAACCAGTTCCCTCTATTTTTAGGGGGGCGGGCCTTGGATGGTCGGGAATTCTTCCCTTTTTTAGTCATGACTTCATCCTCATCGTCGTCAAAATCATCATCTTCATAATCATCATAGTTATCCCGCTGATCGCGTTTTTTTGATGCGCGCCCGCGACGAGGCCCCGATTTTTTGCCCTTGCGTCCGATTGGCTGACGATCATCATCAGACATACCGAATTCTCCAATGTTTATTCAATGCCGGAATATGAATTAAAAGTAATCACATATATTTTTTCACGCGCCTCGTCGGCGCCGTGTTGGCAGGATCATCTGGCCATAAGTGTTTGGGATAACGCCCTTTCATCTCTTTTTGTACTTCACGGTAAGCTCCCTGCCAGAATGCAGCGAGATCCTGCGTGATCTGTAATGGACGATGGGCAGGAGATAACAATTCAATCACAACCGGAATTCTCCCTTTCGCCAATACCGGATTTTGCTGCTCCCCGTACATTTCTTGCATTCTGACTGACAGTACGGGCGGCTTATCGTTAAAATATTGGATAGCGATCCTGCTCCCAGTTGGCACAGTGTAATTAGTAGGCAATTCATTATCCAGTATTTGCCGTTGCTGCCAATCAAGCAAACTCATCAGACAAGATGAAAGTTCAATCTGACGCAGCCCTTTCAAATCACCAACGCCGCCCAACACAGGCAGCAACCAGTGCTCAAGGGTACTTAGCAAGGATTCATCGTCAACAGCCGGCCACTCTACTTCCGGCAGCCATTCGGTTGCCCTTTGCAAACGAATACGCAATTGCAACGCTTCCTGTGACCAATTCAACGCTGACAAACCTTCCTGCCGAACCCAATTCAGCAAGGCTTCTTGTAATTCCGATTCTGAAGGTTTTGCCAGAGGCTGAGCTTTGACAACTAAACGCCCACATTGCAAACGCTTCCATGCCCGCAATGAGCCTTTGTTATCATCCCACTCCACGGCTGTATGTTCAGTAAACAGAAGCGGAGATTGTCGTAAGGTATGTTCGATATCTAAAGGGCAGGCAAGTGATACTCTGGCATCAGGCGTATTAAGTTGCTGCAACGATGGAACAACCAACCACTCTTCTCCCGAAAGTGGTTCCTCACGTTCCAGCGCGACACCCAAGCCATTAGCGAGCTGAAAACGCCCAAGGTTATCACGGTTTTTGGCGATCCTGTCAGGAAACCCCTGTACCAATAATTCAGGGATAACATCAAGGCAAATGTTCTCTGTTTGGTTCCCAACACCCCGCTTTCCATTCTTGCCCACAAGATTCCTGATAAGCTGGTTAGCCCGTTGCTGCCAATGGCGCTGATTTGATGTCATCCAATAAGTAATATCAGGTTGTCCACGGCGAGGAGGTTCTTCCAGAATCGCGACCAGTTTTGCTGCGGTTGCCAATGCCGAACTGTCTTGTTCCTTTTCTGCACGTTCTTTACCCACACGTTCTTTACCCGAACATAGAATCGCCGCCAAACGCGGCTCGCTACCGGATTCCGCCATCTGCCAGCCACGGGCTGTCAATTGTTGATGTTCATCCAATGCCCCCAATCGCAATAACAGCGACTCTGCAACAGCCAATACAGGTTGTGGAGGATTATCCAACCACTGGAGCTGGCAACTGTCACGGCATCCCCACTGTAATAAGGAGAGCAACAGACTGCTGAGATCTGAATGCAGGATTTCCGGTTCACTGTGTTCCGCCGCCCTTTCTGCCTGATCCTGACTGAACAGATGCCAACAAACGCCTGATTCCAATCGTCCGGCGCGCCCTGCCCGCTGAACCATTGATGCCTGACTGATGCGCTGGGTGATTAAACGTGTCAAGCCACTTTTTGGCTCAAACCGACTGGTACGTTCAAGGCCACTATCTACCACCAGCCGGATGCCTTCAATCGTCAAACTCGTTTCTGCAATATTGGTCGCCAACACGACTTTACGCATCCCCATTGGCGCTGGCGCTATCGCCTTACGCTGATCTGACAACGACAACGCGCCATACAATGGACACAATAATGTATCGTCGCTGACCTTTCCTTCCAACTGAGAAAATACACGCTGAATTTCACCGATACCGGGCAGAAACAGTAATAGTGATCCCGTCTCCTGCTGTAATAAACGCAACACCGCCGACGCGACTGACTGTTCGAAAGGTTGATGAGAAGGAAGCGGATGATAAAATCTTACAACCGGATAGCTACGCCCTTCTGATACAATCACTGGCGCATCCGGCAATAGGGAAGAAAGACGCTGATTATCCAACGTTGCAGACATCACCAAAATACGCAAGTCATCCCGCAATCCTTCCTGTACATCAAGCAACAACGCCAGCGCCAAATCCGCCTGCAAACTACGTTCATGAAATTCATCAAGAATGACGAGAGAAACACCGCTCAATTCAGGATCTTGCTGGAGCATGCGTGTTAGAATCCCTTCTGTCACCACTTCAAGACGTGTCGAAACGCTGACTTTAGTTTCAGAGCGCATCCGATAGCCCACGGTCATACCAACAGGTTCATTCAATTGCTCAGCAAGACGTTCAGCCACGCTACGCGCGGCAATACGCCGAGGTTCCAGCATAATAATGCGACCTGCCAATGATGCTTGATTCAAAATCGCCAATGGTAATCCGGTCGATTTTCCTGCCCCTGTGGGTGCATGTAGCAGCACTTGTTTCGACGTTTGCAATTTAGCAATGACGGATTCTACAACGTCATAAATGGGTAATAACAAAGGATCACCATAATGGATTAACTTTCAACAGATGCCATTGTAGCATTAGCATCTTTGATTTTATTTCATCGAATTTCAGGTTACTGAGATTGTTAATCACGGGTTATGAAGGAAAGTTTATGGAATTTTCACCTCCCCTAAAGCCTGCTACTTTAATCCGCCGTTATAAACGCTTTCTGGCGGATGTTCTTACACCAGAAGGAGAAACACTTACCATACACTGTGCTAATACGGGTGCAATGACAGGTTGTGCTACGCCGGGAGATACTGTCTGGTATTCCACATCTGATAATCCCAAACGCAAATACCCGAATAGCTGGGAGTTGACGCAGACTCAAAATGGGCACTGGATTTGTGTCAATACCCTCAGAGCCAATGATTTGGTCTATCAGGCCATTGAAAAAAACGTCATTTCGGAATTATCTGGTTATGAGCAAATCAGCCGTGAAGTGAATTATGGAAAAGAGAAAAGCCGTATAGATTTATTGTTACAATCAAAACAACGAGTTAATTGTTATATTGAAGTCAAGTCAGTGACATTGTTACAGGAAAATTATGGTTATTTTCCCGATGCGGTAACAATTCGCGGGCAAAAACATTTACGTGAGCTATCATTGATAGCACAACAAGGTCAGCGTGCTGTCCTGTTATTTGCTGTTTTACATTCTGGGATCAGTCAGGTTGCGGCAGCAAAACATATTGACCATGATTATGCTTATCTTTTGGAACAAGCATGTAATTCAGGGGTCGAAGTTATTTGTTACAAGGCCAGTATGACAGAAACCAGGATGATACTAAGTAACAAATTGCCTTTTTTATCAATGGGATAATTTGTAAACAAATCATGCGAACGAGGTTAGTTTTGCGATATATTTAAGCAGTAAACATGTCTGCCTTCACAGCATTGCAAAACTAATGGCAGGAACAATTGCCAACCTCGCAGTCATCTGCTATTTATAGCGGCCTATTTTTTTCCCCCCTGCTGTTGGGGGGCCGTTTGATAGTGCGTGTGTAAGGAGAAGCATTATGCAAGAAGGGCAAAAACGTAAAACCTCGTCCTTAAGCATTCTCGCCATCGCTGGGGTAGAACCTTACCAGGAAAAGCCAGGCGAAGAATACATGAACGATGCCCAGTTAGAGCATTTCAAGCTGATTCTGGAAGCATGGCGCAATCAACTCAGGGATGAAGTAGACCGTACTGTATCTCATATGCAAGATGAGGCAGCAAACTTCCCTGATCCAGTTGACCGTGCGGCGCAAGAAGAAGAGTTCAGTCTTGAATTACGTAATCGGGATCGTGAGCGTAAGTTGATCAAAAAGATCGAGAAAACGCTGAAAAAAGTCGAAGAGGACGACTTCGGCTATTGTGAATCCTGTGGGGTTGAAATCGGCATCCGCCGTTTAGAAGCTCGCCCAACAGCCGATTTATGTATTGACTGTAAGACGTTGGCTGAAATTCGCGAAAAGCAAATGGCTGGCTAACAAAATGGGGTTAAGTACGGCGCTGAACAGCGCCGTATTCCCCTACATTGATCCTGATATGATTCAATCTGAACATTCCTCGTTATATATTGGGCGTTTCGCTCCGTCACCTTCCGGCGATCTCCATTTCGGTTCCCTAGTGACTGCACTGGGCAGTTATCTGCAAGCACGTGCCTGTCATGGGAAATGGCTGATGCGTATTGACGACATAGATCCCCCGCGGGAAGTACCTGGAGCCGCCAACCGGATATTGAAAGCCCTAGAGCATTATGGCCTTTGCTGGGATGACGACGTTCTTTATCAATCCCAGCGCCATGAAGCCTATCGTGCCATCCTCGATCAGTTAAAACAGCAGGGAAATAGCTATTGCTGTACCTGTACCCGCCAGCGCATTCAGCAACTGGGCGGTTTTTATGATAAACACTGTCGTCACTTATGCTTATCAAGCCATAATGCTGCAATTCGCCTGAAACAACACCATCCAGTTAATGGTTTTTGCGATAAATTGCAAGGGCATATCACCGTGTCTACGGCAATGGCGGAAGAAGATTTCATTATTCATCGCAAAGATGGGTTATTCGCCTATAATCTTGTCGTTGTTATTGATGATAACTATCAGGGCATCACTGAAATTGTCAGAGGGGCAGATTTAATTGAACCAACGGTTCGCCAACTATCTCTGTATCAGCACTTGAATTTTAAGACGCCGGATTATGTACATTTACCTCTCGTGTTAAATCGAGAAGGAAATAAGCTTTCTAAGCAGAATCATGCCCAACCGATCCCTCTGAGTGATCCAAGGCCGTTGCTTATTGATGCGTTATCATTTTTGAATCAACCAATTATCGTAGGCTGGCAGGATCTCACTACAGAACAACTGCTACAGCAGGCTATCGACAGTTGGAATATAAACGCGATTTCGCCAAAAAACATAACCTATTGCCAATTTAAATAAAGTGTTGCTATTAACGCTGTAAGCATTCTCAAAAAATGTCCAGTAAGTTATGATTGGCGGTTATTTTTTGTTTTTATTGATTAGTCACTATCGAGGTGTCCCATTTTTAACCGAGTAGCAACTTTCTGCCGTAATTTACTGATCCGCGATAACAGGGTAAAACGCGACACACAGGCAGTCAGTGAAAGGCCAGCCACCGTATCTGACCATTCTGCTCAAACAGAGAGCAGTTCTCTGCGTAAACGTCGCAGAGGAAATCATTCATCTTCATCACATGCCGACAACGACAAAATGAGGAAAAACCCCGCAAAGGCAAAACCTTCGGACTCCCCGATTACGGTGATCCCCCGGGAGCAACATCCGATTTCACGTAAAGACATTAGTGATAATGCCCTGAAGGTTCTGTATCGCCTGAATAAGTCAGGTTTTGAAGCCTATCTGGTCGGCGGTGGAGTTCGTGATCTATTGCTGCACAAGCAGCCCAAAGATTTCGATATAGCCACCAACGCCACACCAGAGCAGGTGCGTAAATTGTTCCGCAATTGTCGTCTTGTTGGCCGCCGCTTTCGCCTTGCCCATATTATGTTTGGGCCGGATGTCATTGAAGTTGCTACCTTCCGCGGGCCACATGAGCAAATTGAAAGCAATGACCGGAACCAGTCACATAAAGCCCAGAGCGGCATGTTACTGCGTGATAATATCTTTGGTTCAGTTGAAGAAGACGCAGCACGGCGCGATTTCACGATCAATAGTCTCTATTATGGCATTGATGATTTTGCACTGCGGGATTATGTCGGCGGCATGGCAGATCTCAACTCAGGCATTATCCGCCTGATTGGTGACCCAGAAACGCGCTATCGGGAAGATCCTGTACGTATGCTGCGGGCCGTTCGTTTTGCCAGCAAACTGGACATGACCATTGAGCCAGCCACCGCCGAACCGATCCCACGCCTTGCGTTTCTGTTGCAAGACATTCCGTCAGCACGCCTGTTCGAAGAATCACTGAAACTGTTACAGTCGGGGCAAGGTTACAACACCTATAAATTGCTGCGTGAATATCATCTGTTCCAACCATTATTCCCCATGATTCAACGCTGTTTCACCCAACGCGCTGATTCTCCTATGGAAAAACTGTTGGCACAAGTACTGAAAAATACCGATTACCGCTTACAGAATGACAAGCGGGTTAACCCTGCGTTCTTATTCGCTGCCATGCTTTGGTATCCATTGCTCGAACATGCGGAAAAACTGTCACAGGAAGGCGGATTACAGTATTACGATGCTTTCGCACTGGCAATGAATGACATTCTTGATGAGCAGTGCCACTCGATTGCCATTCCGAAGCGACACACCACGACCATGCGGGATATCTGGTTACTTCAGCTTCGCTTGCCGCGTCGTCAAGGAAAGCGCGCGAATAAACTGATGGAGCATCCTAAGTTCCGTGCTGCATATGATTTACTGGAGTTACGTGCCAGTATTGAGTCACGCCACGAACTGAGAGAGCTGGTACTGTGGTGGACTGACTTCCAACAGTCAACACCTTCGCAGCAGCGTGGAATGATATCAGAACTGGGTAATGAACCCCTTCGTCGTCGGACACGTCCCCGCCGTGGTGGGCACACTCGTCAAAACAGGAACAACGGTTAATATGACCCGGGTTTATATTGCCATTGGCAGTAATTTGGCCGATCCTTTGCAGCAAGTTGATAATGCACTTGCTGCTTTGAAAAATATCCCTGATACCACTTTTGTTGTTCGATCATCTTGTTATCGGACTAAACCAATGGGGCCACAGGATCAGCCTGATTATCTCAACCTTGCTGTCGCATTAGAAACTCAATTGCCACCAGAAACTTTGCTTGATCACACTCAGGCAATCGAACTGGCGCAAGGCCGTGTTCGCAAAGATGAACGTTGGGGGCCAAGAACACTCGATCTGGATATCATGCTGTTTGGTGATCATATGATTAATACTGAACGCCTGACTGTTCCCCACTATGGTCTAAAACAGCGCGAATTTATGCTTTATCCGCTTGCAGAAATTGCACCGGATCTTGTATTCCCCGATGGAGAAACACTGGCAGAACGATTACAAAAAGTTCCAGAAAATGGCCTGATGCTTTGGTTATAGCTCGCATATTTTGTAATTCAACATCTCATACAGCCGTGGCCGATTTCTGGATAATCAGGGTTTATCCTATTGGGTGCTTTTTTAACAAGCCAATGGGATAGGCCCTATACCTGATGGATTTCAGGTTGCAACTACGACCGCAACATGAAAGATAGTGGGTATAACTATTCAGGAGATAATAATGAAACCAACCACCCTGGCTGACCTGCGTCAGTTAAAAAAAGAAAAACGTAAGTTCGCAACTATCACAGCTTACGATGCCAGTTTCGCCCACCTTTTCGCCGAACAAGGCATCAATGTCATGCTGATTGGTGATTCATTGGGTATGACTGTGCAGGGATTCGATTCTACCTTACCCGTCACAATGGAAGATGTCATTTACCATACTCGTTGCGTTCGCACTGGAGCACCGGATTCCTTCTTAATTACAGATATGCCATTCATGAGTTACGCCACACCAGAGCAAGCTTGTGAGAATGCAGCCAAGCTCATGCGTGCCGGTGCCAACATGGTCAAAATTGAAGGTGGAAGCTGGCTCTGTGATACTGTGAGAATGCTGACTGAGCGTTCTGTTCCTATCTGTATCCATTTAGGCTTAATGCCGCAATCCGTTAATATCCTTGGCGGGTATAAAGTTCAGGGTCGTGATGAATCATCCGCAAATCAATTAATGACCGATGCTGTCGCCCTAAAAGATGCTGGCATGCAAATACTGTTGTTAGAATGCGTTCCTGCCGCGCTTGCACGTCAAATTACCGACCAGCTCACCACAATCCCAGTGGTTGGAATCGGTGCCGGTAATGGTACAGATGCCCAAATTCTGGTTATGCACGATGCCTTGGGCATTACCGCAAGACCACCTAAATTTGCCAAAGACTTTCTCAAAGAAACTGGCAATGTCAGGGATGCTATCCGCCTGTATAAAGAACAGGTAGAAAGCGGTGCCTATCCTGATCAAGCGCACTCATTCAATTGATTATTCCCCAGCATGACTGCTAATTAAAGGAGTACAGCAATGCTGATTATAGAAACGATCCCAATTTTACGCCGTGAGATCCGCCGTTGGCGTCAAGCTGGTAAGCGTATTGCTTTTGTCCCTACGATGGGAAATCTGCACGATGGCCACATGGCATTGGTTGAGAGCGCCAAAGCGCAGGCTGATGTTGTTATTGTCAGTATTTTCGTCAATCCGATGCAATTTGACCGGGAAGATGATCTGATCAATTATCCCCGGACTTTGCAAGAAGATTGCGAGAAACTAAGCCGTCGCAATGTTGAATTAGTCTTTGCCCCCAGCGTTGGCGAAATGTACCCGAACGGTTTAAACAGTAAGCAAACATTTGTCGAAGTGCCAGAGCTATCTCATATGCTTGAAGGTGCCAGCCGTCCGGGGCATTTTCGTGGCGTTACAACCGTTGTCAGCAAGCTGTTTAATTTAATCCAACCCGATCTGGTTTATTTTGGCGAAAAAGATTTTCAGCAATTGCAGATTATCCGCAAAATGATTGCAGATATGGCTTACGACATTACATTGGTATCCGTGCCTATTATCCGTGATAAAAATGGATTGGCTCTGAGTTCACGTAATAACCTCTTGTCTGCTGAAGAGAAAAAAATTGCACCGTTGCTGAATAAGGTCATGCAATGTATAGCGGAACGCTTAAGAAATGGAGAACGGGATACAGAGCGCCTGATTGAATTAACTTCTGCGCATTTACGGGAAGAAGGCTTTATGCCTGATGAATTGTTTATCCGCGATGCAGAAAACCTGGCTCCATTGACAGCACAAAGCAAAAAAGCCGTGATCCTTATGGCTGCATGGTTAGGTCAAACACGACTGATTGACAATCAGCAGGTTGATTTGGCTGACTGATCTTAATGGTGGGATATGTGTGTTGGTAGAATGATATAAAATGATACGCATATCCCTAAGTCATATTTCATCAGTATTAATAATAATCCCTTTATTAGTGCATTTATCTCTTTTAGAGAATGAATAATTAATTCATCTTTACAGAAGAAAATATTCGATAAGCATTTCAATAATGAAAAGATTAATTTAAGTTAGTGATTATGCACAAATATCGTTTTGCTAATGATTAATATGTGACGAATTTCACATATCAAAAATGATCATGCTTTTTTAAAAATCAAATGTAATATTTTAATTATTAATCAAACATATAAATAAAATCAGCCCCAAACACAACCAGATTTAAACTCCATTAATTAGAAAAATAGCGGGGTTTAACACTTAATCGGCAATCATTTTAACTTTTTACACTGTAATTGTCAGATGCCGTTTTTTATTTCACTTGATTTAATTTGGCCTTTACCCATCCGTTATTTATTATTCCCCCCATTTTATTTATCACGGATCAGCCGATATATTCGGACAACGAAGTCCCTTCAAATTATCGTAAAACAACGTATTGCGGCCTTAATTAACCAATTTGTCGGAGACAATGTGAGTTAAATTTAAATCTTGTGCCCGAATGTTATGACCTGTGTTGTTATCAGGCAGGATAGCCTATTTCATAACATTCCATCATCTCAGGGAGACAGAATATATGTCAGTGAAAAAGCACCTCACAAAATTGAAGAAAGGAAAAGCGCTGTTGGAACAAGGACAGCAAACTACGCAGATGGCGAAACAGGCCAAAGGATTGTTGACAGGCGCGGGCAGTAACGCTGCTGCCAGCCTCGGCAGCATCAAAGGGATAGCCGGTACTGTCGGGCAGCCCGGCGGTATAAGCAAGGCTGCTGGTGGTGCCGGCAGCCTGATCCCCGGCGGTGGTTTTGCCGGTGATGCGGGCAAAGCCCTCGGTGGGCCGGGATTGGCAACCAAAGCCGCCGCAGGTCAGCTGGGGGCGGTGAAAGCACAGCAACAACTGGGCCAAAAACTGGGGCTGGGCGGCGGCGGAGCTGATCCCAGCGGCCTGTTGTTCACCCTGACGGCAGGCGCGTTACCGGCACAGACCTTTGTTCTCACCGACTTCAGCCTGAGCGAACACTTCTCGCGCCCCTTTACGCTGGAAGTGGGGCTGGCGAGTGCCGACTCCGCCATTGACTTCCCGCTGGTGCTTGACCGCACGGCCACACTGACTATTCTGTTGAACGGTATCGAACAGCGCAGCGTCACCGGCATCGTTACCCGTTTTGAGCAGGGCAATACCGGCCTGCACCAAACCACCTACCGGATGAGCATCCGCCCTGACCTGTGGCGCACGACTCTGCGGCAGAACTCGCGTATCTTCCAGCAGCTCAACATCGCCAATATCATCACCAAAATCCTCAAAGAGCACAGCATCCGTGACGTGGAATTCCGATTGCGCCACCCACACCCAGAGCGCGAATTTTGTGTGCAGTATCAAGAAAGCGACTTCAATTTCCTACAACGGCTGACGGCAGAAGAGGGGATTTTCTACTTCTTCGAATGCAGTAACGGGCGTAACACGCTGGTGTTCGCTGACGACTGCGGTTCAGTGCCGCCGGGCATCCGCCTGCCCTATCAGCCGGGTGAGGCCAGCACGCTGGGCGAACCGGCGGTCAGCAGCCTGACCAGCAGCGCACAGGTACGTCCGGCTCAGGTGCAGCTGAAGGATTACACCTTCAAGAACCCGGCGTGGCCGGCAGAATTCCAGCAGCAAATGCGGGATGAAAACCTGCAACAGCTGTACTACGAACATTATGATTATCCGGGCCGCTTCAAAGACGAGGCGCATGGCAAGGATTTTACCCGCTACCGGCTGGAGGCACTGCGCAGCGATGCCGTGACCGGACAGGGCAGCGGCCATGCCATCGCCCTGCAACCGGGTAAACTGTTCATTCTCGATAACCATCCCCGGGCAGACCTGAATCAGTCATGGCAGACCGTGGCAGCCAGTCACAGCGGCAGCCAGCCACAGGCACTGGAAACGGCCAGCTCAGGCTCGGGGACCACATTGCACAGCAATTTCCACTTCATCCGCCAGAATCAGAACTGGCGTCCGGCACCGTTGCCCAAACCGGTGATTGATGGGCCGCAAATTGCCAAAGTCGTCGGCCCGGCGGGGGAGGAGATTTTCTGTGACCAGTACGGGCGGGTGCGCCTGCAATTCCCATGGGACCGTTACGGTAAGAGCGATGACCAAAGCTCCTGCTGGATACGGGTCAGCCAGCCGTGGGCCGGTCAGGGCTGGGGCATGCTCGCCATTCCCCGTATCGGACAGGAAGTGGTGGTGGATTTTCTGCACGGCGACCCCGACCAGCCCATCGTCACCGGGCGTACCTACCATGCCAGCAATATCCCCCCGGGTGCCTTGCCGGGCAGCAAAACCCAGATGGCATTCCGCTCCAAAACCCACAAGGGACAGGGCTACAACGAACTGCTGTTTGAGGATGCCAAAGGCAGTGAACGCCTGTCACTGCACGCCCAGAAGGACATGAACACCAAGGTACTCAATAACCGTGATACCCATGTACTGGCGAACCACAGCGAAACCGTGGAGAAGAATCAGGACATCAAGGTCAATGCCCACAAAAACGAAATGGTGAGATTCACCAGCACAGAAACCATCGGCATGGTCTACGCACTGACCGTCGGCGCCAGCATGAACACCACCGTCGGCGCCAGCCAGACTGAGCAGGTTGGCAGCCATAAATCGATTGCGGTCGGCAATACTTTGTCCATCAATGCCGGGGATGTGATTGAGCTGAAATGCGGTGCCAGCGTTCTGCGCATGGACAGCACCGGCAAAATCACCATTAAGGGCAGTGAATTCAAATTTGAGGCCAGTGGCCCGGTACAAATCAGCGGTAAAGATATCGACCTGAACTAACAAGGACAGACTTGAGATGGAATTTCGTAACCTGACCCCCTTCGCGGTGATGAACTACTCAATGTTCGATGTCGACGATACCGAGCATCACGTCGCGGTCATGAAGCTCGGCTACCAGCTGATGCCTGCCGGACAGGGGGGATATATCGCCGAATTACTGCCCGCGCCGCCCTTATGCTTACAGGATGAATACCGTGGGCAGATGAATGCCTCGCAGGTGTTGCAGGAGAGTGACCTTGCGCCGTTTAAACCGCGCTGTGACGTGATTGTCAACGGCACAGCCTATGCGCCGGAAGGTCAGCCCTGTACCGAATTCCCCGTCCGATTACAGGTACAGAGCAAGCAGGGACAAACCCTGCTCGACAAAACACTGACCGTGACCGGCGAACGGGAGTTTATCCGTGATGCCAGTGGTAACTGGCAACTAACTGAGTCCAAACCCTTTACCACGCTGCCGCTGGATTACCGCTACGCCTTTGGCGGCGAGTGCAAAATCTACGCAAATGATAAAGCAAGCCAGCGTATTAAAGATAGCGACCGGCTAACCTCAGAACAGCGCCAGCAGCACCCGGACGGGGAAAATGCCCCGATTGCGCATGCCACCTGTGAAAGCAATCCGCTGGGAATGGGGTTTATCACACCGTGGTATGCACAGGCCAAACAACTCATCCACTACCCCGCACCGCGCATTACCCGGCCGGATGCGCCATTTACCGCGCCGCATTTTGCGGAGCAACTGACCGGAACGTTATCTCCCGATACCCCTGCCTGTCAGCCACAGGGCATGGGGTTTATCGGCCGCCCGTGGTTGCCCCGCCGTCAGCTTGCTGGCACTTACGATGCCGACTGGCTGGCACATCGCCACCCTTACCTGCCGAAAGATTTTGACTTCGGTTACTGGAACGGGGCACCGGCTGACCAACAAATTGACTGGCCGGAAACCGATATTACCCTCACCCTGAGCGGCCTGACGCCCCACAGTGACCTGCATGTCAACCTGCCGGGGCATCGCCCGTTTATTCTGCTGCGGATGCACAACGGCATATTGCTGCCCGTCCCCATGCGTCTCGACACGCTCATTATCGACAGCGAAGCCAGAACCCTGCATATGACCTGCCGTCTGAGCTTCAAAGCCTCCCTGCCCGTACGGGTCGCCGAAGCCCGGTTTGAAATCAACCCGGAGGCACCGTTACTCAAACTGGCACCGCTGGAAGAGGAGAAAAAGGATGGCTGATAACTACATCGCCCGTACTGCGGGCACCTGGATGATTGTCGGCATGCTACCGGACGTGTGCAAAACCCCGATGGGATCTTCCACCCCGCCGATCCCGTACCCGGTCGTGGCGAAACTGGCAGACAGCTCGGCGCCGGAAAAAACCGTCCGTGCCAATGGCCAGCCGGTGGTGGTGTTTGCCCAGAGTTTTGTACCGCAAACCATAGGAGATCAACCCGGTGTAGCGAATGGCGTCAAAAGCGGCACGGTGGGCGGCAAATGCCACCCGCAGGAGCACACCCGCACCGTACGCGCCGGCAATAAGCTGGTGCTGCGCCACGGGGATAAGTTTTGGATGAATGGGGCATAAGGAGGGAGCCATGTCAGATAAGATGCTCGTCACACCAGATAGCGATGCTGTTAGAGCCGAAGAATATTGTAAAGAATTTAACATTCGCACACCGGCTGAGGCGGAGAAAGCACTCAGCAATGCAGATACGTTATATCGGCAAAGCTCTCGTTTTTACGGCGATTACGGAGACGACCCAGTATTAGACGTTGACTATAATCAGTTAGACGCTGACTTCGAAGCTAAGGCTTTTAAGAAAACGGCTCAAGATACCGTTGAAAAATTTAAAAGTGGTGAATTTCCAAAGAAAGAATGGGAAGAAGAGAAAGAAGACGACGACGGTCACCCCAAGCCCAATGACGCGTTGCCTCAAAAGCCAAGGAACGATAGCCCAACCGGTGAGGGCAACACGATAGGCAGTATTGTCGGGCAAGCCGGTGTGGCACAAAATACGCCTCTTGAAGCCAATCCTGCTGTTAAACCTGAAGCTCCGGCGGAAAAAGGCATGTGGGATAAAACTGTTGACTGGTTTCAGGAAACCGGCGATGACATCAAAAAGTGGGCTGATGAGAGTAAACATAATCTGGAGGCAGCCTGGGATAACCCGGGAGCAGCCGCTGTCGGAGCTGGAAAAGCGCTCTGGAATACCGTGCCTGAAATGGGCGAATTGCTCGGAAAAGGTGCGATTATAGTCGCAACGACTCCCGCCGTTGCAGCCGAACAGGCATTAGGATATATGGGCATCGCTCCTGTCGGAATTGCTGATCTTCAGCAAAAGGCCGTTGATATGGTTAATGCTGATGCGATTAAGATGGAAATGAAAAGCGATGCCGAGAAAGGTGGTGCTTTAATATACGAAGGGGCTTCTTTAGCGACAGGTCTTCTTGGACTTGGCAAGGCTGCTGCCAAAAAAGGAGCAAAAATCAAAGGCAAATCTCAAGAAACCCACGATGCGCCTGAAACTCCCAAGAAAACGGAGACGGATACCGTTGACAACCAGTCAAGCAACAAAGAAGGGCAAAATAGCAATAAAGCCAAAACAGAAGGTGACCCTGTTGATATGGCAACGGGTGACTTCCTGCAAGTCTGGCCTGTCATTGCTATCCCCGGATTATTGCCGATAACCCTGACCCGTACCTATCGCTCTACCGCCAAATTAAACGGCCTGTTTGGCCCTAAATGGGCTGATGACTGGTCA
>NZ_LFCV01000071.1 GCF_001037465.1 Xenorhabdus khoisanae
TTATATAGGTAATCGAATTAGGCTTTTATTTTTCAAATTAAATAATTTGAACATCATAGACGGCAAACAATGATCTTGTTTATCTGCCTTAATTAAACATCTATCAGAAATAAAAATCAGGCATGAATGTTATCAGCTTGTGACATTAGTTGAGAGCAATAGTATTAATCAAAAGGGTTGCTAAATATGCTACAAGAATACAGAAGGCAATGGACAGATCAACAGCGCTACCGGATTAAATGGGTAGTCTGGATAAATATTCTGGTCCAAGTTGTTTTCCCGATATCGGGTGCGTTTACTTCTTCAGTAATGGCTGCTAATTCGCCTATTGTTGCACAGGAAAGTCGTCCTCTTGATAACTTACGGACGAAGCAGGGAGATGACACTGAACGTTGGTTGGCGGGGGCGGCCTCCCGTGCGGCGGGCATGTTGAAAAATGGTAATGTCGTGGACAGTGTAAAAAACCAGTTACACGGCTTGGCTGTGAGTGAAGCCAATCAAGCATTGCAAAGTTGGCTGCAACGTTATGGTACGGTCAAGGTACAGGCCAATGTGGATAAACGTGGGCACCTGGAAGGCAGCCAGTTCGATATGTTGTTGCCGCTGTACGACACCAAAAAACAGATGGTTTTTACCCAGTTTGGTCTGCGTCGCATTGACAGCCGCACCACCACTAACTTTGGCTTAGGACAGCGCCATTTCCTTGATAACAGCATGTTTGGTTATAACGCCTTTCTTGATCATGATATTACCCGTGACCATACCCGCCTTGGTATTGGTGCTGAATATGCCCGTGATTTTATGAAATTCGGGGCAAACGGCTATTTCCGGGCGAGTGGCTGGAAAGCGGGGAAAAAACTGCAAGATTACGATGAACGCCCGGCTAATGGGTTTGACTTGCGTGCCGAAGGTTATCTTCCCACTTATCCACAATTGGGAGGCAAGCTGGTTTATGAGCAGTATTTTGGTAATGAGGTTGGCCTGCTGAGCGAAGAGCATCGGCAGAAAAACCCATCAGTTTTTACCGTAGGCGCCAGTTATACCCCAATCCCGTTGGTGACTCTGGGAGTAGATCGCAAGCAGAGTGCACAAGGGAAAGGGGAAACCTTACTTAATCTTGGCCTGAACTATGAACTCGGCACACCGTGGTCAAAACAGATTGATCCCGATGCGATGGCGTTTAAACGTACCCTGCAAGGAGGACGTTATGATTTGGTTGATCGTAATAATCAAATCGTCTTGGAGTATCGTAAAAAAGATCTGATACGTCTGATGATGGAGGATCGGGTTCGTGGGTACGGCGGTGAAGTGTTTCCGTTGAATATCAATGTCAGCAGCAAATATGGCCTGAAAGAGATTGTCTGGGATACGGCGAGACTTGCGGCGGCTGGTGGTAAGTTGGAGAAACTGGATACACCGGAGCAGGCAGAAAATCTGGCCGTTCAGCCGGTTAATGGGCAAGCACATCAACTGTTCAAAAGCGTGGTTACTCAGCAGGTTCGCGGTGGTGCGCGTTATGTACTGACTTTGCCACCATACTATAGCAAGGGTAACAATACCTACATCCTATCCGGCATTGCCTATGATAATCAGGGCAATGCTTCCGAACAGGCTGAAACACAGATACAGGTGATCGCTTTGGCGGTTGACCTGAAAAATTCCGGTTTTGAGCCGCTCAATCAATCAATGGTGGCGGATGGAAAAGCTCAAACTGTGTTCCGGTTGAAGCTGATCGATAAGGGCGGTAGGCCTATCAGCGGTGCTGCGAATCACATTACACTCACACCTGAACTTAGCGGGCTAAAAGGCGAAGGTAAAAACCCTGAACTGAGCGCAGAAATTAAAGAAGTATCGGAAGGGAGTGGTATTTATGAAGTGATTGCTACTGCTGGCACCAAGCATGGTGTATGGAAAATTACGCCAACTGTGGATGGTCAGAAATTAAAGCCAAGCACTATTAATTTTGGTGCTTCATTGGAAGCATTGATTGACCCAAAAAACTCGCAGCTTAAGGTTATAGGGGGCGAGGAACTGGCGTTAGGGGAATCGAGTCTGTTGGTATTGGAGCTGATGGATAAAGACAGTAATCCGATAACGGGGGCAACGGATAGCCTGAGTCTTGATGTTAATACTCACGGTTTACATGGTGCAGGCAAAGGACTGGAAATGAGTCAGGCACAAGAAGTACCTCCGGGTAGTGGTCATTATGAATGGAAAGTCACTGGCGGAGAAAAAAAAGGTAGTGTGACTGTTACCCCAACGGCCAATGGCAAAAAGCTGGAACATTCTGTAACGCTGACTATTGGGGAATCGTTGGCAAATATCGTTGATACGGAAAACAAAGGTTTTGTACCGGAAAACAAGGAACTAGCGGCAGATGGTAAACAACAAACTATTCTGACACTGAATTTGAAAGACAAGAATGGCAATCCTATCACTAATGCAGTGGGAAGTATCAAACTTACGGGGAGTGAATTAGGCGGTAGTGGAACAAATCCTGTCATTGGTAAGGTAAAAGAAGAGCCCGAGGGAAGTGGAACTTACAAAGTAAACGTTATGGCTGGAACGAACACGGGGGCTTGGGAAGCCACCACAACTGTGGATGGTAATCCACTGAAAAATAAAACGAGAATCCAGTTTGATGCCATTAATGCCCCAACAGTTAGCGATCTCACTGTCACTGGAATTATGGAACAAGGTCAAAAGCTCAATGCGACTTACCAGTTTAATGCCAATGGTGGTAATGACACTGACCATTCTTTCTTTGCCTGGGGAGAAGAAAACACGACTGCAAACAAAGTGACGTCACTTGCCGAAGCAAAACATATTGAAACCTTATCCAGTGTCCATACAAACGCGGATGGATTGATGCTGTCAGGCAATGTGAAGGATAAAGGTACGGTGCTTGAATATACCATTTCACCAACAGCAGTGGGTAAGGTATTAGAACTGTCGGTATTAGCAGCCAATGCAGTACAGGTTGTTCATTTCCCTCCAGAAACAGTCACTTTGAGCAAAGGGGCATTGGGAAACAAGACGACGGGCGGTAATAGTGAAGGAGGAGTCAGTGATCCAAATGCTGGCCCAGTCATCACGAGACTGACCCTGAGTGGTGATTTGGAAGTTGAAAAACACCTGACAGCCACTTATCAGTTTGATAGTCATGGTGGTAATGACACGGATAGCTCAAAATATATGTGGCACGATAAGGATGTTGTGGTTACTGATGATCAGTTGATATCCGTTCCTACCGACAGTAAGGATAGTAAGGCAAAAACGGGAACATTGATGCGAGATCTGAAAAAAGAAGATGCCGGTAAAATATTAGCGATTTCGGTTAAACCGATTAATGGTGAAAACATAGCGGGTCTGCTTCGTACTGTGGATACCGGCATGAACGAACAGGATGGCAATAAAACGAGTACTCCTAAGGGAGGTAAACAGGGTAGCATTTTTGATCCAGAGGGCAAACCGGCAATCAGTGAGCTTAAGTTGGAAGGTATTCTGGAGAAGGGAAAAACACTGACCGCTAAATACATCTTTGAGGCTGGCACAGGGGATATCACGGATAAATCGGGGTACACATGGTGTCGCAAGCAATTAGATGGCACACCTGATGGTACTGATTGTAAGATAGGTACTGGCCCCGATAGAGCCGAACAGATCAGTGAAGTAGATTATTTTCTGGAGGCTAACGATGTTCATCGGATTATCGAGTTTTCGATTCAAGCTGAAAATGCTCGGGGTGTGAAAGCGGACGACATCAAAATGATCAGCAGCGGTATGAAATGGGAGGAAGGAAATCACTCTGGTGGGGGAACCCCTCAAGGTGGCGCCATTGATCCAGATAAAGATCCTGTTATTACCGATCTTAAAATGATTGGTCCATTGGTGATAGGCAAGAAAATAACGGCAACTTATACCTTTGATGATAACAATGGTCATCTGGATGATAACTCCCTCTATGTATGGGGAATACATGAACCTGGAGAGGATGATCCGACCATTCAGGCGATAGAAACTTCCAATGATGTCATCGATAAGAAAGATCATGTTCCCGAGTCTTTTGAACTGACGGATAAACACGCAGGCAAAATTATTGCCTTAGCTGTGCGCCCTAAGAATGGCAAAGGGAAAATCGGTGGGCTTGTACGAGCGCAAGGTATGGTGTTGGGGATCGCGGAGGCACTTGATGTGACATGGAATGTGAGCACTGAGCAAGATTTAGGTAATGGAAAGAAAGCACCTAAAGTGAGAAGAGAAGAACCGATGATTCTCACTATCAAGACTCTGAAAGATGGCAGTATCATAAGAGGAGTGCCGATTAAGATTGAATTGGGGAAAGCCATTGGCAGAGATAAAACGGATCTGGTCGATCCTACTGCACAGTTTGAAATAACAGGTAAGGCCTACAAAAACGGAGATACTTACACAGGCTATACCGACCAAAATGGTGAATTGATGATTACGGTTACGGATAAAAGCAGTATTGGTCTGAAAACACCTGTTTTGATAACGGTAAATGAAGGTACGGGTGTTAATACTGAAACTAAAACACAGGATGTTATTTTTACTGTGCTTACCAGCCCTGATACGGATAAAGCTAATTATTGGGGGCATATGCCAGAAGAAGTTAATGATGGTAAAAATACTTTCTATCGTCCTCGGCTGGCCACAGAGACTGAATATCAAATTTATATTGATGGAAACAACGAATACTGGTCAATGCTGACTTGGGGCGAAGCAAGTGACTACTGTCAGAATAAATTAAATGCAAGTCTACCGACTGTTATGGAGGCACTAGACTTGGCTATCTTAAATTTAGGGGAAGCCAACTATTCTCTTTATACTCATTACGGTTGGCCTGCTAATCATATTAATGACCCGCGTTTTCCGATCTGGACGTCAGCAAATTTTTCACCAAACCGTGCGGAAGTTGTACTTCTTAACATTGGTCAAACTCATATTGCTTCGGTGCCACGTCGTTTCCTGATGGTTTGTCGCAAGTAAGAGCTAATTTTTTATTTATTATATTTTTCTTAAGGAACCCCCCCTTTTCAGGGGTGGTGATCAAAACAACTAAGTGAATTTAGTGCGATTATTCAGCCTCGCTTGTAATGAATATCAATATTGTTTATACAACATAGGAAGAATTAGATTAATACTCAACCATATCCTCCTTGAAAGTATAAAAAAATCCCATCTGTAAAAAAGATGGGATTTCATTCACTCAAATTCATCTGTTCTGAATGAGGGTTAAAAAACCTTATTTCTCATGCAGACCCAGTTTCTTTTCCAGATAGTGGATATTGGTTCCGCCTTTCTGGAAGTTTTCGTCATTCATGATCGCCAGTTGCAGATCGATATTGGTTTTGATGCCATCAATGATCAACTCTGCCAGTGCATTCTTCATACGCGCAATGGCAACTTCACGGGTTTCGCCGTAAGTTATCAATTTGCCGATCATGGAATCATAGTAAGGCGGTACGGTATATCCCGCATAGATATGGGATTCCCAACGCACACCAAAGCCACCCGGTGAATGGAAATGGGTGATTTTGCCCGGGCTTGGCAGGAAGGTTTTCGGATCTTCTGCGTTGATACGGCATTCGATCGCGTGACCTTTGATTTCGATATCTTCCTGTTTGATGGACAGCGGCATACCTGCGGCGATACGTAACTGTTCTTTGATCAGGTCAACGCCGGTGATCATCTCAGTCACTGGATGCTCAACCTGAATACGGGTATTCATCTCAATAAAGTAGAATTCACCGTTTTCGTACAGGAATTCGAATGTACCCGCTCCGCGATAGCCGATTTCAATACAGGCATTAGCACAGCGTTCACCGATTCTGCGGCGCAGTTCCGGAGAAATACCCGGTGCTGGCGCTTCTTCCACCACTTTCTGGTGGCGGCGCTGCATGGAGCAGTCACGCTCAGCCAGATAGAGTGCATTGCCCTGACCATCAGCCAAGACCTGAATTTCAACGTGACGTGGATTTTCAAGGAATTTCTCCATGTACACCATGTCGTTGTTGAACGCCGCTTTCGCTTCTGCGCGGGTCATGGCGACGGATTGTTCCAGATCTTTGTCGCGGCGTACAACGCGCATACCACGACCGCCACCGCCGCCCGATGCCTTGATGATCACCGGATAGCCGATACGGTTTGCAATCGTTCTGTTTTTCTCGGCATCGTCACCTAATGGGCCATCAGAGCCGGGAACGCAAGGCACGCCGGCTTTTTTCATCGCGCTGATAGCGGAAACTTTATCCCCCATCAAACGGATAGTATCCGCTTTCGGGCCAATGAAAATAAAGCCAGAACGCTCAACTTGCTCAGCAAAGTCAGCGTTTTCAGACAGGAAGCCATAACCGGGATGGATCGCCTGTGCGCAAGTGATTTCCGCCGCAGAAATAATGGCGGGAATGTTCAGGTAGCTTTTTGCTGATGCCGCAGGGCCGATGCAGACGGTTTCATCTGCCAGCAGGACGTGCTTCAGGTCACGGTCTGCCGCAGAGTGTACCGCAACGGTTTTGATCCCAAGTTCCTTACAGGCTCTCAGGATACGCAGTGCTATTTCACCGCGGTTAGCAATGACAATTTTTTCAAGCATGGGGACGCCTCGTTATTCGATGACGACCAGTGGCTCGTCGAATTCAACAGGTTGACCGTCTTGAGCCAGAATCGCTTTCACTACGCCGGTTTTATCCGCTTCGATCTGGTTCATCATTTTCATGGCTTCGACGATGCACAGGGTTTCGCCCTGAGTGACATGCTGGCCGACTTCAATGAAAGGTTTCGCATCTGGGCTTGGTGAACGGTAGAACGTACCAACCATTGGGGAGCGGACAATGTGACCGCTGATTTCTGCTGGTTTGTCAGCAACGGCTGGCGCAGCCGGAGCAGCGGTTTGTACCGGCTGATGAACAGGTGCAGAAATATATTGTTGAGTCATTGGCATCGCGGGTGCTACCGTCGTACGGCTGATGCGTACTGACTCTTCACCTTCAGAAATTTCCAGTTCAGAAATGCCAGATTCTTCAACCAGCTCGATCAATTTTTTTATCTTACGAATATCCATGAGTGTGATTCCGTACTCTTATATAATTAGTTGGATGTTGACAAGCGGTTGACCGCTGCCTGTAATGCGAAACTATAACCATCTGCACCTAACCCGCAGATCACGCCTACTGCAATATCGGAAAGATATGAGTGGTGGCGGAATGGCTCACGGGCATGCACATTGGAGAGATGAATCTCAATAAATGGGATATTCACTGCCAGAAGTGCATCGCGTAGTGCCACACTGGTATGCGTGTATGCCGCAGGGTTAATCAGAATAAAATCAGTATTGCCCCGCGCCGAATGAATTCTCTCAATCAGTTCAGATTCTGCATTGGATTGCAGATGGGATAATTCGACTCCCGATTGGTGAGCTTCTTTTGACAGTTTGTTAACGATGTCATCGAGCGTTAACTTGCCGTAGGTCTCTGGCTCTCGTGTTCCCAACAGGTTCAGGTTGGGGCCATTCAAGAGTAAAATGCGAAACTTGTCTGCCATTGTGCGGGTATCTCCGGCAATCTGTCAACAATCGACCAAGATAACTCGATGTCAACGGTTTGTCATCTCTTTCTGATAACTAGATTTGTAAATTTGACGATAAAGCCCGACATTATAAACATATCGTGGCATTTAGCAGCTAAATACTGGTCTTATCAGCGCACCTTCACCTTCACCTTCACCTTCACCTTCACCTTCACCTTCACCTTCACCTCACCTTCACTACCGTTCTGCCTGTGACCTGATTGTTAATCAGTTTATTGGCATATTCGATAACCTGATCCAGAGTGATTTCATTGGCTGTCTGTTGATAGAAAGAATCAGGCAGCAGCGTTTGCAAGCGTTGCCAAATGGCAGGGCGTTCCGAAGCTGAAGCAGTCACGGATGCCACACCTTGCAAACGGACGTTGCGCAGGATAAAAGGCATGACGGTGGTGGGCAATTGGCCGTCACTCGCCATACCACAGGCTGCTACCGTACCGTTATAGTTCACTTGTGCCAGCAAGGTCGCCAATATCTTGCCTCCGACGGTATCAATTACCCCCGCCCAACGCTGTTTTTCCAATGGGCGTGATGGTTGGTTAAAATCACTGGCAGGCAGAACCGCTTTTGCACCGAGTGAAAGCAGATAATCGTGATTATCGGATTTGCTGCTAATCGCGACGACAGAATAACCCAATTGTGACAGCAGAGTAATCGCCGTGCTGCCAACACCGCCACTGGCGCCTGTCACGGCGATGTCTCCGCTTTCAGGTGTTACCCCGCCTTGTTCCAGCGCCATGACACATAACATGGCCGTAAAACCAGCCGTGCCGATGATCATTGCTTGTCGGGCCGTTAATGCTTGCGGCAATGGCGTCAACCAATCACCAGACACTCTGGCTTGTTCTGCCAGCCCGCCCCAATGTGTTTCTCCCACTCCCCAGCCGGTCAGTAAAACGTGTTGACCAACATGAAAACGCGGATCTTCGGAATGATGAACAACACCGGCAAAGTCGATCCCCGGTATCATCGGAAATTGTCGGATGATCTTACCCTTACCTGTAATGGCGAGGGCATCTTTATAATTGAGTGTTGACCAATGGACATCAACGGTCACCGCACCTGAGGGTAATTGAGACGTATCAATATCCTGAATGGACGCTGATAATGTTTCATGTTGGTCAAGCAATAAGGCTTTCATGGTTATTCTCCCTTGCTGGGTATCTCGCTGATACCATTACCTGTTTGGCATCACCACAATTCTGTCTCACCACAATTCTGTCTCCCCACAATATAGATAAAATCGAATAAGCTGAAACGGGCAGGCAACGATATTGTGATAGAGAGTGGCAAAACTGTAGTTACTTATTTTTATTCAGGATGGCACTGTAAAAGATAATAATATACAGAATAACAATAAGGAGAGTACTTTTGAGAACCGACTCAGAATAGTCCTTATTTTCGTTACTTGCCGTTGACAGTGACGATATTTTTTCAAATCCAATCCTTAGCCTCACAAATTTATCTATTACTTTTATACTTAGGAAACTATTCCTGACGACAGTAGAAAGAAGAAAATTTTTGAGAAAAAGTGAATATTGGTTGAACTTGCTAAAATGATTGTAGGGCAATATAGAATCTCGAAAAACGCGGTGGAAGCCTCGTAATATGCACTATAATGTTGGTTTTTTGGTGCATCAGGTGATTTTGGAATGCTGTGATGAGGTTATTGGTGAAATTAACCCATTTTTATGCAGTTTTTTTCTGCTCCGTCAGAGAAAAGTAACGTAGAATATCGTGATTCTGATGTGAATAACGTAGCCACTTTTATTGAAGTAGTAAAAGTAGTTAATTATGCGCCTTGTCGCTGCTTCATGTGGTTGGTAGAGTAGACGGACAATCTCCGTCCCCAGCTTGCAGGATTATCCTTTCGTTATGTTAAAGAAATTTCGTGGCATGTTTTCCAACGATTTGTCCATTGACTTGGGTACTGCCAATACCCTTATTTATGTCAAAGGTCAGGGAATAGTATTGGATCAACCCTCTGTTGTTGCCATTCGCCAAGACAGAGCCGGCTCACCAAAAAGCGTTGCAGCCGTGGGGCTGGAAGCAAAGCAGATGCTGGGACGTACTCCGGGTAATATCGCAGCTATCCGTCCTATGAAGGATGGTGTTATTGCCGATTTTTATGTCACAGAAAAGATGTTACAGCATTTTATCAAGCAGGTTCACAATAACAGTTTCATGCGCCCAAGCCCGCGCGTGCTGGTGTGTGTGCCTGTTGGGGCGACTCAGGTTGAGCGTCGCGCCATTCGTGAATCTGCCCAAAGTGCAGGTGCCCGCGAAGTATTCCTGATTGAAGAGCCAATGGCGGCCGCCATCGGTGCAGGTCTGCCTGTTTCCGAAGCGACAGGCTCAATGGTAGTGGATATTGGCGGAGGAACCACCGAAGTTGCTGTTATCTCTCTGAACGGTGTGGTTTATTCTTCTTCTGTGCGTATCGGTGGAGACCGTTTTGATGAAGCCATTATCAATTATGTTCGCCGTAATTATGGTTCCCTGATCGGGGAAGCAACGGCAGAGCGTATCAAACATGAAATTGGTTCTGCTTACCCGACAGATGAAGTACGCGAAATTGAAGTGCGTGGCCGTAACCTTGCAGAAGGTGTACCTCGCAGCTTTACCCTGAATTCCAATGAAATTCTTGAAGCTCTGCAAGAACCGCTGACCGGTATTGTTAGCGCTGTCATGGTCGCCCTGGAACAGTGTCCACCAGAATTGGCTTCTGATATTTCCGAACGTGGTATGGTACTGACTGGTGGTGGTGCGTTACTGCGTAATCTTGATCGTTTGTTGATGGAAGAGACTGGCATTCCTGTTATTGTGGCTGAAGATCCACTCACCTGTGTTGCTCGTGGTGGCGGCAAGGCGCTGGAAATGATCGACATGCATGGCGGCGATCTGTTCAGCGAAGACTGAAAGTAACTCTGCGAGCTGGGAGGCGGGCATATTTCTTTGGAGCCTCCTTGCTGATTATTCCGGAGTTTTATCATTAATGAGACAACACAGCCCAACAATGCGCAATTTATGAAGCCGATTTTCAGCAGAGGGCCTTCTCTGCAACTACGACTCTTTTTTGCTGTTATTATTGCCATTATTCTGATTGTGGCAGACAGCCGCCTCGGTGTTTTCAATAAAATCCGTAGCTATATGGATACGGCTGTGAGTCCGTTTTATTTTCTTGCCAATGGGCCGCGCCAATTTTTGGACAGTATTTCTGAATCTCTGACCAGCCGCAACCAACTCGAACTAGAAAATCGAACTCTGCGTAATGAATTACGATCGCAGAGCAGTAATTTGTTACTGTTGGGGCAATTGAAACATGAAAACGCCCGGTTGCGTGAATTATTGGGTTCGCCTTTGCGTAGTGATGAACACATGATGGTATCGCAGGTGATTTCAGGAGGTATGGACCCCTACCGCGATCAGGTTGTCATAAATAAAGGCGCTAAAGATGGCGTCTATGAAGGGCAGCCTGTTATCAGTGATCGGGGTGTTGTGGGGCAAGTCATTTCGGTCAGCCAATTGAGCAGCCGGATATTGCTGATTTGTGATCCGACTCATGCACTGCCTGTGCAGGTACTGCGTAATGATATTCGCGTTATCGTGGGTGGAGCAGGATGTACAGACGATCTCCAGCTAGAACCTCTGCCGAGTGATACCGATATTCGCGTAGGTGATGTATTGGTGACATCGGGTTTGGGCGGGCGTTTCCCGGAGGGTTATCCTGTGGCGGTGGTTTCCTCTGTTAAAATTGATAACCAGCGGGCTCATGCAGTGATTCAGGCTCGTCCATTGGCTGAGTTGCGGCGCTTGCGCTATCTGTTGCTATTATGGGGAGCAGGTAACAACCCATCTGAACCATTGCCGCCTTCGGAAGTATACCGTGCCGCTAATGAGCGTTTGATGCAGATGCTACCGCAGGTATTGCCAAACCCATCGGATGAGCAACCGCAGTTGCTGACACCGAAATCAGGCGAAGCGGAAAAAGATAAAAACCAAACATCATCTGCAATAAATCCGGTTGAAAAAACAAGGCCAGCCGAAAAGTCATCACTAAAACCATCATCAACAGCTACAGGAAATCGTTAATGAGTCAGTACCATAGCCGAAGAAGTTGGGTTATTTGGTTATCTTTCCTGGTTGCGATAGTACTGCAAATTATGCCGTGGCCGGAACAATTCTTTGTATTCCGGCCTACTTTATTATTTTTGTGCTTAATTTACTGGTTACTGGCACTTCCTCATCGCATCAGCGTGGGGACGGGGTTTGTATTGGGGGTTATCACTGATTTGCTGCATGGAAGTATTCTGGGCGCACATGCCCTGGCGTTCAGTATGATCAGTTTTCTGGTGGCTTTCAAATTTCAGCTTATTCGTAATATGTCACTCTGGCAGCAAGCTCTGGTCGTGTTGGGTCTTTCAAGCCTGATGAACCTCTGCGTTTTCCTAGCCCACGTTGTATTGCCGAAGACGGCATTCCATCCAGAAGTGTTCTGGAATGGGGTGGTCAATGGTATTCTCTGGCCTTGGCTGTTCTTATTAATGCGGAAAATCCGCCGTCAGTTTTCAGTTCGTTAACAGCGGGCAAAACTGTGTCATATGAAAAACTATGTCATATTAAAACCATGTCATATTAAAAACCATGACAAATTAAAACGATGACGAATTAAAATAGCCGGTTGAGATAAACTCTAAGGATGACTCACGATGAAAACCATTTATTTAGCTTCTGGCTCGCCAAGACGACGTGAGCTGGTGGAATTGTTAGATTTTAATTTTGAGATCCTGAGACCTCAGGTTGAAGAAAAATGGCGTGAAGGGGAGTCTCCAGAGCAATATGTCACTCGATTAGCCAGAGAAAAATCACAGGCTGGAGTCACCATTGCGCCACATGATTATCCCGTTCTGGGAGCCGATACCATTGTTGTATTGAATAACCGTATTCTGGAAAAACCCCGCGATCAACAACACGCCGCTGAAATACTGAGTGCTTTGTCAGGCCAGTGCCATCAGGTTATCACGGCTGTAGCTTTATCGAACAGTCAACATACCTTGAGTGAGAAAGTCATTACAGATGTGATATTCCGCCAGTTATCCCAACCGGAAATACAGGAATATATTGTAACTGGGGAGCCAATGGATAAAGCCGGGGCTTATGGCATTCAAGGTAAAGGCGGCTGTTTTGTTAGAAAAATTAATGGCAGTTACCATGCTGTTGTCGGCTTACCATTGGTGGAAACGAATGAATTAATCACACGATTTTTAGCGTTAGCTGACGGGAAGAATTATTCATGACAGCAGAGTTATTAGTCAATGTAACACCATCCGAAACGCGGGTTGCTTATATTGATGGCGGTATTTTGCAAGAAATCCATATTGAACGGGAAGCCAGAAGGGGCATTGTAGGAAATATTTATAAAGGGCGCGTGAGCCGGGTGTTGCCCGGGATGCAGGCGGCTTTTGTGGATATCGGGCTGGAGAAAGCCGCTTTTTTGCATGCTTCGGATATTATGCCCCATACTGAGTGTATTGCAGGTGAAGAGCGGAAGAATTTTCATGTCAGGGATATCGCCGAACTGGTGCATCAGGGGCAGGATCTCATTGTACAGGTGGTGAAAGATCCTCTGGGAACAAAAGGCGCGCGTTTAACGACAGATATCACTTTACCATCACGTTATCTGGTATTTATGCCGGGGGCATCGCATGTTGGTGTTTCACAGCGGATAGAGAGCGAAGAAGAGCGTGGACGCCTGAAAAGCATTGTCATGGATTATTGTGATGAGCATGGCGGGTTTATTATCCGTACTGCTGCCGAAGGTGTGGGAACCGAAGAACTGGTGCAAGATGCGGCATTTCTGAAGCGCTTGTGGAGTAAGGTGATTGAACGTAAGAAACGTAATATCACAAAAAATAAAGTCTACGGTGAATTGGCGCTGGCCCAGCGTATCTTGCGTGATTTTGTTGGCGCTTCCCTTGATCGCATTCGGGTTGACTCCCGCCAGACATTCACGCAATTACAGGAATTTATTGATGAATATATTCCTGAAATGAACGCCAAATTAGAACATTATCAGGGCAATCAGCCGATATTTGATCTGTATGGTGTGGAAAATGAAATTCAGCGGGCGCTGGAACGCAAGGTGGAATTAAAGTCGGGTGGTTATCTGATTATTGATCAGACGGAAGCCATGACGACAATCGATATTAATACCGGTGCTTTTGTTGGACACCGTAATCTGGAAGAGACTATCTTTAATACCAATATCGAAGCAGCACAAGCGATCGCCCGGCAATTAAGGTTACGTAATTTAGGCGGCATTATTATTATTGATTTTATTGACATGAGTAATGTAGAACACCGTCGCCGCGTATTGGTTTCCTTAGAGCAGGCATTGAGTAAAGATCGTGTGAAAACCACCATCAATGGTTTTTCCCAATTAGGGTTGGTGGAAATGACGCGTAAGCGTACACGAGAAAGTATTGAACATATTCTGTGTGATAACTGTCCGGCTTGTCAGGGGCGTGGTACGGTGAAATCCGTTGAAACCGTATGTTATGAAATCTTGCGCGAAATTGTGCGTGTCAATCGTGCAATTGATGCAGATCGTTTTCTGGTTTATGCCTCTCCAGCCGTCAGTGATGCCCTGAAAGGGGATGAATCTCACGTGTTGGCAGAAGTGGAAATCTTTGTGGGAAAACAGGTCAAAGTACAGACAGAGCAACTTTACAGCCAAGAGCAATTTGACGTTGTGATGATGTAAAGCACCAATTTGCAGAGAGTCTGTTTTTAAATAGCGTCTTTTAGATAGTGTTTTTTCAAATAAATCGCGCTGACAACCAAGGAGAAATGTGTGAGGCGACTGCCGGGGATATTATTAGCGACAGCCGCAATAGCCATTATCATTGTGGCTTTGCTTGTCAGCGGGTTACGTTTCTTCCTGCCACATATCAATGAATATCGTCAGCAGTTGACAGAAAAAATTGCTGCCGCAACGGATATCGCTGTCGATATTGGTTATATCACCGGTCATTGGGAGCCATTTGGCCCCAGTCTGGAAATCCGGGATATCAGTGCGAAGGCGGATCATGTCGGCATTGATGCAAAAAAAATCACACTTTCTCTGGATATCTGGCGTTCACTTTTACAGTGGCGCTGGTATTTTCGGGATTTGTCTTTTTATCAGCTTCAAGTGAATTATGATAAGGGACTGTTTGGGCAAGATGGCGAAAGCATGCTGTCTGAGCCGAATAGCCTTTCCTCTCTGTTTCTGGAACAGTTCAATCATTTTAATTTGTATGACAGCAGCCTGATTTTTCTGACTCCATCCGGTGAAAAGGCGGAACTGCAATTACCGCAACTAACATGGTTGAATAAAAATAATCGCCATCGGGCACAAGGCAGCGTCAATCTTTCTTCACTTAATAATCAGGAAGGTCTTAATAGTCAGGAAGGTATTGTACAAGTCAAATTGGATCTGAACGATATCAATGGTGTTCTGGATAATGGCGTTATTTATTTACAAGCCGATGATATCGATATGCGGCTGTGGTTAAGCCGTTGGTTAAAGGATAATACCGGGCTGGAAAATGCCCATTTCAGTTTGGCGAGTTGGATTACCTTAAAGAAAGGGCGAATTGATAGCGGGCGTTTGCAACTAAAGCAAGGAGAAGCCAACTGGCATCTGGAAAATGAAAAACACCAGCTTGTGGTGAATGATTTACTCTTGCAGATGCGCCGTCAGGATGAAGGCTGGCTGTTTGATGTTCCAAATCTGGCAAACCTGAAAACCAACGGTCAGCAGTGGCCTGCGGGATATATCTCAGCACTCTATCTTAAGGAAGCGCGCAAATATCAGGATAAAGATCATTGGCGGATACGGGCTGAGAATATCCGGCTTGAGCGTTTAAATGGACTATTGCCGATACTCTCTTTTGTGACGCCGGATATCGTCAAGGATTGGCAGCACTGGCAACCGAAAGGTACGTTAAATAGTTTTGCCCTTGATATTACCCCTGAGTTGCCTGATGACTTGGGAATTCGCATGAAATGGCAGGATGTGAGCTGGTTACGCTGGAAACACCTGCCTTCAGCCGACCATTTCAGTGGCATGTTGGAAGGCAATAAACAGTGGGGTAATCTCACATTTGGCTTGAAAAACAGTACCATTGATTATGGCAGTGTGTTTCAGGCCCCGCTCAATATTGCCAGCAGCGAAGGGCAGATTATTTGGAAAGATAGCCAGAATGGCTTGGAAGTTTGGAGTCAAGGGCTGGATTTGCAAGCAAAGTCACTGTGGCTCAATGGAAATTTTCATTATCTGAAACCACAAAATGACCAACCTTTATTGAAAATGCTCGCAGGGATTCGTGTAAATGATATCGGTGAGGCATGGCGTTATTTTCCCAAGCCACTGATGGGGGAATCTCTGACAGACTATCTGACGGCCTCTTTGATTGAGGGAAAGGTCGATAATGCCACTTTGGTTTTTCGGGGCAATCCCCATGATTTCCCTTTTAAACAAAACAACGGCCAATTCCAGGTTTTTGTGCCTCTGCATGATGCAACATTTGAATATCAACCCGATTGGCCAGCCCTGTTTGATTTGGATATTGACCTGAATTTCCAAAATAACGGATTACAGATGCAGGCGCTGAAAGCACGGCTGGGGAAAGTGGCTGCCACCGAAGTTTCAGCAGTGATTCCAGATTATGGTAAGCAACAGCTATTTATCGATGCCGGGATATCCGGGGATGGAAAGAATATCCACGATTATTTTAATCACAGCCCGATGGCGGATTCGATTGGCAGCGCACTGGATAGCCTGCAACTTGACGGTAAAGTGGATGGCAAGCTTCACTTGGACATTCCTTTGGAACACGGCGAAGTAAATGCAAGGGGAGAGGTGATGCTAAAAGATACCCATCTCTTCATCAAGCCATTGGATAGCAAGATGGAACACCTTAGCGGCAAATTTCGCTTTGAAAATGGTGACTTAAAAAGTGACAACCTATCTGCACACTGGCTTGGAAACCCTTTGTCACTGCGGTTTTCCACTCGGGACTCAGCAAAACATTATCAGGTGGATGTCGATTTAGATGCAGGTTGGGCAGCGAAAACATTACCGGAACTTCCTGCTGAAATTCGCCGTAAGTTGTCCGGAACACTGAATTGGCAGGGGAAAGTGAATATTACGATACCGCCAAGTGATCGAACTTCAAAGGACGACGTAAAATATCGTGTCGCTATCAACGCAGATTTGTCGCATATCAAGAGTACATTGCCTGCATTGGACACAGAATCCCTGCAAGAATGGAATAAGGTTAATGTTTTTGCAGAAGGCAATATAAACCAATTCCAGATGAAAGGTTCAATAGGCAAACAATACGCATTCAATAGCCAATGGAAGCTGGAAGAAAAGCATGTCCGGCTGCAACGAGGGACTTTTTATTCGGATGGTGTTGAAGTTCCTGCCCTGCCGGAAAAATCGCTGTTGGCGTTAAAACTACCGGCAATTGACGGTGAAAAATTATTGGCACTGATTGCGCCGCTGAGTTGGAATTCATCAAATGATGATGGCTTGCGGTGGCCAAGTGTATTTGAAATTTCGTTGCCTTCACTGGATCTTGCCGGGCAGCGCTGGGATGATCTCACATTCAATATTGTTCAACACGCTGATGGTACTAGCGTCAATGCCGTGGGGCAGGATATTAGTGGCAATCTGTGGATTCAAGATAATAAACAGGTTCGGGCGTTAATCGATTATCTTTATTACGATCCCTTGTTTGCAACGGATCTGCCAGTTGATGCCAATAAATTAACGCCGGATAAGGCGCCATCTCCCCATTATTCTCTGAGCAGTTGGCCGGAATTGAATATTGAATGCACAGAATGCTGGATCGCCGGGCTAAAACTCGGCAAAGTATCCGCATCGCTCATACCGCAAGGTGATTCCCTGATCCTGACCAACGGGAAAGTAGAAAATAGCGCAGGAAAACTGACACTGTCCGGGCGTTGGCATGAAACCGGCCGTTGGGATGAAAATAGCACAGGAAATTATACCCAAGTCAAAGGGCAGCTATCGGGGAAAAAATTCGATGATATGGTGGCTTATCTCGGATTTATTGTCCCGATAGTGGGTGCACCTTTTAAGTTTGATTTCAATTTGAAGTGGCAGGATGTCCCGTGGCAACCCGATCTTAAAACCCTGAACGGAACGCTGACCGCAGAGATGAAAAAGGGCGCCATCGCCAAATTGGGCGGTGGCAGAGCAGGGCAATTACTAAGACTTATCAGTTTTGATGCGTTGTTGCGTAAATTACAATTGGATTTCAGTGACACATTCAGTAATGATTTTGCCTTTGATTCCATTCGTGGCGACGCAACGATAAAAAATGGGGTCATGCATACCGATAATTTTCTCATTGATGGGTTAGCAGCGGATATCAATGCCTCGGGGGTGACTGACTTAGTTCGTCGTCAGATCAATATGGAATTAGTCATTACGCCAGAAATTTCGGCAACGGTAGGGGTCGCGACAGCCTTTGCGGTCAACCCTGTGGCTGGTGCTGCGATTTTTGCAGCGACAAAAGTGCTGGGGCCGCTGTGGAGCAAGATATCAGTGATTCGTTATCGGCTAACGGGCAGCTTCGAACAACCTAAAATTGATGAGGTTTTACGTCAGCTTAAGGAGAATAAAGGGCCATGAGAAATGTCAATGTTGCACTTTTACAATTATGCAGTGGTACAAACGTTAAACATAACTTAGCGCAGATTGAACAACAGATTAAGCAATTGCCAGACACAGTACAACTGGTGCTGACGCCAGAAAATGCTTTATTGTTTGCAGATGCCGATACCTACCGTGAATATGCAGAAGTGCAGGGAAGTGGCCCATTGCAGCAGGCTGTGAGTGAAATGGCACAACGTTACGGTATCTGGCTGCTGATTGGTTCTATGCCGATGATCAGCCGGGAAGATCCCTCTCGCATCACAAGCAGTAGCTTATTGTTTGATGATCAGGGCGAAATCCGTGCCCGTTACGATAAAATCCACATGTTTGATGTCAATATTAACGATGAGCATGGTTCCTATAATGAATCCACTATTTATCAGCGTGGGGAACACATTACCGTTGTCGATACACCTGTGGGACGTTTGGGAATGACTATCTGTTATGATCTGCGTTTTCCGGGGCTATTTCAGGCATTACGTGAACAAGGTGCGGAACTTATCTCCGTTCCGGCGGCTTTCACCCGCCTGACAGGTAAGGCGCATTGGGAACCCTTGCTGAGAGCCAGAGCCATTGAGAATCAATGTATTATTCTGGCACCTGCTCAGGTTGGCGTACATGGCACTCGCAGGACATGGGGGCACTCAATGGCGGTGAGTGGTTGGGGGGAAGTCATCAAGAAAAATCCTCTGACTGTCAGCGCATTACAGCTTAATATCCGGCCGGATAGTCTGACTCACATGCGTGAGCAGATCAAAGTGGTGAAACACAATCGCTTCCGTCCACAACTGACTTCTTTGATAAAAAAGAATACAAATTAAGGTAAAGAGTAATTACTATGAGTTTAACTTATGTCAGTGAACACTTACTGGCTGCTAATAATCTGAATCATCAAGATTTATTCTCTGTTCTGGGTCAACTGGCGGAACGTCGTCTGGACTATGCCGACCTCTATTTCCAATCCAGCTTCCATGAAACATGGGTACTGGAAGACCGCATCATTAAAGACGGCTCCTATAATATCGATCAAGGTGTGGGAGTCCGTGCGGTTAGCGGAGAAAAAACAGGGTTTGCTTACGCTGACCAAATCACATTGAATGCTCTACAGCAAAGTGCTCACGCAGCACGCAGCATTGTGAGAGAAACGGGTAATGGCATTGCACATACATTAGGCGCAGTGACACATAAAGCACTTTATCCGGCAATTGATCCTTTGCAGAGCATGAGCAGGGAAGAGAAGATTGCTTTGCTGCATCGGGTTGATCAAATCGCCCGGGCAGAAGATCCCCGGGTACAAGAAGTTAATGCCAGCTTGACCGGTGTTTATGAGCAGGTGCTGGTGGCGGCAACAGATGGCACATTAGCCGCAGACATTCGTCCGTTGGTGCGTCTTTCCGTTAGCGTATTGGTGGAAGAAGATGGTAAGCGTGAGCGCGGAGCCAGTGGTGGTGGCGCTCGTTACGGTTACGAATATTTCCTGCAAACCGAAGATGGTCAGGTTCTGGCAGAACAATTTGCCCGTGAAGCGGTACGCATGGCACTGGTCAACTTATCGGCAGTTGCGGCCCCTGCGGGAACTATGCCAGTTGTATTGGGTGCTGGCTGGCCGGGAGTTTTACTGCATGAAGCAGTCGGTCATGGTTTGGAAGGCGACTTCAACCGTCGGGGAACTTCTGTTTTCTCCGGTCAGATTGGGCAAAAAGTGGCTTCTGAGTTGTGCACAGTCGTGGATGACGGCACGATTGAAGGCCGCCGTGGTTCGCTGTCTATTGATGATGAAGGCGTTCCGGGGCAATACAACGTGCTGATTGAGAACGGCATCCTGAAAGGCTATATGCAGGATAAACTCAATGCCCGTCTGATGGGCGTGGCTCCGACGGGGAACGGCCGACGCGAATCTTATGCTCATTTGCCAATGCCACGTATGACCAATACTTATATGCTGGCGGGTCATTCCACACCAGAAGAAATTATCGCCAGTGTTGATCGTGGTCTGTATGCGCCGAACTTCGGCGGTGGTCAGGTGGACATCACTTCCGGTAAATTTGTTTTCTCAACATCGGAAGCGTATTTGATTGAAAACGGTAAAATCACCAAGCCAGTAAAAGGGGCAACCTTAATTGGTTCGGGTATTGAAGCCATGCAGCAGATTTCAATGGTTGGAAATGATCTGTCCCTCGACAAAGGGGTCGGTGTCTGCGGTAAAGAAGGTCAGAGTGTACCAGTGGGTGTTGGGCAGCCAACCTTGAAACTGGATAACCTGACCGTAGGTGGAACAGCCTGATAATTTCTTAAGCGATATATATTCAATAGATTTCAAGTTGCAGCTCAACCAACAAAGCAGCAACTTGAAATATGACGGTAGCTTATTATGTGAATCTGCGGATAATTATTTATTAATCACAGGGTTTTCATCGCCAGAAAAATAGCGCTCAATATTTTTAAATGCACTTTCGAAATAAATGTCATAACAGCTTTTAGTGACATAACCGATATGTGGGCTGCAAAGTACGTTATCTCGCTTTAATAAAGGGTGATTGGCATCCCAGATCGGTTCAATATCAAACACATCCAATGCGGCAAACCCCGGTGTTCCTGAATCGAGGGCTTTTTCCAATGCACCGGCTTCTATCAATCCAGAGCGAGCTGTATTTACTAATACTGCGGTAGGTTTCATTCTGGTTAAATCAGCAAATGTGATACCCCCTGCGGTTTCTTTGACTAACCGTTGGTGTAAGGTGATGACATCTGAAGTCTGGAAGAATGCTTCTCTCGAGTCTGGAACGATTAATCCCTCTTGACGGGCTTGGTCTTGAGCACGGGAAGATCCCCAAACCTGTACTTTCATGTCAAAGGCTTGCGCGTACTTGGCAATAAGTTGGCCTATCTTGCCATAACCGACTATGCCAAGTATTTTTCCTGCCACGGTATCGCCAAATTCAGTCTGCCAGTGGCCTTTTTTCATGGCTTCTACAGAAGGTACAAATCTGCGTATGGAGCTTTGAATTAATAGCCAGGTTAATTCGGCGGCGGCAATCGGTGAACCCAAACCTTCAACAACGGCAACGCCCCGCTGTTTGCATAATTCCAGATCGATATTGTAAGCAACTTTTCCCGTTTGGCTGATCAGTTTTAAATTGGGCGCTTTAGACAAAAATTTCTCATCAATAAGTGTTCTTTCACGTATCAGAATCAGGGCATCAGCCTTGGATAATAATTCTTCTGCTTTAGGATCACGGTCAAGGGCGCCCAGACAAACTACCTCAAAATCACTGTTCTGGTACAAAGCTTGAAGGTGTTTTGTAGCATGTTGATAATCATCAGGAATAACGACTAACGGCATTTGAGACATCCTTTATGTAAATTCTCATGATGTAGGGTAACAGGGTGAAAATAATTAAAGGTTACCTCATTTCTTGTTACTTATCCGTAACATTTGGTTTAAAGTGTTAACTTAAACTAATCTGATGTGACAAGGAGGAAGGTATAGAAGGAAGTACCGCCAATTCTTAACGAAATGGCGGTGAAGAGGATACTAAGCGGATTCCGATAACTCTTTCAGGTATTGGAACATCTGGCGGTAAGATTTCGGTGGCTTGTTGGCCGCCTTCTCTTTTTTGGCGTTGCGAACCAGTGTACGAAGTTGCTGGCGATCCGTATGTGGATACAGCGCCACGACTTCTTCAAGCGCATCGTCGCTTTCAAGGAGTTTGTCACGTAGCTCCTCCAGTTTATGCAGAATAACAATTTGCTGGTTGTGACGGTTTTTCAGTTTATCCAACGCCGTCGTGATCGGTTCAGGATCACGGGCACGTAGTAGCTTTCCAATCAACTGCAATTGGCGGCGGCGGCCTTCACGTTTGATTTTTTGTGCCAGTTCAATGGCTGCCAGCAAATCTTCATCCAGTGGGATCCGCTCCAGCTGGTTTTTGCTGAGTTCAACCAGCTCTGTGCCCAATTTTTTCAGTATTTCAGCATCCCGCTTAATTTCACTTTTACTGACCCAGATTATCTCTTCTTCTTCCTCTTCAGCAGGATAATTGTCGAGCCAATCTTCAGGCTGCTTTGCCATAATTGTTTTCCTTCTAAAAAGGCCGGATAAGGTGCATTTTGGAGCATGACCTATCGTCCGGTGGGTGTTAACATCCTAATATTATGTATTGTAACTGGGAAAATTGCCTGATTACCACTCGGCATTCATGTCATGAACCGGACGGAGGCATTTTTTCTGACAATTTCTCTATTTAATTCATTGGATTACGGTTAATTAATGATAGTTACCAATCAACAAATCGCAGAGCAGCGTAAGCAACTGGAAAACGCAGTCGCTCATGCTCTGGAATTAGCGAAAGCCGGTAGTGATGCCGCAGAAGTCGCGGTCAATAAAACCACTGGGATTAGCGTCAGCACGCGTTTCAGTGAAGTCGAAAATGTTGAGTTTAACAGCGATGGCGCACTGGGAATCACGGTTTATCATCAGCAACGCAAAGGCAGCGCCTCTTCAACCGATCTCAGCCCAGAGGCAATCGCCCGTACTGTTCAGGCTGCAATTGATATCGCTCGCTATACGTCCCCTGATCCTTACGCAGGCCCTGCGGATAAAGAGCTGTTGGCATTTGAGGCTCCGGAGTTGGATCTTTTCCATCCTGCGGACTTGGATGCAGATACAGCCATTGAATTGGCGGCCCGTGCTGAACAAGCCTCATTGCAGGCAGATAAACGCATTACCAATACCGAAGGTGGTAGTTTCAACAGCCATTATGGCATTCGGGTATTTGGCAATAGCCATGGCATGCTGCAAAGCTACTGCTCAAGCCGTCATTCAATGTCGAGCTGTGTGATTGCTGAGCAAGATGGCAACATGGAGCGTGATTATGCTTATACCATAGGTCGCCATTTTGACGACTTGAAATCACCTGAGTGGGTTGGGCAGGAGTGTGCCCGTCGTACGCTTTCCCGTCTGGGAGCGCGTAAACTGCCAACGATGAAAGCGCCTGTTATTTTTTCTGCGGAAGTGGCAACAGGCTTGTTCGGTCATTTGGTTGGTGCGATAAGTGGTAGCAGCATCTATCGTAAATCTTCTTTCTTGTTGGATAGTCTGGGCAAACAGATTCTGCCTTCATGGCTGACGATTGAAGAACAGCCTCATTTGTTGCGTGGGCTGGCCTCAACACCATTTGACAGTGAAGGTGTGCGTACAACGCCACGCGATATCATCAAAGATGGGGTTTTACAGACGTGGTTGCTGACTTCCTACTCTGCCCGTAAGTTGGGTATGACGAATACAGGCCATGCGGGTGGAATTCATAACTGGCATATTGCAGGTCAGGGGCTGGATTTTGCGGGTTTATTGCGTGAATTGGGAACCGGCCTGCTCGTTACCGAGCTGATGGGACAGGGCGTTAGTGCCGTCACTGGGGATTATTCCCGTGGCGCATCCGGTTTTTGGGTCGAAAACGGCGAGATCCAATACCCGGTCAGTGAGATCACCATTGCAGGCAATTTGAAGGATATGTGGGCGAATATGGTGACAATCGGTAATGATATTGAAACACGCAGTAATATTCAGTGTGGTTCGGTGTTGTTGCCGGAAATGAGTATCGCCGGTCAATAGGGATACTCAATCAACAACAGCCAGTTCAGTGTAACCGGACTGGCTGTGAGTTAGCGGTGATATTCACCTGCGGCTTCGGGTTGATAAAGTATCTCTAATACTTTTATTCGTGTCTTTTCGCCGTTAGGTAACTTCCAGCTGATTTCATCGTTCACTCTCAGACCCAAAAGCGCAGCGCCCAAAGGAGCCATAACGGACAGATGTTTGGTGCTGTCTTTCAGGGATGCAGGATAGACGAGTGTGCGAACACGTTCTTCATTGCTGCCCAGATCAATAAAACGAATTTCACTGTTCATTGTGACAACATTGGCTGGAATATCCACCGGAGCCACTATTTCGGCTCTATCCAACTCTTCGTTCAAAGCGTCTGCGATGCTGGTATTCGCAAATGCAGGTTGTTCCAACAGAGAATCTAAACGTTCGGCATCCAGTTCATTGATAATAATTTTTGGTTTTTTCATACCACGCTCCAAATTAGGCTCAATATAAAATAACACCCCCGCATCGCAAGGAGGGGGGTGTTATTTTCAAAGTGATTAAAATGATATTAGGCTGTTCTGCCGTGAAAATAAAGAGATCATGATCACGAACTGTTTTGCGTTGTTAATGAGATAAGACTCATTAACACAGGTCAGAAGAATAACACGATATCATTTGGAATGGCTGATTAGGAGCCTGTAACAACGATTTTTGGGTTGGTTTCTCCCCAGATGGAAGATAACTCAACAACATGCACACCACTCCATTTCTGGACGTCAGACTGAGTAATTTCATCGTTGCCTTGTTTACCGAAGATCACAACTTCATCGCCAGCCTTCACGTCAGGCAGGTCAGTAACGTCTACCATCGCTGTGTTCATGGAAATGCTGCCAACAATGGGGGCACGGTGGCCGTTGATCAGAACATAGGCTTTGTTTGACATGTTGGAGCTTAAGCCATCAGAGAAACCAACCGGCAGGTTAGCGAGTTTGGAGTCACGTTTCAGGATGTAAGTGTTGCTGTAGCTAACACCATTGCCTTTAGGGTATGACTTGACAGAAGCAACACGGGTTTTAACTTCAATCAGGGGTTTGTATTCTGGATGGCTGGTGGTCAGAATGCCGTAAAGTGCACTACCAACGCGTACCATATCGAATTGTGCTTCTGGGATGCTCATGGACGCAAAAGAACTTGATGCGTGCAGAGTGATTTCATCTCTTTTCAGGTTGGCGGTTTTGATCAACCAAGAAGTTTGTTCTGCGAAGTTCTTGATGCTTGAACGGATTGTATCCAGATCGCTGATAGCATGGTGGCTCATTATGCCGGTCAGTTTCAGGTTAGGTAACTGAACGATTTTCAGCGCCTCTTGTTTACCCTGTTCAGTTTTCATTTCCAGACCGTTACGGCTCATGAGGCCAGTGTTCAGGGCCAGATGAACGCGAATTTGTTTGCCATGTTTTTTAGCCAGAGCATCAACAGCCTGAGCCTGTTCCAGATCACCGACCATTTCTTCCATGTCATAGTCCAGAGTGCTTTCAATTTCACTCACATCGGCTGTGCGGACACGCAGTAACTGTCCTTTAAAGCCGCTTTCACGCACGATGCGGGCTTCTTCATTACTGGTAATGCCCACACAATTTACGCCCATTTTAATGACAGATGGCATCAGTAAGTCGATACCGTGACCGTAGGCATCGCCTTTCAGAATCGCACACATTTTGGTGCTCTTGTTCAGGTTTTTTTGCAGTGTGTGGATATTGTTTTCGAAAATCGTAGGATTGATTTCAACCCAAGAGTTATTGTGGGCAGCAACTTTTTGTGCTTGAGCATTGTCTAAGGAAAGAACAGGAGCTGCCTGAGCAGCGCCTTGGCACAGGGACAGACCAAGAAAAATAGCCAGTGTAGTTTTATTAAAACGCATGAAGTAAATCTCCAGTTTAGGAACTGTACATATAACGTTCTGTTTGTAAGTGCTCCTTAATAGTAAGGTTTTTTTAATCTGATTTCACATGGTTAACTTATTGAATGATAACATTTATTATTAATATAATACTATTTGTAAATAGTTAGAATAATTAACTAAATTAATAGTTTAAACGGTTCAGTTTTATCTTTGGTGAATATTTAGTGATCAGAATATATTAACGTTTTTTTATCTTTAGTTGGTTTTTGCGGCTGTTTTTATGTTTGTGCAGAAATATGGGAGATAGTTTGGAGAAAAAATAGTTTTGATGTGCTAACCAAAAATGGCTGAACAATGTAAAAAAGGGAGTAAGGCGGTTTTTTCAAGGGAAAGATATTGAGAATCTTCCCCTGCATGAGATTATTGGTTGTTTTTGCTACAAACACGCAAAGCCGTTCCCGTTTATAGCCCGAATTGGGTAGTTTTGTTTTACAGCCTTCCCGTTTAAAAATACGATGCAATGGTAATGAAATTTGGGGTTATTCTTGACGATGACAAAATGTTGCGTCAACAGAGCTTCGGTAGCGCAACTCCCCTCAGTGTGGTAACGCTTCCAGATGATTGGGAAATCACAACTTGTTGCGGTTTGCCCTGCATATCCCCTGACGAAAATATTTGGCAGATGTACAGATAATTGCGAGGCGAATGAGGTTGACCAAGGGGGAATTGACACTGACGTCAAGCGCTGTCCATATCCGTTTGGATCTGAGTTTGCCGATCGGCAAGAGCAAAGTCGAATACTATGCAATTTAGAAGGGGCGTTATTCTTCGTCAAAACCAGAATTAAAAAGTTCAACAATAGCCGTCAGCGCCTGCTGTTCATCAGGCCCGGTTGCTTCAACTTCAATATAGCTGCCTTGTTCGGAATCCAGCATAAGCATGGCAATCACGCTATCAGCTTCGGCTTGTAAGTTATTGTTGTTGCGCAGGATCACCTGCGATTGAAACTGCTGCACAAGGTCATACAGTTTCATCGCAGGTCTGGCATGCATGCCAAGCCGGTTTTTAATCTCAAGCCGTTGTTTGACTGTCATGCTTTACTTCATTGGTTGCACTATTTACGTTTTTCCAGTGTACGGTGACGTGATTGCACGTTTTTACCACGAGAACGGAAGTAATCTGCCAACTGTTCAGCAACATAGACAGAACGGTGTTTACCGCCTGTACAGCCAATGGCAACAGTCAGGTAGCTGCGGTTATTGGTTTCCAACATTGGCAGCCAAAGTTCAAGATAACTGCGGGTCTGGTAAATGAAGTTATGCACTTCTGTATGGCGATCCAAAAATGCGGCTACTGGGCGATCCAAACCAGTCATTGGACGCAGTTTTGGGTCCCAGTGAGGGTTTGGCAGGAAACGCACATCGAAAACATAGTCGGCGTCAATCGGGATGCCATGTTTGAAACCAAAAGATTCAAATACCATGGTAAGTTCACGTTCCCGTTTACCCAGTAAACGTGTCCTGAGCATTTCTGCCAGTTCATGGACAGACATTTCAGAGGTATCGATGATCAAATCGGCACGAGAGCGCAGAGGTTCCAGCAGATCACTTTCTTGGTCAATTGCACTTTCCAGTGACAGATTTTTGCTTGATAGAGGATGTAAACGACGTGTGTCACTGTAGCGACGGATCAGGGTATTGCGATCCGCATCAAGAAACAGCAATTGTGGTGAAAAACTGTCCGGTAATTGCGTGAGAGCTTCTTCGAAGACTTCTGGTGATTCCGGCATATTCCTGACATCAATGCTAACCGCTGCTGAAATATCACGTTCAGCCAGCGTGTTTGCCAGTTCTGGCAGTAACACAACCGGTAGGTTATCCACACAATAGAAGCCCATATCTTCCAACGCACGCAGGGCAACGGATTTTCCGGAACCTGAACGACCACTGACTATCATCAGCACCATGAGGCGACTCCCCTAAATGTTTATAATTGTAATCGCTGTTTATTCAGTAATGATTTTGTATAGCTCTTCGTCACTCTGTGCTGAGCGCAGACGACGGCAGAGGGTTTTATCTGCAAGGCGCTTTGCAATCAATGATAGTGAGTGTAAATGAGTTTGACACTGATCCGATGGCACCAATAAAGCGAACAATAGGTCAACAGGTTGATTATCTATGGCATCAAAGGTGATAGGTTGTTCCAGATGCAAAAATACGCCAACGGCATTCTTAGAGCATTCTTTGTCCAATTTTCCATGGGGGATTGCAATCCCGTTGCCAATGCCCGTTGTTCCCACTTTCTCGCGGGAAAGAATGGCTTCGAATACAGCATATTCTGGTAATCCAAGCTGTTTTGATGCCAGCTCACTGATAATCTCTAAGGCACGCTTTTTACTCGAACACGGTACGTTGTTACGTGTACATTCGGGCGAAAGCACTGAGCTTAGTGGTAAATCTGTTTCATTGTTCATTTCTTTATTCACTTAGGGCCTTGTCATACCGGACACCTAATTGGGGCATCCGGTATTGATGCACTGTTTATACCCGTCGTCTTTCAAGTTGCCGCTTTGCTGGCGGCATCTTGAAATTCATTGGGTATATAGATAGAACAGCAATAATTGTATGACGGCCCCGTTGCCTGAAAGCTGTTAATGTTGTCTCAATTTACTTTTGTGTTTGGTCAATTGACGCGCTAGCTTATCTGCCAGTGCATCAATTGCCGCATACATGTCTTCATGCTCTGAGGTTGCATGCAACTCTCCTCCATTAACATGCACTGTGGCTTCGGCAATCTTCTGCACCTTTTCCACTCGGAGGGTGACCTGAATGAGGTTAATCTTATCGAAATATTGATCCAGCTTGCCGCATTTGGTGTTCACAATGTTGCGCAGTGCATCTGTGATTTCAATATTGTGGCCTGTAACATTGAGTTGCATAGTGTTTTCCTTCTCTGTGTTGTTCAAACCAGCTTTTTGCGTTGGTTTGAAGGCGGGATGGATAACGACTCTCTATATTTTGCGACAGTTCGCCGCGCCACTTGAATGCCTTGTTCAGCCAGTATACTGGTTAATTTACTGTCACTCAGAGGCTTGGCCGGGTTTTCTGCCGCGACCAGTTTTTTCACCAGAGCACGTATTGCGGTAGAAGAAGCTTCGCCTCCGCTATCGGTGCTGACGTGACTGGAGAAAAAATATTTAAGTTCAAAAATTCCTCGTGGGCTATACAGGTATTTCTGTGTCGTCACACGGGAAATGGTGGATTCATGCATGTCAACCTGATAGGCGATATCAGCCAGTACCAGCGGTTTCATGTGTTCCTCACCATATTCAAAAAATTCTTGTTGCCGTTCAACAATGCAGCTTGCGACTTTCAATAATGTCTCATTGCGGCTCTCGAGGCTTTTTATCAGCCACTTGGCCTCTTGCAAATTATTACGAATGAACAGGCTGTCACTCTCATTATGGGCCTGCTGCCCCAGTGCTGCGTAATGTTGGTTGATGCGCAGACGGGGGATGCTATCGGTATTTAGCCTGACTTGCCAGCTTTCATTTTCTTTCTGCGCCAATACATCAGGAATAACATACTCGGGTTCACCGGTATTGACTGCCAACCCCGGTTTCGGCTCCAGTGATTGAATGATATCAATTGCCCCTTTTAGGGTAATTTCTTTTAATTTGCTTTGACGTAATAAATTACGGAAATCTCGATTGCCCAGCAATTCAAGGTACTTGCTAACAACGAGTTTGGCGTCGTTTAAGTGAGGTGTTCCTGACGGCAGTATTGAAAGTTGGATAAGCAGGCATTCCCGTAAATCACGGGCAGCAACGCCAATGGGATCAAAATGCTGTATGCGCTTGAGAACGGTTTCAACTTCTTCCAGAGTGAGTTCATCATCACCCATGCCGGTAAGAATTTCGTCGGTCGAAACGGTCAGGTAACCCGTATCATCAATCGCATCAATAATCGAAGTGGCAATGGCGGAGTCTGTTTCGGTAAACGGCGTCAAATCTGCCTGCCACATCAGATAATCTTGCAGTGTCTGGGTGGTTTCTCCCTGATACATGGGAAAATCATCTGTGTTGTAGTCACTGCTGGTTCCTGAAGGTGTGCCAGCGGAGTAAATTTCTTCCCAACTGGTATCCAATGGCAGCTCTTCAGGCATATTTTTCTGTTCAAGTGCTTCACGGGTATCCATCGCTGCTGTTTCAAAATCTGCATCAGGAAGCTCTTGGCTATCCACTTCCTGATGTAGATCATCTTGTTCAAGCAGCGGGTTGGTTTCCAACGCTTGCTGGATCTCTTGCTGAAGTTCAAGCGTAGAAAGTTGCAACAAACGGATAGCTTGCTGGAGCTGGGGCGTCATCGTCAATTGTTGACTGAGCCTGAGTTGCAAACTTTGCTTCATAGCGTTACCACTTTCTCCTTAAATCTAGCTTGAATGATTCCCTGCATTGCGTCTGGCTGCCAGAAGAATGAGGATTAAAGGCGGAAACCTTCACCCAGATAGACGCGTTTGACCTGCTCGTTACTCAGGATTTCATCAGGCGTTCCGTGGGCAATCAAGTTGCCTTGACTAACGATATAAGCACGCTCACAGACATCCAGTGTTTCACGGACATTATGATCGGTAATCAGAACACCCAGACCGCAATCCCGCAGGTGTTGAATGATCTTTTTAATATCCAGTACGGAAATTGGGTCAACACCCGCGAAAGGCTCATCCAATAGGATGAATTTGGGATTGGCTGCCAGCGCCCGGGCAATTTCTACACGGCGGCGTTCGCCACCAGAGAGTGATTGCCCAAGATTATCACTCAGATGAGCGATATGAAATTCTTCCATCAACTCTTTTGCGCGCGCTTTTCGCTGTTCCTGATTTAAATCTTTGCGGATCTCAAGGACAGCCATCAAATTGTCTAATACGCTCAGACGACGAAAAATAGAGGGTTCTTGCGGCAAATAGCCTATTCCACGACGGGCGCGCTCATGCAACGGCATCAGGCTGATGTCTTCTTCATCAATCGTAATGGCACCGGTATCACGTGGAACAATGCCGACTACCATGTAGAAAGTGGTGGTTTTACCTGCGCCATTGGGGCCAAGTAAGCCAACAATTTCCCCTGACTTCACTTTTAGGCTGACGTTCTCAACGACCTTACGGCCTTTATAGGCCTTAGCCAGATTTTCTGCGTTTAGTATTGCCATATGTCGTTATTTACTCTTTTTCTGAACATCAGTTTTTTGAGCATCAGCGCCCGGGCCTTTTTCCTGTAACTGAGCAGGTAACAGGACGGTGGTAACACGTTTACCTTTATCACTAAAGGCTTCCATTTGTTGTGTTGGTACCAGGTAATTGATTTTATCGCCCTTGATATTACTGTCCAGCTGTTCAAGATAGGCGTTACCTGTCAGTGTAACCAGCTCTTTGTCCATCTCATAGCGCATCTTTGATGCATGCCCCTTGATGGGTTTGCCGTCATCCTGCAATTGGTAGAAAGTCGCTGGGTTGCCGTAGGCTTCAATGACAGTCTTATTCGAATCCCCTTCTGGACGGGTGACAATGACTTTATCTGCATGAATATCGATCGAGCCTTGTTTGACAACAACGCTGTCCGTAAACGTGGCAACGTTGCCCGTTAAATCCAGCGACTGTCTCGCCGAGTCAATGGTAATAGGCTTTTTCGTATCATCTTTCAAGGCCAGTACAGGCAGGCTGACTGCAAAAAGCGTACTGGCAATAACGGTATTACGGATTAGGTTGTTCATGTGGAATCTCATAACGAGTGGTCACCTTTTCAATCAATTCAGCAGTTTTGTTTCGCAGATTGCCGCGCATTTTCATGCCAACAGACTTTATATCAATACCAATAAGGGTGGCTTGGTCATCAGATGCGACATCTTGTGTTGTGAGATTGACGGTCGCATTGTCTGTTGTGATCCGTTGCAGCTGTGACGCATCGGACAGGCTATCCACTTGGACATCCCCATACAGGTAGAGCATTTTATCATTGGTTAGCTTGGCTTTATTGGAATGTACTGTCCATGTAGGGGTTGGGGTTTCAGGGATGCTATTCGGATCAAATGTTGTCAATACGGGCTTGGTAAACCAAGTCAGTTTCGTTTCCGCATAGTTTTTAACATCGTCGGAGACCAGTTTGTAAACCAACTTTCCTTCTGGATCGTAGACGAAAGTAATGGCTTTTTGGGTTTGATAAGTGGGATAACCATCATCCACAATGGTGGAGGACGTATCATCATTTACATTCGATAAATTCCAGCCAATCAGCGCAAGCGCGATCAGTATCAGTGTTGCGATCAGCCAGGATTGAATTTTGCTCATTCTTTTTTCAATTTTAGTTTATATGGATAATCCTTTGGCACCTTCCAGCTTATTTTGAGCGAAGAGCACCAAATCACAAAGTTCCCTGACTGCACCACGACCACCTGCAATCCGGGTCACATAATCTGCCTTCGGCAACAGCAGTGGATGGGCATCAGCAACCGCAGCAGATAAACCAACTTGTGCCATGACGGGCCAGTCAATAAGGTCGTCGCCAATATAGGCAACTTGATCTGGCTGTAACGCTAGTTTATCCAACAGTTCTTGATACGCCAAAAGCTTATCGTTTTGGCCTTGGTAAAGATGTGTAATGCCTAATGTTTTTGCGCGATCTTCCAGCAGTTTTGCCTTGCGGCCGGTAATAATCGCAACTTCAATGCCCGAAGTAATTAAACAACGGATGCCATAACCATCACGAACATTAAACGCTTTCAGCTCTTCTCCTTGATTTCCCATGTAGATCAGACCATCAGACATGACGCCATCAACATCACAAATCAGAAGACGAATTTTACTGGCTTTTTCGATAATATCTTTATTAACCGGACCATAGCAGGTGTCCAGATACTCTTTTTGCTTCATTAAGGAATTCTCTTAAGGTTTATACTATTATACGACCCCGGCCTGTAAAAGGTCGTGCATATGTAATACGCCAAGCAATTTGTCTCCTTCCGTAACCAACAGGGATGTAATGTGGCGCGATTGCATCAGATTTAACGCATCAACGGCCAAGGCATTGGGTTTGATGCGGATGCCTCCGGAGGTCATCACATCAGAGATTTCCGCATGGTTTAAATCGATTCCCATATCGAAAACCCGGCGTAAATCGCCATCAGTAAAAATTCCTTTGATCTGCATGTCATCATCGCAAATAACTGTCATACCCAGCTTCTTGCGAGTGATTTCCACCAAAGCTTCACGCAACGTTGCTGTACGCGGAACACGGGGAATGTCATCACCTGTGGTCATTAAATCACTAGTCAGTAATAGAAGTTTGCGTCCCAGTGCGCCACCCGGGTGGGAAAGCGCAAAATCTTCGGCAGTAAAACCACGGGCTTGTAAGAGGGCAACGGCCAAAGCATCTCCCATGACAAGCGTGGCTGTCGTGCTGGTGGTTGGAGCAAGTCCCAATGGGCAGGCTTCCTGTGGCGTTTTAATGCATAAATGGACATCAGCGGCTTTTCCCATGCTACTGGCATAGTGATTTGTCATGCAGATTAGCGGAACTTGTTGTCGCTTGAGAACAGGGATCAACGCCAGAATTTCATTTGATTCACCTGAATTGGAAATTGCCAGAACGATATCTTTTGATGTCACCATACCAAGATCGCCGTGGCTGGCCTCGCCGGGATGGACAAAGAAAGAAGGAGTACCGGTACTGGCAAATGTTGCAGCGATTTTCCGCCCAATGTGGCCGGATTTGCCCATTCCCATGACAATGACTTTTCCCTCACAACTAAACATCAATTCACAGGCCTGACTGAAATCGTCATTGATATATTGTTCCAGACCCGCCAGTCCGTCGAGTTCGATGTGTAATACTTTCTTACCTGCTTGCTGAAAATCGATCTTAGACATTTCTATTTCCCACTCTTTTCCCATTCAATCGGCAATTAATGAGTACCGTAATAATTAGAAACAAAAAGTACGACAAAATAAGTGATAAAACAGCTCAATAACAAGAGGCCGTTCAATCGGTTCAATCGGTGCTTTCTTCCCAGACAGAATACCGTGAATAGTATACTGGCTGCCATCATGACCCAAAAATCCCGGGAAAAAGCTTCAGGTGAAATAACGCTAGGGGAAAGTATGGCGGGAATACCCAAAACGAGGGTGATATTGAATACATTAGATCCAATGATACTTCCCATTGCCATATCATTCTCACCTTTTATGGCTGCGGCAATCGTAGTGGCGAGTTCAGGCAAGCTGGTTCCCACGGCAAGAACGGTCAGTCCGATGACCAGCTCACTCACGCCATAAATGCGCGCAATGACGGTGGCGTTGTCAATCACCATACGGGTAGAAATGGGGAGAATAATCAGACCCAAAACCACCCAAAGCAGGGCAATGCCTTTGTTGCCTTCGACAGGTAATTCCGCATTTCGTTCCTGAGTATAACTATCCATGCCATCAGACTGGGATAATGAGGTCATTTTGATCATCAGGGCGATGAAGAAAAGGGCTGAAAGCAACAAAAGGATACCATCCAGACGACTTAGGTAGCTGTTAGATAACAGATATCCGGCAAATGCAGTGATCACCAGCATCAGTGGCACTTCTTGGCGCAGGATATTGGATTTCACGGTGATTGGCCTGATGAAAGCCGCAGCACCTGTAATCAGCAGCAGGTTAGTAATATTGGAACCAATGGCATTGCCTACGGCCATGTCCGGCAGCCCGTCTAAAATTGCTGTAATAGACACCATGAGTTCTGGCAGTGAGGTTCCGATTCCTATAATGATCAAGCCAATAATAAATGGAGGGATCTTCATGGCGCGGGCAAAAACCGCAGCACCATAAACCAATCTATCGGAAGCATATACTAGTAAAATCAACCCGGTAATGAGCAGTACAATAGTCAGAAACATGGGGGCGCCTTAAATAAGATTTATTCCGAGCATAATGCTAATAATGGTTGATTTCTAAACATGAAATGTTTATTCAGCTAGACTTATACATTCTGACGGCCAAGAGATAAAAAGTAAAATTTGTCACCACTTTGCTAACGCAAACTGGGCAATTTTTTTGTAGTATGCGTCATGGATTATTTAAATAAAGTAAATGAAGACAGTTCTATTAACGGTTAGGGGCTATCAATAATGAGTCAACAAACAGCAAATCTAATTGAGATTTGCGGTATGTATTTCACCCGAGGTCAACGCCCGATTTTTGCTGATATTAATCTGACCGTCCCGAAAGGAAAAATTACCGCCATCATGGGGCCTTCCGGTATAGGAAAAACCACCTTGCTGCGTCTGATTGGAGGGCAAATTCGCCCTGAACGCGGCGAAATCTGGTTTGATGGCGATAATATTCCTGCGTTGTCCCGTCCACGCCTTTATGCTGCCCGCAAGAAAATGAGCATGTTATTTCAGTCAGGTGCATTGTTTACCGATCTGAATGTTTTTGACAATGTCGCTTTTCCTTTGCGTGAACATACCCAATTACCCGAAGAGTTGATTCATACAACTGTGATGATGAAATTGGAAGCGGTAGGGCTGCGTGGTGCTGCGGACTTGATGCCATCAGAACTGTCTGGCGGCATGGCAAGGCGAGCGGCACTGGCGAGGGCAATCGCACTCGATCCTGATTTAATCATGTTTGATGAACCGTTCGTTGGTCAAGACCCTATCACGATGGGGGTTTTAGTGAAACTGATCGATGAGCTGAATCACGCACTTGGTGTTACGTGTGTTGTGGTTTCCCACGATGTACCTGAAGTACTGAGTATTGCTGACTATGCCTATATTGTGGCTGAACGGAAAGTGATCGCAGAAGGGACGCCAGAACAATTGAAAATGAATCAGGATCAGCGGGTACGGCAATTTCTGGATGGTATCGCTGATGGGCCAGTACCTTTCCGTTTCCCTGCTGGGGATTACAAAACTGAGTTATTAGGATAATGGAATGGTGATGTTAACACGAGCATTGGCGGCATTGGGCCGGCGCATGATTGAGGTTACGGCTTCATTCGGTCGTGCGGGTTTCATGTTGTTCAGTGCACTTATTGGTAAGCCGGAGCCTGCCAGGCAATGGAAACTCTTGCGTCAGCAACTTTATAGCGTGGGTGTTCAGTCTTTGCTGATTATTGTGGTTTCAGGGCTGTTTATCGGCATGGTTCTGGCGTTGCAGGGCTATCTGGTTTTGACCACATTCAGTGCCGAGGGCAGCCTTGGCATGATGGTGGCGCTTTCATTGCTGCGTGAATTAGGGCCTGTGGTGACGGCGCTGTTGTTTGCGGGCCGGGCGGGTTCGGCTTTGACCGCAGAAATTGGTTTGATGAAAGCGACGGAGCAAATTTCCAGTCTGGAGATGATGGCTATTGACCCACTGCGTCGAGTTGTTGCTCCACGTTTTTGGGCGGGTTTTATCAGTATGCCTTTGTTGTCTCTGATCTTTGTCGCTGTTGGGATCATGGGTGGCGCGATTGTCGGCGTGGACTGGAAAGGCATTGATGGGGGCTTTTTCTGGTCGTCGATGCAGTCTGCGGTGGAATGGCAAAAAGACTTGCTGAACTGTTTTCTCAAAAGTGTGGTTTTTGCCATCACAGTAACGTGGATTGCTCTGTTCAATGGTTATGACGCTATCCCAACGTCGGAAGGGATCAGCAGGGCGACAACGCGTACAGTAGTTCATGCGTCGTTGGCGGTATTGGGTTTGGATTTTGTGCTGACAGCACTGATGTTTGGGAACTAATTTGATGCAAAACAAGAAAAATGAAATTTGGGTTGGGGCTTTTGTCTTGATTGCGTTGGCTGCAATCATTTTCTTATGTCTGAAAGTTGCGGATATCCGCTCTTTCGGCAGTCAGCCAACTTATCGTGTCTATGCCGCATTTGACAATATTGGTGGCCTGAAAGTGCGTTCACCGGTGAAAGTCGGTGGCGTGGTGATTGGCCGTGTGGAAAAAATCTGGTTGGATCACAAAACCTATACACCACAAGTTGAATTGGATATTTTTACGCAATACGACAATATACCAAATACCAGCTCGCTTTCTATCCGAACTTCAGGGTTGTTGGGTGAACAATATATTGCACTCAATATTGGTTTTGATGACCCTGATTTGGGAACCTCCATGTTGAAAGATGGAGACAAGATTGAAGATACCAAGCCAGCGATAGTACTTGAAGATTTGATTGGTCAGTTCTTGTATAAGAGCGGTAGCGGAAATCAGGAAAAATCCGCTTCGACACCTGAACAAGCACACTAACCAGTAAACTAATGCTTAGGAGAAATAATACTTATGTTTAAGCGATTACTCATGGTTGCGTTGCTTGTGGTTGCGCCATTGGCCAGCGCTACGGATCAAACTAATCCCTACGCCTTGATGAAAGATGCGGCAGAAAAAACGTTTACCCGTTTGAAGAATGATCAGCCGCAGATTCAGTCGAACCCAGACACCCTGCGTCAAATTGTACGTCAAGAATTGTTGCCTTATGTGCAAATAAAATATGCTGGGGCACTGGTATTGGGGCCTTATTACAAACAAGCGACACCTGAGCAGCGTGACGTTTATTTCAAGGCGTTTGAATCCTATCTGGAGCAGGCATACGGTCAGGCTTTGGCGATGTATCATGGGCAAAATTACCAAATTGCACCAGAACAGCCATTGGGCGATAAGACAATCGTGGCAATCCGTGTCACGATTACTGATTCTAATGGGCAACCGCCGGTTCGTTTGGATTTCCAATGGCGTAAAAACAGTAAAACGGGTTACTGGCAGGCTTACGACATGATCGCTGAAGGCGTGAGCATGATCACCACTAAACAGAATGAGTGGGCGGATATCCTACGTCAGAAAGGTATTGATGGGCTGACCGAACAATTGGCTATCAGCGCGAAAGCGCCAATCACTTTAGAAAAGAAAAAGTGATATGAAACAGGATACTCTTGATAACGGCATAGCCGGTAAAGCATCGTCCAGTCAGGAGACAGTAAGCTGGGAGAAAACGGAGAGTACACTGTTTCTGAAAGGAACATTGGATCGTGACAGCTTGCTTCCTTTGTGGCAACAAAAAGACCGCGTGATGGAGGGGATCGATAACATTGATGTTTCCCAGCTTCATCATGTGGATTCCACCGGGCTGGCTCTTTTTGTTCGCTTAAAGGGAGAGTGTCAGCAACAGGGTAGAACGCTGGTACTTTCAGGCGTGGGAGAACGTCTGGGAACGTTGGTTGCATTGTATGGTCTGCAAAGTCTTCTTAACGATAACCAGCCCAAAACGTAATTCTTCCTTCCGGTAATCAGCGCCCTTGTAAGCCATCCCCTTACAGGGGCGTTTTTCTTGGTTTAAGAGTCGTCTGGATTCCATTAGGATAGGCATCTACTATTATTTTTTTAACGACACTATTTTCTAACGATGGGTGTGAGCAAATTTATGGATACTAATGAAATTAAAAAAGTGCTGATGGAAAATTTGGCACTTGATGAAGCTATCGTTAGCGGCGATGGCAGCCATTTTCAGGTTATTGTCGTGGGCGCAATTTTTGATGGACTGAACCGTGTCAAACAACAACAGACAGTTTACGCTCCTCTGATGGAATACATTGCAGATAATCGCATTCATGCGTTGTCAATCAAAGCCTATACACCTGCGCAGTGGCAACGTGACCGCAAGCTTCAGGGATTTTGAGGCTGTTTGCTTCGCCGCGAACAGCACACTTTGAATTAAACAAGAGAATCATGACAGATGGATAAATTTCGTGTGAAAGGGCCTACTTGCCTGTCGGGAGAGGTTACGATTTCCGGGGCAAAAAATGCCGCATTACCAATTATGTTCGCAGCGTTGCTGGCAGAAGAGCCAGTTGAATTACAGAATGTTCCTGAATTGAAAGATATTGATACTACTATCAAACTGCTCAATCGCTTAGGAACGAAAGTGGAACGTAATGGCTCTATTTTTGTTGATGCCAGTGGAGTCAATGAATATTGTGCTCCTTATGAGCTAGTCAAGACAATGCGCGCTTCCATCTGGGCATTGGGACCGCTGGTGGCGCGTTTCGGTCAGGGACAAGTCTCTTTGCCGGGCGGTTGTGCCATTGGGGCCCGTCCTGTCGATCTCCATATTTCCGGGCTGGAGCAGCTTGGTGCGAAAATCGTACTGGATGAAGGTTATGTCAAAGCTTCTGTAGATGGCCGTTTGAAAGGGGCCAGCATTGTCATGGATAAAGTCAGTGTTGGAGCAACAGTGACTATTATGACAGCGGCAACATTGGCGGAAGGTACAACTGTCATTGAGAATGCGGCGCGTGAACCTGAAATTGAAGATACCGCTAATTTCCTCAATACATTGGGAGCAAAAATCAGTGGTGCAGGCACTGATCGCATCGTAATTGAGGGGGTTGAACGTTTAGGCGGTGGGGTTCATCGCGTACTCCCTGATCGTATCGAAACAGGTACTTTTCTGGTGGCTGCGGCGATTTCCCGCGGCAAAGTGGTTTGCCGCCATGCCAAGCCCGATACATTGGATGCTGTTTTAGCGAAACTGCGTGAAGCGGGTGCGGACATCAAAGTGGGAGAGGATTGGGTTAGCCTTGATATGCACGGTCAGCGCCCTAAAGCAGTCACATTCCGCACGGCTCCACATCCGGGCTTCCCGACCGATATGCAGGCGCAATTCAGCCTGTTGAATATGGTTGCGGATGGCGCAGGAATGATCACTGAAACCATCTTTGAAAATCGCTTTATGCACATTCCTGAGTTGATTCGTATGGGGGCTCGGGCAGAAATTGAGAGCAATACAGTGCTATGCCATGGCGTTGAAAAACTGTCTGGCGCTCAGGTGATGGCGACTGACTTGCGCGCCTCTGCAAGCTTAGTGCTGGCAGGTTGTATTGCTGAAGGAACTACAGTTGTCGATCGTATTTATCATATCGACCGGGGTTACGAGCATATCGAAGATAAACTGCGTGGTCTTGGGGCGAATATTGAGCGAATTAAGTCAACTGATTAAGCGAAATTAGTTTTTTCTTCGTTCATTCAATCCCTCGTCCGTAAAGGGGCGAGGGATTAAACATCTTTTTTCCATGCACCGTTCAGATTTCGAGTGCACAGATTTTCAAGGCACCAATTTCACTAACCATCAATTTCACTACCTATTAATTTTACTAACCATCAAACTCATCAATAGTGACACTTAGGGTCAGTGAAGTTCCATCACGCAGTACGGTGACAGGAACAACACTACCGGGATGAATTTCTGCGACTTGATCCATCGTTTCAGTGGGTGATACGGCAGGTTGGTGATTGACGCTGGTAATGATATCGCCCACTTTGATGCCAGCTTTTTCGGCCGGGCCTCCCGGTGCAACCTGAAAAACACGCATGCCTTGAATTTGATTGATATTACTGCCTGATGAGCGAATATGGGGTAATTCTCTGGCTGTGATGCCTATATATCCTCTAATAACCCGTCCGTCACGGATCAATTTCTGCATGATTGTCGTAGCCAATTTCGTTGGAATGGCAAATCCTAATCCTTCAGGCGTCGTGCCAAACTCTGACTTATCAAACGTTAACGTATTGATCCCGACCAATTCCCCTAATGTATTAACCAAAGCGCCACCCGAGTTACCCTGATTAATTGAGGCATCTGTTTGCAGGAAATTTTGGCGTCGGGTCGGGCTAAGCCCTACACGCCCTGTCGCACTGATAATGCCCTGCGTGATGGTTTGCCCCAAATTGTACGGATTACCGATAGCCAGAACGACATCGCCTACATGAGCCACACGTTTAGGATTGATGGGGATCACAGGAAGATCTGTGGCATTAATTTTCAGGACTGCCAAATCGGTTGGGTCATCTGAACCGACCAACAGGGCTTCATAAAAACGACCGTCTTGCAGGGCGACAATGATGGAACCGGCTTTATTAATGACATGCTTGTTAGTCAGAATATAGCCATATTCACTCATTATGACGCCAGAACCCAAGGGACGGAGTTCCCGGCTTTCATGGGAAAAACTACCCATACTGCTGCTATAGATATTGACAACAGCAGGAGCTGCCCGCCTGACTCCTTGGCTGAAACTGTAAACTTTATTGCTGGCGTTATCGCTCAGGAGATTTTTTAAGCCATTGGGTTGCAGGGAAGGAATAGCAATCAGCAAGATAGCTGCAATCAATAAACCTATCAGTATAGAGCGCAATAACTTGGTCAGCATGGCATTATTCAGTAATAATTGATTGAAAAGAAGAATAGCATAGAAGCGAACAGACACAGCATAATACTGTGTCTGCCATGGATATACCCTCCGTCTTTCAAGTTGCCGCTTTGTTGGCTGTGCTCATTCACCCCAGCCACATAGTGATCTATGCTCCTGGGGATTCATTCCCTTGCCGTCGCGCTGCATCTTGAAATCCATTGGGAATAGATTGCGCTTTTAATATTTAATTGATTAATTACGCAGCAACAGATAAACATTATCGTCACCACGTATGACGCTTAATGCGATAACTGAAGTTTTATCCTCAATGACCTTACGCAATTCGCCAATATTCCGTACACGCACATTATTGGCGCCAACAATCAGGTCATCTTTCTGCAAACCAGACAGTGCAGCAGGCGAATTCTGAGCAACGGAATCCACTTTGACGCCTTGCGTGTTTTTCACGGTGGCATTGCTCAGGGTTGCACCTTGCAGGGCAATACTCAGTTTTTCTGCTTTGGTTGACTGACCATCACTGTTATCCAATGTTACGGTGACTTCCAGTGGTTTTCCTTTGCGCAGCAGGCCAATTTTGACATCTTTGCCCGGAACGGTTGTGCCAATTTTTGCCCGCAATTCAGCAAAACTGTTGATCTTCTTACCATCAAAGGAAACCAATACATCCCCTGGTTTGATACCCGCTTTGGCAGCAGCCGATTTAGGCATAACTTCGCTGACAAATGCCCCTTGTTGTGCATCTATGTTGAGTGCCTTAGCGATATCTGCGCTCATCTCGGTTCCTTTGATACCGAGTATGCCACGTTTGACTTCTCCGTTGGCAATGAGTTGTGCGGAAAGGTTTCTGGCCATATTACTTGGGATAGCAAAACCAATACCAACGTTACCACCGCCCGGCGCAATAATGGCGGTGTTAATACCGATTAATTCCCCTTTCAGGTTAATCAAGGCACCACCTGAGTTACCGCGGTTAATGGACGCATCGGTCTGGATAAAGTTTTCCAGACCTTCCAGATTCAGGCCACTGCGGCCAAGAGCGGAAATGATCCCGGATGTAACAGTTTGCCCCAGCCCAAATGGATTGCCGATTGCTACGGAGTAATCCCCGACGCGCAGTTGGTCGGAATCAGCGAACTTAATGGCTGTCAGATTTTTGGCATCTTTCAGTTCTAAGAGTGCAATGTCAGTTTGTGGATCGCGCCCGACCAGTTTTGCGGAGTATTCACGACCGTCATTTAATTGGACTCGTATCTTGTTGGCATTTTCAATGACATGACTATTGGTCAGCACATAGCCTTTATTGGCATCAATAATAACGCCGGAGCCTAACCCCTTGAATGGGCGGCTTCTCTGTTCTTGTGGTGGAAAAGCAGGCCCAAAGAAGAATTGGAAATCTTCGGGTAATTGAAGCTGTTGATTTTGTACTTCAGTACCTGAGACATGCACAGTAACAACGGAAGGAAGGACTTTTTCCAGCATTGGCGCCAGACTGGGCAATTCTTGAGAGGCCACGGCAGCAGGTAACGCTGCATTACTTACCATTGGAACTGAAGCTAAAGACAGTCCAATACTGATAGCGAGTGCGCTAAGCAATGTATTTTTTCTTTTCATTGAATACGTTCTCTTAATACCTAAGCCAAAAAAGGGAAGTTGTACTTAAGAGACCTATCCTGTCAGGGAGTTTAATTTTCCCGGAAATTACGCTTATCGGGATAGGTTCTAGGCATAATTGATTCGATGCTGTTATGACTACTGATTATTCAGCAAAGTTCACTAATAATGTAGTTTCAAGGAATTTCTTTACAGGTATTTACGTGAATTCACTGTTAATGCGCCGTGGCACCGAATGTTACCACGGCAAAAAAATTTATTGTTTCTTATCTTGGATAGGACGGAACAGGCCGGATGCACCCTCAGAATAGTCCCGTGGAGGCATGTCCGATGCCATTTTATTTTTCTCGGCTTCGGATTTGCTGAGACGATAATTGAAAGGATTATCCTGTATCGGCATGTTAGGCATCAGGTCGTTGGAACTTTTGGCCATGTGCTGATATAACTGACGATAATCGCGAGCCATATTATCAAGTAACTCCGCACTACGGGCGAAATGGCTGACTAACTCTTTGCGATACTCTTCCAACTCAGTCCGGTTTTTCTCTAGTTCTGCTTGTAGTTCATTCTGTTGGCGTACTTTTGAGCTGCCAAAGCGGACAGCCAGCGCGCCGACGATAAAACCAATGATTAATCCGATCAGTGCATATTCCCAAGTCATGGCAACTCCTTTAGTCACATCATTGTTCTACAATACCAGTTCTGCATACCAGTTCTGCAATATCATTACTACCACTATAACCTTACTACCACTATAACCGTTAATTTAGCCTGAGTGGAATATTGATTATTATTTAATTAATTTATACATCATCTAATGTGTTAATTTTATACAGATTTGCTAGGGTATGCCGTGAATTATATCTGATAGTTTTCAAGTTACAGCGTAGCCAGTAAAGCGAAATTTTGGATAAGAAGTCATATAATGAACTGAAATCAGAGGAGATTGACGTAACTCTTATCAGTCAAATGTCATACGTGCTGAGAATAAAAAATTTTTAAGGATTGCCACTTTCATGTCACCGATTACACCTTCATCTCTCTATCAATCTGCGTTGTCTGATGGTCAGTACCAGCCTGATGATGTGCAGAGAAATACGGTTGCACGCTTGGATACTCTTCATCACGACCTCATTAATGCCAACCCTTGCTATTCTCCACAACCCAATAAACTGAAAGGAATATTTGGCAAGTTATTTGGGAGACAAGCCCCCGAACCGTGTCGTCCCGTTCAGGGGCTTTATATGTGGGGTGGTGTCGGACGCGGAAAAACATGGTTGATGGATATGTTTTTCCAGAGCCTGCCCACGGAGCGAAAGTTACGCCTTCATTTTCATCGTTTCATGCTGCGGGTGCATGAAGAGCTAATGACCCTGCAAGGGTATGAAGACCCTTTGGAGATAGTGGCTGATGGCTTCAAGGCAGAGACGGATATACTCTGTTTCGATGAGTTTTTTGTTTCTGATATCACGGATGCGATGATCCTCGGTACTTTGCTGGAAGCTCTGTTTATGCGGGGAATTGCATTGGTAGCAACATCCAACATTCCACCGGATGATTTATACCGAAATGGATTGCAGCGCGCGCGGTTTCTGCCAGCCATTGAGCAAATAAAAAAATATTGTGATGTCATGAATGTCGATGCGGGCATTGACTATCGGTTGCGGACACTCACACAGGCACATCTCTATTTGACGCCATTATCGGAAGAAAATCGGCAGGAGATGCAGCGTATGTTCCAACGTTTATCCGGGCGGGAAGGTGAACCGAATCCGGTTTTGCAGATTAATCATCGCAGTATGCCTACAATCAGCAGCGTTGACGGGGTATTGGCCATCAACTTTAAGACCTTGTGCGAAGATCCCCGCAGCCAGTTGGATTACATTGCGTTATCGAAACTTTATCATTCGGTATTGCTGCATGACATGCCAATAATGACTACTTTGTATGAAAGTGCAGCACGACGCTTCATTGCATTGGTTGATGAATTCTATGAACGGCATGTGAAGCTTATTATCAATGCTGAAGTATCAATGGAGCAGCTTTATCAGGGAGAATTGCTGACGTTTGAATATCGGCGTTGCTTGTCCCGATTGCAGGAAATGCAAAGCGAGGAATACCTGAAACTTCCGCATTTACCTTGATATATTGATGCTTATGGGAGAAGGCAGCATTGGTCTACTGGATAATTATTGAATTTGGGGTCGATTTTTTACAATGACTTCTCTATAATCTTGCGACCCCACGTTACAGCAAGATTTTTTTTCCCAAAAAACTTGCATTAGTGCCGGCATAGGCTATTCGAAGGGGTAGGTTTGCTGGACATGAGTCGTGTGAACCTCAAAAACAGTTTCTGAACATCGAGTGTTCACCAACGTGTAACTTATAATTGGGTAAGCTTTAATGAAAACTTTTACAGCTAAACCAGAAACCGTAAAACGCGACTGGTATGTTGTTGACGCAGACGGCAAAACTTTGGGCCGCCTTGCAACTGAAATAGCTCGTCGCCTGCGCGGCAAGCACAAAGCGGAATATACTCCGCACGTTGATACTGGTGATTACATCATTATTGTTAACGCAGAAAAAGTTGCTGTAACCGGCAACAAACGTGCTGACAAGATCTATTATCACCACACTGGCCACATCGGTGGTATCAAGCAAGCGACCTTTGAAGAGATGATTGCTCGCCGTCCTGAGCGTGTCATTGAAATCGCGGTTAAAGGCATGCTGCCAAAAGGGCCACTGGGTCGTGCAATGTACCGTAAACTGAAAGTTTACGCGGGCAGCGAGCACAACCATGCGGCACAGCAACCACAAGTTCTGGACATTTAATCGGGATTATAGGCAATGGCTGAAAATCAATACTACGGCACTGGTCGCCGCAAAAGCTCTTCCGCGCGTGTCTTCATTAAGCCAGGTAGCGGTAACATCGTAATCAACCAACGCAGCCTCGAAGTTTACTTCGGTCGTGAAACTGCGCGCATGGTTGTTCGTCAACCACTTGAGCTGGTTGAAATGCTGGGCAAACTGGATCTGTACATCACTGTTAAAGGTGGTGGTATTTCTGGTCAGGCAGGCGCAATCCGTCACGGTATCACCCGTGCACTGATGGCTTATGACGAGACTCTGCGTTCTGATCTTCGCAAAGCTGGCTTCGTTACTCGCGATGCCCGTGAAGTTGAACGTAAAAAAGTGGGTCTGCGCAAAGCACGTCGTCGTCCACAGTTCTCCAAACGTTAATTTATTGCCGCCTTTGTGGCATTGGATTAAAGTTGAAAACCCGTCATTTTATGGCGGGTTTTTTTACGTTATGGGCTTTTTCATTCTTCGATAATTCTCTTTTTTTGCTAAAAAATAGCATATTAAAGAAACAAATCTTTAGACTCCAATATTTCATCATTAATTCTCGATGTACTTCCCCACAAAATGTGCAAAATCTGGTAGACTAGTAACAATTTTTTGCCTTATCCATGAGTTTGCCTGATTTGGCAGAGGTAAAACATATCTTCGAAATATTTCTCGTTACCGCCAGCAACGCTGTCACTTGAAAGATGAAGGGATAACAACCTCAGATAATAAGTGCGAAACAGGATGAGAATATGAGCGAGAATGGCCGCTGTTCACTGAAGGGCTGTTCGTTCCTTTTTTTAGATAAACTTGGAGGTTTTCATGGCTGTCGCTGCCAACAAACGTTCGGTAATGACTCTGTTTTCCGGCCCGACCGACATTTTTAGCCATCAAGTGCGAATTGTACTGGCGGAAAAGGGGGTCAGCGTTGAGATTGAACACGTTGAAGCAGGTAATTTACCTCAGGATTTAATTGATCTGAATCCCTACCAATCCGTTCCTACTCTCGTTGATCGTGAGCTGACCCTGTATGATTCTCGCATCATTATGGAATATCTGGATGAGCGTTTCCCGCATCCGCCACTCATGCCTGTGTATCCTGTTGCTCGTGGCTCCAGCCGCCTGATGATGCATAGAATTGAAAAAGACTGGTATTCTCTGATGTACAAAATTCAGGCAGGAAATGTTCAGGAAGCTAATGCTGCACGGAAACAGCTTGCTGAAGAATTGCTGGCTATTGGGCCTATTTTCAGGGAAATGCCTTTCTTCATGAGTGATGAATTCAGCTTGGTCGACTGTTACTTGTCTCCGCTGCTGTGGCGTTTGCCTGTCTTGGGTGTTGAATTGTCAGGCCCGGGTGCAAAAGATCTTCAAGTCTATATGCAGCGTGTATTTGAACGTGACGCATTTTTGGCTTCGTTGACGGAAGCAGAACGTGAAATGCGTTTACAATCACGGAGTTAATTTATGGAGATGACTCAAATGTCTCCACGTCGTCCTTATCTATTGCGGGCACATTATGAGTGGTTGCTGGATAATGAAATGACCCCGCATATTGTTGTGGATGTTAGTCTGTACGGAGTAAATGTTCCGTTAGAATATGCACAGAATGGTCAGATTATCCTGAATATTTCACCGAGGGCAGTTGGTAATCTGGAATTAACCAACGATGAAGTTAGATTCAATGCCCGTTTTGGTGGTGTTGCACGTCAAGTCACTGTCCCAATGGAGGCTGTTCTTGCGGTTTATGCCCGTGAGAATGGTGCGGGAATGATGTTTGAACCGGAACTCGCCTATGAAGAGAGTAGCGAGTCAGAAGGAGTGGATTCGCCGGTAGCAGACAATTTGGTACTTATCCACGATAAGAAAATTTCTCGTGATGATAATTCACCAGACGATGAACCCCCTCAACCACCAAAAGGTCGCCCAACCTTGCGTGTTGTAAAATAATTGCGCAGTAAACGACATTCCAATCTGAATTTCAAGGTGCAGCCTATAAAAGCGGCAACTTGAAAGACGACGGATATAAAAATAAAGGAGACATTGTTCTCCTTTATTTTTTTATATCAGTTCATTTAGCGTCAAAAATAGACACTGGCTGCCTTTTCAATTTCCCATCGACACGTTTCGATATTGTCCCGATTTTTTCCCTGCTTAGACTGATCTGCCGCTTTTAGGCTGTCCATCGCGCTCTTAAAAAATGCTCTCTTTTGCGATTTTCCTGTTATCGTTGGAGGAATATTACAGATATCAGCAAATGAAAAAGCGCGATGTTTGTTTGTCAATTCTAATACCTCAACGGGATTATTAACCAAAGCAAGTGATAAGGCGTCGATAATCTGTTTCGAAGCGTTTGGGTGAATATTTTGGGATAATTTGAAGGCAATTTGTACCCATTGGCTATCACCAGTTGAGATGTTATGGGTAATATTGCTCCACTCTCGTTCTTCGCTTAATTCAGCCACAACAGCATTTACCCCTCTTTCCTGCACCTGTTGCATGATCTTTTCGGGCGTAGCGAATCTGGCAACCGACGGCAAACTTATCAAGGATATGAAGGAGAAGAAGAGTACCTGTGTGAATAAGCGCATATATTTCTTCCTGGTTATTATTACTTTAATGATCTTTAAATTTAGTACTATTTAATCAGTTACACTGAGAAGTTTTCTTTTCGAAAAAAATAAACCTTGTTGCTGTATTACGGTATTGCACTATTGTTGTGTTGCTGTAACGAGTGGGAGATTAAATTGGAATATTTGACTTTAGGATATAAGAATAATCGCATAAAACCAAAAATTAAAATCAGTGTGGTAGTAAGAACAAAATAAAAAAATAGGATTCTTTTAATTTATTGAAATTTTCTCCGGCTTTCTGCCGGAGAAAATAGGGGGAAATAAAGAGGGAAAATTAAGTATTACACTTCAAGATAATCAAGAACGCTGGAAGCGGCTCTTCTGCCTTCGGCGATTGCAGTTACTACTAAGTCAGAACCGCGTACTGCATCTCCACCTGCGAATATTTTGGGGTTACTGGTTTGGAAAGGTAATTCACTGGATTCGGGGGCGATAATGCGTCCCTTTTGATCGAGTTCGACTTGATGTTCGTCTAGCCAGCTCATCGTGTGAGGCTTAAAACCAAACGCCATAATCACCGCATCAGCTTCTATCAGGAATTCGGAGCCTTGAATGATCTCGGCTTCACGACGACCTTTTTCATCCATGACACCTAGCTGGGTTTTCACGACCCTGACGCCACAAACTTGTCCAGTGCTATTAACCTCAATACGAATTGGTTGAAGATTGAAGCGGAATTCAACACCTTCCTCTTTCGCATTTTTCACTTCCCGGCGAGAACCGGGCATATTTTCTTCATCCCGGCGATAGGCACAGATAACGCTCGTAGCGCCTTGGCGAACTGAAGTACGAACGCAGTCCATGGCTGTATCACCGCCACCCAGAACCAATACACGTTTACCTTTCATATCAACATAAGGTTGTTCTGATAGAGAAGAGTAGCCCATCAACTGACGAGTATTAGCGATTAAAAAAGGCAGGGCATCATATACCCCGTCCGCATCTTCGTTTTCCAGCCCGGCGTGAATGGATTGGTAAGTGCCCACGCCAAGAAATACAGCATCAAATTCTTTTGTGAGTTCGGCCAGCGAGATGTCTTTACCGATTTCAGTATCTAAGCGGAATTCGATACCCATATCGGAGAACATTTCACGGCGACGAATCATCACCTCTTTTTCCAGTTTGAAAGCAGGAATGCCAAATGTGAGCAAGCCTCCGATTTCAGGATGGCGATCATAAACCACGGCCTGCACACCGTTACGGGTAAGGACATCTGCGCAGGCCAATCCTGCGGGGCCAGCACCAATCACTGCCACCCGTTTGCCTGTCGGGGTGACATGTGACATATCCGGTTTCCAACCCATGGCTATAGCCGTGTCGTTAATATAGCGTTCGATGTTGCCAATAGTGACTGCACCAAAGTCATCATTCAGCGTACAGGCGCCTTCACACAGGCGATCTTGTGGACAAACCCGTCCGCAGACTTCTGGCAAGCTGTTAGTCTGGTGTGATAACTCTGCTGCTTCAATGATGCGCCCTTCATTGGCAAGTTTCAGCCAGTTTGGAATGTAGTTATGTACGGGACATTTCCATTCACAGTACGGGTTACCGCATGCAAGGCAACGATCTGCTTGTGCTTGCGCCTGAATTTCTGAAAATGATTCATAAATTTCCACAAATTCTATTTTCCGGATTTTCAACGGCTTCTTAGGCGGATCGACACGCTGTAAGTCGATAAATTGATAAACATTCTGGCTCATTATTGACTCCTTACTGCGCCTGAACCCGCAATTCCGCAGAAGAACGGCTACGGTGTCCCAACAACGCGCTGACATCACTGGATTTGGGTTTAACCAGCGCAAATTTATTAACCCATTGTGACCAATTCTCCAATAGGCTTTCGCCATGTTGAGAACCAGTCAGACGGACGTGCTCGGTGATTAATCCCCGCAGATGTTCCTTGTGAATGGCGAGGGCATCCATGGAGAGAACTTCCACCAGCTCTGGATTAACACGTTTGCGGAAATCATCGGACTCATCAAGCACGTAAGCGAATCCGCCGGTCATGCCTGCACCAAAGTTTACGCCGGTGTTGCCGAGAACACAGACGATGCCGCCAGTCATATATTCACAGCCGTTATCGCCGATTCCCTCAATCACAGTGATGGCACCGGAATTACGTACTGCGAAGCGTTCACCAGCACACCCTGCGGCAAATAATTTTCCACCTGTCGCGCCATAAAGACAGGTATTGCCGATAATGGTGGCTTCGTTACTCTTGAAGGCTGAACCAACAGGAGGGAGGATAACAATTCTGCCGCCAGCCATACCCTTACCGACATAATCATTGGCATCGCCGGTTAAGGTCAATTCGACGCCACTTGCATTCCAGACACCAAAACTTTGCCCGGCCGTGCCGGTGAAATGCAGTTTGATCGGGTCGGCCGCTAACCCTTGGTCGCCATATCGCGCCGCAATCTCGCCGGAGAGTGATGCCCCCACAGAACGGTCAGTATTTTGAATATCAAAATAGAACGTTTTACTCTGCGCATTTTCCACATAAGGCATGGCTTGAGTGACGATTGATTTATTTAACTCACCTTGATCGAAGGGAGGGTTATCCTCCGTACAGTGTAAATCTTTGCCCGCATGCGGCTCTGCGGTTTCCAGCAAAGTCTCAAGACTGAGCTTACTTTGTTTGGCAGAAATCCCCTCAAGTATTTCCAGCAGGTCTGTTCGGCCAATCAAATCAATGAGCCGCTTCACGCCTAATTGCGCCATCAGCTCACGTGTCTCCTGCGCAATAAAGTGAAAGTAATTAATGACTCTTTCTGGCAGGCCATGATAGTGAGACTGACGCAGTTTTTCATCTTGCGTCGCAACTCCCGTTGCACAGTTATTTAAGTGGCAGATACGCAGATATTTACAGCCGAGGGCCACCATCGGGCCAGTGCCAAAACCAAAACTTTCTGCACCTAAAATGGCTGCCTTGATGATATCCAGACCTGTTTTCAATCCCCCATCAACCTGAAGACGGATTTTATGGCGCAACCCATTGGCAACCAGCGCCTGCTGCGTTTCCACAAGCCCCAATTCCCACGGACAACCGGCATATTTTACGGAAGACAAGGGGCTTGCACCGGTTCCTCCGTCATAACCGGCAATAGTAATCAGATCGGCGTAGGCTTTGGCGACACCTGTGGCAATCGTGCCTACTCCCGGCTCTGAAACCAGTTTCACTGAAATCAGCGCCTTCGGATTCACTTGCTTAAGATCGAAAATCAGTTGAGCCAAATCTTCGATAGAATAAATATCATGATGTGGTGGTGGTGAAATTAGTGTGACTCCCGGTACGGAGTAACGCAATTTTGCGATATAAGGCGTTACCTTATCCCCCGGTAATTGACCGCCTTCTCCTGGTTTTGCGCCTTGTGCGACCTTTATCTGAATCACATCGGCACTCGCCAGATACGCGGGTGTTACGCCAAATCGACCCGATGCGACCTGTTTAATGCGGGAAACTTTCTTTGTGCCGTAACGAGCGGGATCTTCCCCGCCTTCGCCAGAATTAGAAAAACCACCCAAAGTATTCATCGCTTCTGCCAGCGCTTCATGAGCTTCAGGGCTTAACGCTCCAATCGACATGGCTGCTGTGTCAAAACGTTTGAACAGGGCTTCTGCGGGTTCAACATCCTCAATGGCTATCAGCTCGCCTTTCGGTGCAATAGCCAGTAAATCCCGCAGTGTTGTGACAGGGCGTCCATTCACCAATGCGGAATACTTTTGGTAATCGCTGTACTTGCCGCTGTGAACCGCAGCCTGCAAGGTATTGACGACATCAGGGTTATAAGCGTGGTATTCCCCATTATGGACATATTTCAGCAGCCCGCCCTGATCGATAGTGTGACGATGTAGCCATGCGCGTTTGGAAAGATTCCGCAGATCTTGTTCAAAATCGCTGAAATCCGCCCCTCCAATACGACTGACGACCCCGTTGAAACAGACGTCTGTCACCTCAGGATGCAGGCCGACAGCCTCAAACAATTTAGAGCAGCGATAAGAAGAGATAGTGGAAATGCCCATTTTGGACATAATCTTATACAGCCCTTTATTAACACCGTTGCGATAATTCAGCATAACGCGGGCATATGGCGTGTTGATTGTGCCATCATCCACCATTTTTCCCAGTGACTCATAGGCCAGATAAGGGTAAACAGCAGTAGCACCAAAGCCCAGCAATACAGCAAAATGATGTGGATCACGCGCGCTGGCAGTTTCTACGATCAAGTTGGCATCGCAGCGCAGGTTTTTCTCAACCAAACAGTGCTGAATGGCACCGACAGCCATTGGTGCAGGGATTGGCAGCTTTTCGGGTGAAATATTACGATCGGATAGCACCAGTAATACTGCGCCATTACGGGCGAGTTTTTCTGCTCTTTCGCATAAGGTTGCAACTGCACTTTGAAGGCTGCTTTCCTGTGGATTGAAGGTTAAATCCAACGTATCAGCACGATAATAGGATTCTTGCTGCGTAGTCAGTTGCACAAAATCAGAGTAGAGCAGAACTGGAGATTCAAAACTCAGTCGATGAGCTTGCCCTTCCGCTTCACAAAAAACATTCATTTCTCGCCCAATACGGGTAGCCAATGACATCACATGGGCTTCACGCAGCGGATCGATGGGAGGATTGGTGACTTGGGCAAATTGTTGGCGGAAATAATCATAGATAATGCGCGGTCGGCTGGATAGTACGGCAAACGGCGTATCATCTCCCATTGATCCGGTAGCTTCCTGGGCATTTTCACCAAGGGTACGGATAATTTGATCCAGTTCCTCATTACTGTAGGCAAATTGCTTGTGATAAGTTGCCAACAGCCGATCATCTAAATCCCTTTGACCCACTTGATCTTCCGGCAATTCCTCAAATGGGGTCAAACGCTTAACATTTTTCTCCAGCCATTCTTTATAAGGATGTCTGAGTTTCAAATCATTATCCGTTTCAGCGGAATGAAGAATGCGGCCTGCATAGGTATCAATGACCATTAACTCACCCGGCCCAACACGGCCTTTCTCCACGACTTCATCGGGTTGGTAATCCCAAATACCCACTTCAGAAGCACAGGTAATCAGCTTATCTTTGGTGATCACATAACGGGCAGGACGCAGGCCATTGCGATCCAGATTGCAGGCCGCATAGCGCCCATCGGAAATAACGATGCCGGCAGGGCCATCCCACGGTTCCATGTGCATAGAATTGAAATCGAAGAATGCGCGCAGGTCATCATCCATATCAGGGTTATTCTGCCATGCAGGTGGCACCAGCAGTCGCATCGCGCGAATTAAATCCATACCGCCATTGAGGAACAGCTCCAGCATATTGTCTAATGAGCTGGAGTCTGAGCCTGTTTCATTCACGAAAGGTGCAGCGGTATGCAAATCAGGGATCAGTGGCGTGCGAAACTTATAGGCTCTCGCTTTAGCCCATTCACGGTTGCCTGTAATGGTATTGATTTCCCCATTATGCGCCAGATAACGAAACGGTTGTGCCAGAGGCCAGCGGGGAACCGTATTGGTCGAAAAACGTTGGTGGAATAAACAGATAGAAGATTCCATCCGCAAGTCGGCCAAATCTGGATAGAAACGGGGTAAATCCGCAGCCATGCACAGTCCTTTGTAAATTGTGACCAGATTAGACAGGCTGCAAATATAAAAATCATTGTCAGTGATGCGTTTTTCTATACGACGTCGGGCAACGAATAACCGGCGTTCTAAATCCTGCGAGCGCCATCCGGCAGGTGCATTGACAAAAATCTGTTCAATGCGGGGCAGGCTTGACAGGGCAATATCCCCCAAAATATCGCGATTGATGGGAACTTCCCGCCAACCCACAATAGATAAGGTTTCGTTTTGTAATTCTTGTTCGATGATGTCACGGCATGATTGAGCTATTTTGGCATCCTGACTCAGAAACAGCATACCGACTGCATAGTTCTTGGCTAGCCGCCATGAATGCTCGCTGGCAGTCATCTGAAAAAAACGATCGGGCTTTTGCATTAATAAGCCACAACCATCGCCAGTTTTTCCATCCGCTAAAATCGCGCCCCGGTGCTGCATCCGAGCCAGAGCATGTATGGCGGTGCGCACCACTTTGTGGCTTGGCTCTCCTTCAATATGCGCGATTAATCCAAAACCACAGTTGTCTTTTTCCTGCAAATTATCATACAACATTGTAAAGCTCCCCAAGTTCTGTCCAGCTCTCACATCACTCGCGAGATGATATAGATATATTATTTCTACAGGCGTCTGATTTGCGCCCTCAGTCAAACGCCACTTGTTCTATTGGCAATAACTTTATTGGCAATAACAAGCGGTAAATCAAAATGATGTTGTGTTACTGCATAAATATGAGCCGAGTGATTATCCGGCAGGTGATTTTCAGTGAATTCCCAACTTAACGGTAAAAAGAGAGCAGGTCAAATAGTGTCAAATGACGTTTATTGCAATGATGTTTTGTTTATTTGATTGAATTTAAATAATAAATAATGTTGTTTTGTGTTTTGTGACCAAGATCATGATCCTTAAATGGTGTGAGCTATATCACTAAGATTGTCGCATTATCTATTTTAGATATGCTCTAAAATACGACGTTACTAGTGTTTTAATCTTGTTTTTTTCGTTTTCTAGAAATTTTGTCGTGTATTTTATGT